>CAMFCQ010000098.1 GCA_945948915.1 uncultured Clostridia bacterium | reverse complement strand
AAGTACTTCTTCTGGCGCGGGCTCCAGGCCTCCACGTCGCAGGACTTGACCTTCAGATCGGCCAGGTCGCCGGAGCAGCACTCCAGCGTGCGCACCGGCACGTCCAGGCTGCGGAAGAAGTCCACCGTGTTCTGCCAGAGGCGGTTGTACCACATCATGGAATCCTCCGGCTTGCAGACGACGATCATCTCCTGCTTCTCGAACTGATGGATGCGGTAGACGCCGCGCTCCTCGATGCCGTGCGCACCGACCTCCTTGCGGAAGCAGGGAGAGTAGCTGGTCAGGGTCTGCGGCAGCTGATCCTCGGTGAGGATGGTGTCGATGAACTTGCCGATCATGGAGTGCTCGGAAGTGCCAATCAGGTACAGGTCCTCGCCCTCGATCTTGTACATCATGTTCTCCATCTCCGCGAAGGACATGACGCCGGTCACGACGTTGGAGCGGATCATGTACGGCGGGATGCAGTAGGTGAAGCCGCGGTCGATCATGAAGTCGCGGGCGTAGGACAGGCACGCGCTGTGCAGGCGGGCAACGTCGCCCACCAGATAGTAGAAACCGTTGCCGGAGGTCTTGCGCGCGGAATCGATGTCGATGCCGGCGAGCTTCTCCATGATCTCGACATGATACGGGATCTCAAAGTCCGGCACGAACGGCTCGCCGAAGCGCTCGATCTCCACGTTCTCGCTGTCGTCCTTGCCGATGGGCACGCTGTCGTCGATGATCTGCGGGATCACCTGCATGCGCTTCTTGATCTCCTCGGCGTATTCCTCCTCCAGCTTCTCCAGGCGCGCCAGCTCGTCCGCCATCTCGGCGGCCTTCGCCTTGACGGCCTCCGCCTCGTCCTTCTTGCCCTGCTTCATCAGGCCGCCGATCTCCTTGGAGAGCACCTTGCGCTGGTTGCGCAGGGCGTCGGCCTGCTGCATGGCCTCGCGGTTCTTGCGGTCCAGGTCGATGACCTCATCCACCAGATACAGCTTGTGATCCTGGAACTTCTTCTTCATATTCTCGCGCACGACGTCCGGCGTCTTGCGGAGCATATTGATATCCAGCATGTTCAAATCTTCCTTTCCAAATCGGCACGCGCCGAAAATTCTCTACCCGTCGGATTATAGCCCAAATGCCTGCGTTTTGCAACCTTGTTTTTCCCATTCCTTCTTCTTTATGCCTCCTCGCCGGAATTTTGCGCCGCTTCGAGCGGGAAAAATTGACAATCCCCCGCGCATCATGTACAATAAAGGAATTCTGATAAACCCTTCAAAAAGCGGACACCCTACGAAAAAAGGCAGGTGATCCGCTGTGAATGACGAAAGGCCGGATTCGGCCGGGGAGGCAAATATGGGCGCTTCTAGAAATGTGGAATCCACGCGCTGTGAAAAAGACGGCGTGATCTATTTTGACCGCGGCATCCTGGAGGGCAGGGACGGCCGCCGCTATCAGCGCTACGCGATTCAGACCCATTTCGTTCAGCCGAACGAGGATCAGGCGGAGCTCGTGCGCCGCTATGTGCTGCCGCTGTTTAGGGAGGGCGACTGCCTCTCCTTCACCGCGAAGGTCATGGGCATGTGCACCGGCAACGTGCGCACGCTGGAGGACACGCACCCCGGCTTCTGGGCGCGTCTGCTCTCGCCGTTCGCCGGCCACAACTCCACCGGCATCGGCATGCACCAGCCCTACAAGATGCAGCTGACCATCGAGATCTGCGGCCTGCCGCGCGTGCTTCTGGCCGCCGCGGTTTCCGCCGTCACCCGCCCCTTCGGTGTGCGCGGCCTGTTCTACAAGATCTGCGGTCACGACGTCGCGGGCATCGACGGCTTCTACCCGGATTCCTCCTTTGAGCAGTATCACACGATGGGCGTCATCAATCCGTCCAATCCGGTGCAGCTGTGCGACGCGCTTTACGCTGCCACCGGCGTGCCCACCGTCGTTATGGACGCCAACGACTTTGACCAGAACCAGCTGGGCAAGGCCACGAACTTCCCGCTCACCGACGATCAGATTCAGGATGCGATGCGGGACAACCCCTCCGGTCAGGGCGCCGAGCTCACGCCGTTCATCCTGATCCGCCCGCTGAACTGAGGAAGAAACGTTGGGCTGCCGCATAAGTCTTCCCCTCTGGGGAAGGCGGCAACCCGAAGGATTGACGGATGAGGTTCTTCGCCGCCGTTCCCTTCTTCACTTCGCGCGCTCTTGAAGCTTTGCACACGGGCGGTCTTCAGCCGTCCGTTTCTTTATGAACAAGGATGGAACCCATGAACGAGACACTTGCCCTCAAGGGGCTCATCATTGACACGCCCGAAATCGGCGCGCTGCGCACCCGTCAGGGCTTCCTCGTCTGCGAGGATGGGAAGGTCGCCGGCGTGTTTGACGCGCTGCCCGGGCGCTTTGCCGGCATCCCCGTCGCCGACTGCGGCGACCACCTGATCCTCCCCGGCATGAGCGACCTGCACCTGCATGCCCCGCAGTACAGCTACTGCGGCACGGCGATGGATCTGGAATTGATCGACTGGCTGAACCGCTATACCTATCCCGAGGAGGCGCGCTACCGCGACCTCGAACACGCGAAGGCCTACTACGGGGTCTTCACCCGCGACCTGCTGCACACCGCCACCACCCGCGCCGCGATCTTCGCCACGATCCACACGGACGCGACGCTGGAGCTCATGCGCCAGCTGGACGCGGCGGGTCTGGGCGCGTACGTCGGCAAGCTGGCCATGGACCGCAACTGTCCGGCGGATTACTCCGAGCACACGCCGGAAAACGGCGCGCTGGAGACCCGCCGCTGGCTCGACGCCTGCCGGGCGGCCGATTATGCGCGCGTGCACCCGATCCTCACCCCGCGCTTTACGCCCAGCGTGACCGACGCGTACATGGAAAAGCTCGGCCAGCTGGCGAGGGAATACGGCGTGCCCATGCAGAGCCACCTGTCCGAAAGTCCGTCGGAAATCGAATGGGTCAAATCGCTCTGCCCGGACGCAAAGACGTACGCCGACACCTATGCGCGCTACGGCCTGTTCGGCGGCAGCTGCCCGACGATCATGGCGCACTGCATCTACTGCCCGGAGGAGGAGGAGCGCATGATGAAGGACGGCCGCGTCTTCATCGCGCACTGCCCCACCAGCAACGAGAACGTCATCGCCGGCATCGCGCCTGCCGCGCGCTATCTGCGCCAGGGCTACGAGATCGGCCTGGGCAGCGACGTGGCCGGCGGCCACACGCTCGACCTCTTTGCCGTCATGGCGTCCGCCGTACAGGTGAGCAAGCTGCGCTGGCGCTGTGTCGATTCCATCGAAAAGCCGCTCACCCTGCCCGAGGCGCTGTACATGGCCACCGCGGGCGGCGGCAGGTTCTTCGGCAAGGTCGGCCTGTTCGAGCCGGGCTATGCCTTTGACGCCGTGGTCATCGACGACAGCGCGAACCGGAACCTGCGCGCCTTCTCCCCGATGGAGCGCATCGAGCGCTGCGCGTATCTGGGCGGCGCGAAGGTCGCCGCCAAGTACGTGGACGGGCGCAAGGTTCTGTAACCGGGCAGGCCTGTCTGCAAATCGCGGCATTCTCCGTGTTGTTCCGCTGCGCCGAATCCCGGCAAAGCGTATCCGCAATCCGAATTCATAGAAGAGGTGCTTATCGTGAACATTTGTTTGAAGCCGGTTGATGAAAACAATTTCCTGGATGTGTTCAATCTGAAGCTGGGCGAGGGCCAGGAGCGATTCGTATCCCATCCGATCCGCAGTCTCGCACAGGCATATGTCTATCGGACGCAGTGTCAGCCCTTTGCCATTCTTGACAACGGGAAGGTCATCGGGTATGTGATGGTGATTTATGATTATGATATCCCGGAATACGATATCTGGCATATGATGATCGATGCTTCCTGCCAGGGCAAAGGCTATGGGAAGGCAGCGATGAAGCTCGTCCTGGGGTATATCAGGCAGAAACCGTTTGGCGATTCCAATAGAGTTGCGCTGACCTGCAGCAAAAGCAACTCAAATGCGCTGGCGCTGTACACACAAATGGGCTTTGCATACACCGGCACAGAAGATGAGGATGAGGTCGAGCTTGCCTTGACGATTCGGTAAGACAGCATCCGGCCGGTCATTCCCATGATGGACATCCGTTTCCATGCTGTTGTACGGCCCGCACGAGAGGAGGCATGCCCATGAAGCAGGAGGAAAAAAACCGGAAGAGCCGGGAGCACATTTTGTCCTACGCCTTCGCGGAGTTTACCGCGCAGGGATATGCGGGCGCGTCCGTAAACGCTCTCTGCGCCGCCGGCAGCATCTCCAAGGGACTGCTGTACCATTATTACGCGGACAAGGACGCGCTGTACCTGGCCTGTGTGGAGCGCTGCTTTCAGGACCTGACCGCTGCGCTGGCCAGCCAGCTCAGCGCGCAGACGGTCACGCCGGATCAGTATTTCGACGCGCGCCTGCGCTACTTCGGTGAGCATCCGCAGCATCAGCGCCTGTTCTGCGACGCCGTGGTCAATGCGCCCGAGCGCCTGCACGCTGCCATCGCCGCATGCCGCGTCCCCTTTGACGCGCTGAACGAGACCCTGCTCACCGCCATTCTGCAAAAGGAAACGCTGGCCGAGGGCATCAGCATCCCGGACGCCGTCCGCCAGCTTCGCGTCTTTGAGGACTGCGTGAGCACCTACCTGAAAAACGCCGGGCCACAGGACCGGCAGGCGGATCTGCACAACCGGCTGTGCCGCCAGACCTTCCATACCATGCTCTACGGGCTGATTGCCCGAACATAACCCTTTCCGCCCCGTGAGGTCACCCGCTTCACGGGGCGTTGTTATGCTGACTTTTTCATTCACGATGTTGACCGGACGGTCTGTTTATGCTATACTCCCCAAATACAGACCATATGGTCTATTATCGTGTATGAAAGAAGGCACCGAAAATGTCCGCAAAGGCCGCGAATACCCAATCCATCCTCGCCGACATGCATCCGTCCAAGGCCGGCCGCCAGCTGGGCGCCAAGGACACAGGCGGCGCCAGCCGCACGGTCACGACCGTCATCGGCATTTCCATGATCATCGGCGTCGTGCTGTGCATCGGCGGCCTCTTGTTCATCGATCCGCTGATGCGCGCCTTCGGCGCCTCGGAGGCGTCCCTGCCGCTGGCGAAGGACTACGCGTTCTGGATGTTCATCGCGGCGCTGGCCAACCTGCCCGCCCAGAGCATGAACTGCGCCGCCCGCGCGGAGTCCTCCGTCAGGATCTCCTCCATCGCCGTCATCACCGGCGCTGCGCTGAACATCCTGCTGGATCCGGTCTTCATGTTTGACTGGGGCCTGAATCTGGGCGTGGCCGGCGCTTCTCTGGCGACCACCGTGTCCCAGTTCGTCACCTTCTTCATCCTGGTCTGGTTCTACAGCAGCGGCCGCTCCGTCATCAAGATCAAGATGAAAACCTTCCGCCCCGGCTGGAGCTTCATCAAGGATGTCGCCATGATCGGCATCCCCACGGCGGTCATTCAGATCTGCCTGTCCGTCGCCGCCTCGCTGACCAACATCGCCGCCGCCTCGCTGCCCCAGTCCGACGAGATCATCGCCGCCTACGGCGTGGTGCAGCGGCTGATCCTCATCGGCTGCTATGTGATCATGGGCTTCATGCAGGGCTATCAGCCGGTAGCCTCCTACGCCTTCGGCGCCCGGGATGACGACCGCTTCCACCAGTCGGTGCGCTTTGCGCTCAAGGGCGCGCTGCTGCTGACCGTTCTGGTCGAAGCCGTCTATATCCTGCTGGCCAGGCCGCTCATTCTGCTGTTCAACAGCAATCCCGTGATTGTGGACTACGGCCGCTGGCTGCTGACTGCCCAGATGGCGCTGTACCCCGCGTTCGGCCTGTGCTACATGATGACGATCACCTATCAGACCATCGGCGAATCCCGGTACGGCCTGTTCCTCTCCGTCATCCGCCAGGGCCTGTTCTACATCCCCTTCATTCTGGTTCTGCCCAGGCTGTTCGGCATCGCCGGCATCTATGCTTCCCAGCCCGCCGCCGACGTGCTGACCATTCTGGTCTGCGTCCTCTCCGTTCCGTCCATGAAGCGCATCGCGTCCAGGAACATGCAGGGTTCGATGACCGAATAAGCGCCGCGCTTTCTGCGGCCCAATCAGGCCCGTTGTCCAGAATCTGTCAAACCATGTGAAAATTTCCCGTGCCAAAACACAGTTTTGACACAAATATGCTTTATGATGAAGGCAGAGGCTGTTGTCCGAAGTTCGTGAACAACAAGCCAAAGAGAAACGGAGGTTGATCCTATGAAGAACCAGAAGCTGCTTGCGCTCGTCATGGCGCTCGTGCTAGCGCTCACCGCCGCCGCGGCGGGCATGGCCGAGACCCTGACCGGCGAAGCCGAGGGCTTTGGCGGCCCGATCAAGGCGGAAGTGACCGTCGAAAGCGGCGCCATCACCGCCCTCACCCTGACCGGCGATGCCGAGACCCCGGCCATCGGCGGCGCGGCGCTGGAAACCCTGACCGAGGCCATTGTGGCCGCGGGCGGAATCGACGGCGTGGATGGCGTGGCTGGCGCGACCTGGACCTGCAACGGCGCGTTCGCCGCGGTCAAGAATGCCCTGGGCATCGAGGAAACTGCCGAGGAGACGGCCGTGGAGGCCGTGACGGCCAGCGGCCTCAAGCACGGCATCGGCGTGGTCGGCACCCCGCGCCTGGGCCCGGGCAAGGACGCCAATGAGGTTCCGGTGTACTCCTTCAACGAGGTCATCGCCTACGCCATCGTGGACAGCGAGGACCGCATCGTCGATCTCGAGGTGGACATCGTGGAGGTCATCACCCCGAACCATGACGAGTCCAACGAGGGCGACAACTTCATGGCCGGCTGGCCGGGCCAGAGCTACAACAGCGACGCGGACGGCGACGGCGTTGTGGACGGCCTGCTGGAGGAGACCGAGGAGATCTTCACCGCCGAGACCCTGTCCTGGCTGAGCAAGCGCCAGAAGGGCAGCGACTACAAGATGAACTCCGGCACCTGGGAGCAGGAGATGGACATCTTCGAGAGCTTCTTCGTAGGCAAGACTGTCGAGGAGATCGACGCTTGGTATGCCAAGCACTGCTCCGACGTGAACGGCCGCCCGATCACTGCCGCCTCCACTAAGGAAGCGGACGTGGCGAAGTTCTCCGCGCTCACTGACGAGGAGAAGACCGTCAACGACGCGATCTCCTGCGCGACCATGTCCCTCACCGATCCGCACGGCGACATCCTCGCCGCCATCCGCAAGGCCGTGGCCAACGCCATCCCGATGCGCGACGTGAAGAGCATCGCCAGGATCGGTCTGGGCGTGAACGTGATGCCGCGCCTTGGCCCGGGCAAGGACGATCAGGATGTGCCGTGCTACAGCTTCAACACGTCCGTCGCCGCGGTCTGCTATGACGCGGACGGCAAGGTCGTCGATATGTATGCGGACGTGCTCGAGGTCATCACCCCGAACCACGACGGCGCGGACGACAACGCCTTCACCGGCTGGCCGGGCCAGAGCTACAACGCGGACATCGACGCCGACGGCAAGGTCGACGAGGTCTGGACGCAGACCGAGGAGAGCTTCATCGCGCAGATTTCCGCCTTTAAGACCAAGCGCGATCTGGGCAGCAAGTACAAGATGAACTCCGACACCTGGGTCGGCGAGATGACCACCTACGAGAGCGCGATGATCGGCAGGACCACCGAGGAGATCTCCGCCTGGGTGGCGGCCTGCTTCTCCGACGTGAACGGCCGCGCGCTGCATGGCACCTCCACCAAGGAAGCGGACATCGCCAAGTACGAGACCATGACCGACGAGCAGAAGGCCGAGATGGACGCCATCTCCACCGCCACTATGGCGCTGCGCGACCCGCACGGCGACATTCTGACCGCCATCGAGCAGGCGGATGCTGCCGCCAAGACAGTTGACATCACCGTCGAGTAAACCACATCCATACGAAAAAAGGAGCTGTCTCTTTTGATGAGGAGGCAGCTCCTTTTCCCTATGATCAGATATAGGGAGAAGCGGCGCATTAGGGAGCTAAAGCTCACTAACAAGATACTTGAATTGAATTTGCTGCTGAAGGGGAACGCGCTCCGCTGGGGCCAGAGAGACTGGGGGGAGTTTCGATTCTCCCCCCAAGCCTCTCTGGACTCTCCTTCCCCCCTGCAAACGACCAGGGTTGCGACCCTGGACCCAAGGAGATTTACCAAGTTCCTCATACAGTTGCGACCTTTGGACTTAAGGAGATTCGCGAAGTTTGCACTAGTCAACAAAAATTGGACACGGGGGACACAGGAATTAGACACGAGAGAT
>CAMFCQ010000097.1 GCA_945948915.1 uncultured Clostridia bacterium | reverse complement strand
CCATGTGCAGCTGGCCGGTGATGTTGGGCGGCGGCATCACGATGGTAAAGGGCTTCTTGCCCTCCACGCGGTGCGCGGTGAACGCGCCGGACTCCTCCCACTCCTTGTACAGGTCACCTTCGATGGCCTGCGGGTTGTAGACCTTTTCCATTTCCATACGCTAAACTCCCTTTCTGATGATCAGAAGATAATTAACTGATAAAAACCAGGATGGCGCCGGCAAAAGCCAGAAACGTGCCCAGCAGGCGCATGGGCTGTACGTTCTTTTTGTTTTTGCATACGCCGTCCGCGAAAAAGCCGAGGAACGCGCCAGCGGCCAGCAGCGTGATGCCTGGCATCATCTCTGCACTGAAGTTCATGCCTCATTCCTCCATTTCCCTGTCATATCCGGCAAACGCGGCTGACAGCCAGTCGATCCGGCGAATCAGCCAGCTTCTCAGGTGCTCCGCCGCAGCGTCGTAGGTGTCAAAACACTCGCGGAGCTCCCAGGCCGAATACCGTGTGCTCACATCCCACCGCGCAAAATTCTTATCGATGCTGCTGCGGCAGCGCGTGATCAGCTCGTCAATGCGGTTCATGCCCAGCTCGTTGTCCCGAATCAGGTTTTCCGTGATCGGATAAACCTCCTGCCAGCGTGCAGATACGCGCTGCATGAACGCGTCATCCGCGCACAGGTACGCAAACCAGTCCCGCTGCGCCCAAAGGCCGCGCGCACTGTCTCCGCTGCCGTCTCCGGCTCCCCGAAGGTTGTTATAGGCATCATATACCTCGTTCTCCACGAGGTTTGACGCGTTGCCCATCGACAAATCCATATCCCACAGCGGGCCTGCAAAGAGCTTGCCGTCCTTCACATAGTACCGGTCGGAAAACCAGGAAAAGTCGACGTTCTTGACCACCTCCTGCGCGATATAGGCGTTCACAAACGAATCCACATCGATGTACTGCTCATATTCCTCCATCACGCCCGAAACCATCGCCCTTTCGGCACGATTGAGCACATCTGCGCACAGCTGTGCGCTTGCGTCGGCCGTCAGCTCAAAGCGAAGTCCTTCCTGCGTAACAAGATAGGTCTTTCCTTCGGCGGTGCGATTCATATTTCTCTCCAGCAGGAAATCGCCCGCCCCAAGATCAAGCCCCAGCCCTCTTGCCGTCACCGGCTCGGAGAGGATATACAGGCCGTGATAATCGCCTTTGAGGTAAACATCGCAGAACATCGTCTGCGGAATCCCCTCAAGGCCGATCGCCCTCGCATATCCGAAGCTTAGCTCTGTGCGGATGAGCGACTTGTCAAACGGAACGCCGAGCAGGATCCACCTGTCGTTGGCGTCCATGCCAAACAGCCGGGCGTTCCTCATGAACCGGATATTGAAGGACATCTTCTCGGCGGTCATGTTGGTGTTTCCCCTCTGTCTGACCAGCGCGCCGACGTCCCGCATCGTGTCATTTCCCATGAAGGTGAGGCTTGCGGGCTCCTCATCGGTGTGGATCTTGTCCACGTTCAGGTACACCCTCGGCATATCGCCGCGCTGATATCCCATGTCGCCAAGACCGAGCGCAAAGGCAAGTACGCCGCAGAGCAGCAGCAGCGCCATCAGCTTGATTCCGTCCACAGGCCTCACCTCGCTCACTCAGACTCGCGGCACATCCGGACCACATAACGCGCATCCCACCGCGCGGCTTTCACGCGACTTGCCACACAGAAAAAGCAAGCGCTCCCGTCCCAAAGGACGCAAGAGCGCTTGCGTGGTACCACCTTCATTTACGCCTGCCGGCTGACGGCGGACGCCTCCATGCGCTGTATCGGGCGCGCCCGCGCAGACTGACGGCCAGGCCATTCATCTGCGCCCTCCAAAGCGACATTCCGCGCGTTTCCTTCCCGGGCGGCCTTGCAGCCTGTGGGCCTGCCCTCTCTGCTGGCGATTGGCGCGTACTCCTCTTCTTCAACGGGACAATATATGTGGGTATTATATCGTGGTTTTTTTCCCTTGTCAATGGTTTCTTGCGGCTCAGACCAGTCTGCGCAGCAGGGGAATCCTCCGGATTCCCTCGCCCATCACCGCGCCGGTGAGCACCATGACCGCGGCTTTCAGCAAATTGACGGGGAAGCTGCCGGGAACATGCACGAGCGTCAGCACGGTCAGCCCCAGAATCCAGTGCAGATAGTAGACGGCCAGCGTGTTGCGTCCGATCAGGCTCAGCACGCCGCCCAGCCGCCCGGCGCTGAGCCTGAGATGATTGTCCAGCTTCGCCGCGCCGATGAACACGCCGGCAGCCATCGCCAGCGTTGGCAGGCAGCTGTAGCCGCCGTAAACGATGTCATATATCGCCTCCGTGCGGATCGTCACCAGATACCATTCGGCAAACAGCGCAATCGAACCGCCCAGCACAAGCGCCGCGCACAGTACGCCAGGCACACGCAGCATCCTATCGTGCGCCCTGTGCAGCATGCCGCCCAGCACGAAATACACGACCATCGCGCCGTAGCTTCCGCGGAAGGGATTGACGATTTCAAAACAGGAGAGATCCAGACTTCTGAGTCCCGGCACAGCCGCGCGCACATGGGCAATGTCCTGCAGCAGGAAGGCAAAAACACACAGCGCGCCCAAACAGAAGAGCAGCCCTTTCTGAATCTGTTCGTCCCGGCTGTCAAACGCGGCACGGATCAGGGGAACGATCAGATAAACCGCAATCAGCATCTGAACAAACCACAGGTGCGATGTGCTGACACTGCCGTACCCGCTCAGGTACTGCGCGCTGATCAGCATGTCTCGCGCGTTTTCGACGACATAGGAAAGACCATTTTGCCACGCCTGCCCGCAAAACACAGTCACAATGTACCAAACGTAAACGCCTGCCAACAGAGTGACGCAGCGCAGCACGTGGCGCTTCAGGTCAAACGGCCGGTTGAGCAGCAGTGCACCGTTGACCATCATGAACAGCGGCACGCATACCGCATCGAACAGGCGGAAATACCGCTGCACCAGCGTCTGCACTGGGAACGGGCGAAGATACGCCGTCTGCCCGATCAGCGGGAAATGATACAGGCATACGCACATCATCGCAATGACCTTGAGCAGATCCAGATAACCGACCCTGCACTTTATGCCCATGCCGCATCCTCCCTTTCCAGCATCTTACAGGATATATTGCCTCATGTCCACAGTTTTCCCGTCTTCGCCAAGATGCGTTCGAACATATTCGCCGTTGACGACGACCTCGACGTCCGGCATGTCGCCGCCGGCGTTGAAGGAGATGTCCTCGAGCATCTTCTCAAACAGCGTGTGCAGCCTGCGCGCGCCGATGTCTTCCTTTGTCTCGTTCGCCCGCTGCGCAGCCTCGGCCAGCGCGTCGAGCGCGGACTCCTCAAACTTCAGGTGCACATGATCGACAGCCAGCAGCGCCTCATACTGGCGCGTGAGCGCGTTGTCCGTCTGGCTGAGGATCTTCTTGAAATCCTCGCGCGTCAGCGGATTGAGATTGACGCGCACCGGGAAGCGGCCCTGCAGCTCGGGGATCAGGTCGGTCACCTTTGCCACATGGAACGCGCCCGCCGCGATGAAGAGCATGTAGTCCGTCTTCACCACGCCGTACTTGGTGCTGACCGTGCTGCCCTCGACGATGGGCAGGATGTCGCGCTGCACGCCCTCGCGGCTGACGTCCGGGCCGTTAGCGGAGCGCCCGGCCACCTTGTCGATCTCGTCGATGAAGACGATGCCGTCCTGCTCCGCGCGGCGCAGCGCCTCCTCGGTCACGGCGTCCATGTCAATCAGCTTGCTCTCCTCCTGGGAAACGAGCAGCCTGCGCGCGTCGGCGACCTTCATGCGGCGCATTTTGGTCTTCTTGGGGATCATGTCGCCCATCATGGAGCCGATGTTCACGCTGGCGCCGTTGATCTCCACGTCCTTGGGCGCGTCCTCGACCTCCACGTCGATCTCGACCTCCTCCAGCTCGCCGCGCATAAGCTGCTCGCGCAGCTCCTGCGCGCGGCTGGCCAGCCTCTGCCGCTCGCCCTCGGGCAGCTCCGGCTGCTTGGGCTTGTTGCCCAGCAGCACGTCGATCGGGTTGGTCGGCTTGCGGTTGGGGTGCAGGATGAGGTCTACGATCTGCTCCTCGGCCAGCACGGTGGCGCGCGCCTTGACCTTCTCGCTGGCCTTCGCCTTGCAGATGCGCACGCTGGCCTCCACCAGATCGCGGATGATGCTCTCCACGTCGCGGCCGACATAGCCGACCTCGGTGAACTTCGTGGCCTCCACCTTCACAAACGGCGCGTCCACGAGCTTGGCCAGCCTGCGGGCGATTTCCGTCTTGCCCACGCCGGTCGGGCCGACCATCAGAATGTTCTTGGGGACGATTTCGTCGCGGAGCTCCTGCGGCAGCTGCGCCCTGCGGTAGCGGTTGCGCAGCGCGACGGCGACCGCGCGCTTGGCCTCGTCCTGGCCGATGATGTAGCGATCGAGCTCGCGCACGATCTGCTTAGGCGTCAATTCCATCTTTCTTCCTCTAACTCTCTTGATACAGCGCGAAGCGAAAAAGGGAGTCTGAGGGACGTTGTCCCTCAGGCAGGTTTTAGGGCGGCAGCCCTAACGTTCCCTCTTTTATGCGTCCTCGACAATCACATTGTGGTTGGTGAACACACAGATGTCCGCCGCGATGTGCAGCGCCTTTTCGGCGATCTCGTGCGCCGTCAGGTCGGTGTTCTCCTTGAGCGCGCGCGCCGCCGCGAGGGCATAATTGCCGCCCGAGCCGACCGCCGCGATCCCGTCGTCCGGGGTGATGACCTCGCCCGTGCCGGAGACGATCATCAGCGTCTCGCCGCTGGCCACGATCAGCATGGCCTCCAGCTTGCGCATCGCCTTGTCCGCGCGCCACTCCTGCGCCAGCTCCACTGCCGCGCGCTCCAGGTTGCCGCTGTACTGCTCCAGCTTGGCCTCAAACCGGTCGCACAGCGCAAATGCGTCCGCCACCGTGCCGGCAAAGCCCGTGACCACCTTCCCGCCGTAAATGCGGCGCACCTTGCGGGCCGTCGCCTTGAAGATGGTGCTCTCGCCCATCGTCACCTGTCCGTCGCCGGCCACTGAAATCCTGCCGTCCTTCAGGACGGCACAAATGGTCGTGCCCTTCAGCGTCATATCCATTTCCTCCAATTCAAGCTTTCAGCCTGATTATAGCATACATCCACGCCCGGCAGACAGACAATCTTCTTCCAGTCAGCCCTCGGGATAAAAGTCGCACGCAAGCGGGTTGGCGCGCAGCGCTTCGATGAAATTGAGCGCTCGCGCGCTGATGGCGCCGTAGCGCTCCTGCTTGTTTCGGATGCGCTTTTCATACGGCTCGATCAGGCCGAAGTTCGCGTTCATCGGCTGGAAGTCGCCCGCCGCGTGCGCGACATGGTGCGCTAAGGCCCCAATAGCGGTCAGCCGCGTGAAATCCACCGGCGGCATGTCCAGGATCTGCCGCGCCAGCGAGATGCCCGCGACCAGGCCGCTCGAGGCGCTCTCCACATAGCCCTCCACGCCGGTCATCTGCCCGGCGAAATAGGTGCCCGGGCGCGCAATCATCTGGTAATGCTCGTCTAGGAAGCCCGGGGAATGCAGGAACGTGTTGCGGTGCATCACGCCGTAGCGCAGGAATTCCGCGTTTTCAAGGCCCGGGATCATCGAGAATACGCGCTTCTGCTCGCCCCACTTGAGCCGCGTTTGGAAGCCCACGAGGTTGTACATCGTGCCCTCCCTGTTCTCCGCGCGCAGCTGCACGGCGGCGTACGGCTCGCGGCCCGTGCGCGGGTCGGTAAGGCCCACCGGCTTCATCGGGCCGAACGCCATCACCATCTCGCCGCGCGCGGCCATCACCTCGATGGGCATGCAGCCCTCAAAGACCTGACTGCCGTCAAAGCCGTGCACCTCCGCCTTCTCGGCCTCAAGCAGCGCCTCGTAAAACGCCAGGTACTCCTCGCGGCTCATCGGGCAGTTGAGGTAGTCGTCGCCCCGGCCGTATCGGCCCGCGCGGAACACCTTGTCCATGTCAAGCGATTCGCCGGAGACGATCGGCGCGGCCGCGTCGAAAAAGTTGAGCGTCTCAAGCCCTGGCAGCTGCGCAATCCTTTCCGCCAGCGCATCGCTGGTCAGCGGGCCGGTGGCGATGATCACAGGGCCCTCGGGGATGTCCTCCACCTCGCCGCGCACGATCTCGATGTTCTCGTGCTCCTCCATCGCGCGGGTGATCTGCGCGGAAAACGCCTCGCGGTCAACCGCCAGCGCGCCGCCCGCGGGCACGCGCGTCGCGTCCGCCGCCTGCATCACCAGGCTGCCCAGCTGCCGCATCTCCTCCTTGAGCAGGCCGACCGCGTTGGTCAGCTGGTCGCTGCGCAGGGAGTTGGAGCAGACCAGTTCAGCAAAGCCCGCGCTGTGATGCGCGGGCGTATATTTGTCCGGTTTCATTTCGTGGAGCGTCACCTTCACGCCCCGTTTGGCCAGCTGCCAGGCCGCCTCGCAGCCCGCCAGACCGGCGCCGATGACCGTCGCTTTACTCATTCTCATCCTCGCTTGCCGGAGCGGCAACGCGCTCGCGGCAGTTCTCGTTGGCGCAGACGTGGTAGTTTTCACCCTTCTTGCCGCGCTTGAAGACCATGTAGCCGCCGCACTTGGGGCACTTCTGCTCAACAGGCATCTCCCAGGAGACGAAGTCGCACTCCGGGTAGCGCTCGCATCCGTAGAACTTGCGGCCCTTGCGGGAGGTCTTTTCCAGCAGCCTGCCGCCGCAGACCGGGCAGGGCGCGGCGATTTCCACCTGGATGGCCTTTGTGTTCCTGCACTCCGGGAAGTTCGGGCAGGCCAGGAAGCGGCCAAAGCGGCCCAGCTTGTAGACCATCATCGCGCCGCACTTGTCGCACACGACGTCGGAGACCTCGTCCTTGATCTCGATCTTCTCGATCTCCGCCTCGGCCTTTTCAAGCGTCTTTTCAAACGGGCCATAGAACTCGCGCAACACGTCGCGCCAGCCGCGCTTGCCCTCCTCAACCTCGTCCAGCTGCTCCTCCATGCCCGCAGTGAATGCGATGTCCACGATATCGGTGAAGTGCTCCTTCATCATGTCGGTGATCATCACGCCCAGCTCGGTGGGGTACAGCTGCTTCTTTTCGCGCATGACGTAGCCGCGCGCCAGGATCGTGGAGATCGTCGGCGCATAGGTGGACGGGCGGCCGATGCCCTTCTCCTCCAGCGCGCGCACCAGCGACGCCTCGGTGTAGCGCGGCGGAGCCTGCGTGAAGTGCTGCGTGGCCTCGGTCTCCTGAAGCGCCGCCTCGCTGCCCTCGCTCACGTCCTCCAGCGCGCCGGCAATCTGCTCATCCTGCGCGTCCTCGTCGCGGCCCTCCTCATAGACCGCGGTGAAGCCCGCAAACTTCAGGCGCTCGGCGCTTGAGCGCAGCACCACGCCGCTGTCGTTTGCAATCTCGATCTGCTGCGTCTCATACACCGCGTCCGCCATCTGGCAGGCGATGAAGCGCAGGTACACCAGCCTGTAGAGGTTGAACTGGTCGCGCGTCAGCGACGCCTTGATGTCCTCCGGGCGCAGGTCGATATTGGACGGGCGGATAGCCTCGTGTGCGTCCTGCGCGCTCTTGCGGCCCTTGTAGACCACGGGCTTTTCCGGCACATACTCCGCGCCATAGCGCGCGCCGATCGCCTCGCGCGCCGCGCTGACGGCCTCGTCGGACAGGCGCACGCTGTCGGTACGGATGTAGGAGATCAGGCCTAGCGTGCCGCGTCCCTCGATGTCCACGCCCTCGTAGAGCTGCTGCGCGATCTGCATGGTCTTGCTCGTGGTGAAGCCCAGCTTGCGGCTGGCCTCCTGCTGCAGGTTCGAGGTGGTGAACGGCGGGGCCGGGTGCTTGTGGCGCTCGCCGCGCTTGACGCTTTTGATCACAAAGCCGCCCTGCTCGATGCGCGCCTTCGCGTCTGCGGCCTGCTGTTCGCCTGCAAGGCTGACGCGCTCGCCGTCCAGGCTGTACAGGCGGGCCTCCAGCGTCTTGCCGCCGGCGCGCAGCTTCGCCGTCACATGCCAGTATTCCTCCGGCTCGAACGTCTCAATCTCCGTCTCGCGGTCACAGATCATGCGCGTGGCAACGGACTGCACGCGGCCCGCAGACAGGCCCTTCTTGATCTTGACCCACAAAAGCGGGCTGATCTTGTAGCCCACCAGGCGGTCAAGCATGCGGCGTGCCTGCTGCGCATCGACCAGCTGCTGGTTGATGGAGCGCGGCTGCTTGATGGCGCTCTTGACCGTCTTCTCGGTGATCTCGTTGAATTCC
>CAMFCQ010000096.1 GCA_945948915.1 uncultured Clostridia bacterium | reverse complement strand
GGCCTTGTCGATGACCATGCAGTGCGTGGTCATGCACAGCGGATAGAGGTAGATGTTGCCGTCTGCGGCGGTGCAGATGCCCTTCATGGACTCGCCGGCGGCGGCGATATCCGCAGAGGTCTCTTCCGTCCACAGATCGGAGATGTCCATCATCTTGCCGGCGGCGCCCCAGTTGGCCACCAGGCGCTCCGGGCCTTCAAAGATGATGTCCGGGGTGGTGCCGGCCTCGATGGCAGCGGTCACCTGGTCGTCGCCGGAGGTGTAATCCAGGTACTCGACCTTGACGCTGATGTCCGGATACACAGCGTTGAAGTTGGCGACGATCTCGTCCACCACGGCAGACTGGGACCAGCTGCCGATCGGGTAGGTCCACAGGGTGATGTCGGTCTGCGCCAGCGCAAAGGCCGGAACCAGCAGAACCACGCACAGGAGAAGAGCAAACCATTTCTTCATGCGACAATTCCTCCTCATGATCAACTCGTTGCGGCGCTCTGGGCCGCTTGCTGAGCTAAATGTACTACAATTGTATCTTTCTGTCAATCCTTTTTTGGAAATTATTTTGCGCATTTGCATCATTGCGCACAAATTATATTCCGCAAGACAGGGAAATGTGATTGACAGCCTTCGCCCGGTTCTATATAATGTACTTACAAATATCATACATAGTACAATGTGAAGAGGTGGATGATGAAAACCATCAAGAAAGAGGACAAGCTCTACATTCAGACCTTCAGGGAAATCCGCAGCTATATCATCCGCCACGGCCTCAAACCCGGCGATCTGCTGCCCACGGAGCTGGAGATGAGCCAGACGCTGGGCGTATCCCGAAACGTGCTGCGCGAGGCCATCAAGAGCATGGAGCTGATGGGCATGGTGCAGGCCTGTCCCGGGCGCGGCACGGAGGTCAAGGAATTCAGCCTGGACTTTGTCTTCCAGAACGTGCTGTTTTTCAACGTCGCCGGCGAGGACAAGCCCGTTCACGAGATGTTCGGCATCCGCAGAATGCTGGAGCTTTCTTACATGCGTCAGGCATTCTATGTGCTGGGCGAGGAGGATATCCAGCAGCTGCGGGAGTGCGTGCGCCGCATGCACGAGAGCGCGGACGACGACCTCGCCTTCACCTGCGCGGACCGCGATTTCCACACGACGCTCTTCCGGCCGCTGGGCAACGGCGTGCTCAATTCGCTGATGGAGGCCATCTGGGCGGTGGACGAGGGCTTCGAGCTGGAAAAGAAGTCGCCGCACCTGGTCAGCTCCATCCCCAAGCATGAGGCGATCGTCGATGCGCTGGCTGCGTATGACTACCGCGCCTTTGCCAAAGCCATGGAGATCCACTTCTCCTCCGGCAAGTACGTCAAGCCCGATTCCTTTGAAGAATATGATTCCTGACAGGGAGGTTGTGTTTCATGACAAAGCAGGAGCTTTTTGATCTCATCCGGGGCACCATCGTCGTGTCCTGCCAGGCCACGCCCGGCGAGCCGCTCTATATGAAGGATCAGTCCATCATGTACCTGATGGCGCGCGCGGCCAAGCAGGCCGGCGCAAAGATGATCCGCACCAGCTCCGTGCGCGACATCGTGGAGATCAAGGAGGAGACGGGCCTGCCCGTCATCGGCCTGATCAAGCGCGAGTACCCGGGCTACACCGGCCGCATCACGATGACCATGCGCGAGGTGGATGAGTGCATGGAGGCGATGGCCGACATCGTCTCCATCGACTGCACGTTCAACGAGCGCGCGGACGGCCTCACCCCCGGCGAATTCCTCAGGCAGGTGAAGGCCAAGTACCCCAACATCATCATCATGGCCGACTGCGCGACGCTCGAGGAGGCCGTGGCCGCCTACGAGGCCGGCGCGGATCTGGTCGGCTCCACGATGAACGGCTATACCCCGCAGACCCGCGACTGCAAGGGCGACCCCAACTACGAGCTGGTTCGTCAGATGGTCGCCGCGCTGCCCTGCCCCGTCATCGCCGAGGGCCGCGTGCACACGCCCGAGCAGGCGAGAAAGATGCTGGAGATCGGCGCGTGGGCCGTCGTGGTCGGCGGCGCGATCACCCGTCCGCTGGAAATCGCCAACCGGTTCATGGCGGCGGTCAAGGATTTCAAGGCGTAAGAGGTTTCCATGATTCTGAGCATTGACATCGGCGGCACCGCCGTCAAGATGGGCCTGGTCGATCACGAGGGCGTCATCCACGCCCGCCGCGAGGCCAGTGTGTGCTTTGACGGCTATCAGACGCCGATCCTCACCACGGTGATCCGTGAGGCCGGGGCGTTCCTCGCGCGCGAAGGCGTGCAGATCGAGGGCATCGGGGTGTCCGCCACGGGCCAGGTGGACGACCGGGCCGGCGTGGTCATCGGCACCAACGGCAAGATCCCCCACTACGAGGGCGCGCAGATCAAGCGCGAGATGGAGGCCGCCTTCGGCGTGCCGGTCTATGCGCTCAACGACGCGAACGCCGCGGCGCTGGGCGAGTGCTTCGCCGGCCGCGCCAAGGGCATCGACAACGTGCTGATGGTCACGCTGGGCACCGGCGTGGGCGGCGGCATCGTCCTCGGCGGCAAAATCTTCGGCGGCACGCGCGGCATCGCCGGCGAGCTGGGCCACTTCACGCTCTATCAGGACGGCGTGCCCTGCCCCTGCGGCAAGTGCGGCTGCTTCGAAAGCTACGCCGCGACGACCGCGCTCGTGCGCCGCGCCAGGGAGGCCACAGGCGAAGCGGAGATGAACGGGCGCATCGTCTTTTCCCGCGCGGCGGACGGCGATCCGGTGATGCTCGCCATGCTGTCCGCCTGGATCGACGACATCGCCGCGGGCATTTCCGGCCTGGTGCACATCTTCAACCCGCAGATGGTGCTCATCGGCGGCGGCGTCTGTGCGCAGGAAGCGCTGCTGATTGCGCCCCTGCGCGAGCGCGTGATGCGCAGCGTCATGCCGCGCTTCGGCGAGTGCCTGCAGCTTGAGGCCGCGACGCTGGGCAACGATGCCGGCATGATCGGCGCGGCCAGGTTCTATCTGGACTGCGCGCGCCAGAAAGCATAATACTGCGCAGCCGCAGACATGCGGCTGCGCTTCATCACACGAGAGGAATACAGCATGGACAAGGTTTTTTTCGGCATTGACATCGGCGGAACGGCCACCAAGCTCGGTGCATTCTCCGCAGAGGGCAAGCTTCTTGACAAGTGGGAGATCCCCACGGACACCGGCGAGCACGGCTCCCGCATCATGCCCAATATCGCCGCCGAGATCGTCCGCTACGCGGACACGACGGAAAATGTCATCGCGGCCGGTGTGGGCGTGCCGGGCCCCGTGCGCCGGGACGGCTATGTCCGGCGCTGCGTGAACCTCGGCTGGGGCGGCTTCAACCCCGCGCGCGACCTGTCCGCACAGCTTGAAGGCGTACCGACCTTCGCGGGCAACGACGCGAACATGGCCGCCATGGGCGAATACTGGCAGGGCGGCGGTCAGGACGCCCGCAGCCTCGTATTCATCACGCTGGGCACCGGTGTGGGCGGCGGCATTGTGCTGGACGGCCGCGTGGTCTACGGCAGCGCGGGGCTGGGCGGCGAGATCGGCCACGTCGTCGTCAACCCGGATGAACCCATGCCCTGCAACTGCGGCCAGTACGGCTGTCTGGATCAGACAGCCTCCGCGACCGGCGTGGTGCGCCACGCCAGGCGCGTGCTCGCCCGCCGTACAGACGAGCCCTCCGCCCTGCGCGCGCTGGATGCCATCACCGCGCGCGACGTGTTCGACGCCGCCAAGGCCGGCGACGCGCTGGCGTATGAGGCCGTTGACACCTGCATGGGCTTTCTGGGCAAGTCCATGGCGATGCTGACCAACATCATCGACCCGGACATGTACATCATCGGCGGCGGCGTCTCCAAGGCCGGCGAGTTCCTGATCGATCTGGTGCGCAGGCATTATGAGCAGCTGGCCACGCTCTCCGAGCAGAGGGCGAAGATAGCGCTGGCGACGCTCGGCAACGACGCGGGCATCTACGGCGCGGCAAAGCTGGCGATGGACGCGGTCAGAAGATAAGCGAATCAGCAGCAGGGCCGGATCCCCACGCGGGATCCGGCCCTTAGATTATTAATCCAGTATGTTCGTGTCTCCGGGGATGCATGAAGGGGCCGCAGCCCCTTCATATGAAATCCGCAGCGGCGACATGTGCGGCGCGAGGAGCAGACGCAGTCTGCATCCGTTATCATTTTCTGGCCGTGCGCGCAGCGCACAAGAAAATGATGTTTGATTCGCTGCAAGGATGCCTTGGCAGACTTGCAGCGTCTCTTCGCCTTGCGCGCTTACACGAGGCTGAGCGCGTCCTCGTCGGCGACGAGCACGAAGTTCGGGTGCATCTGCAGGATGGAGGCCGGCACATGCGGGGTCACCGGGCCGAAGAACGCCTTTTTGATGATCTCCGCCTTGTCCTTGCCGGAGACGACCATCAGCACCTTGCGGGCGCTCATGATGGTGTGGGTGCCCATGGTGTACGCCTGGCGCGGCACCTCGTCTTTGGAGGCGAAGAAGCGCTTGTTGGCCTCGATGGTCTCCTCGGTCAGGTCCACACAGTGGGTGCCCATGTCAAAGGCGTCGCTCGGCTCATTGAAGCCGATGTGGCCGTCGTGGCCGATGCCCAGCAGCTGCAGGTCCACGCCGCCCAGCGCGGCGATCACCGCGTCATAGCGCGCGCACTCGGCATCCGCGTCCATGTTGGTGCCGTCCGGCAGGTTGATGCGCTCGGCCGGGATGTTCACATGGTCGAACAGGTTCCTGTGCATGAAGCTCCAGTAGCTCTCCCGGTGCTCGCGCGGCAGGCCGCGGTACTCGTCCAGGTTCACGGTGGAGACGCCGGAAAAGTCCAGGTCGCCGCTGTTGTACCAGGAAACCAGGTTCTGATAGGTGCCCACCGGGGTGCCGCCCGTCGCCAGACCGAGCACGCATTCCGGCTTGTGGATGACCTGCGCGGCGATGATGGCCGCGGCCTTGCGGGACATCTCGTCGTAATTCTTGGTGCGGATGATTCTCATGAAAACCCTCTCTCCTTCAATAGCATCCTCATTGGGCTGAAAATGATCGGGATCAGATAATTACAGTATATCGCCCCTCACACAGCAAAGTCAATATCCGCCTTTGTGCAATTCGTCGATATAGCGGCAAAGCTCCGTCCCCTCGTCGATCCGGGGAGCGGAGCTGCGCTTTATGCGTTTGTCTTCAGCCTGTGCCGTTCTTCCATCAGGCTCCGCAGGATGATCGCCCGGGCCCTTTCCGCGCCCTCCCGGCTCATCGGCGGCGTCCCCTCCAGCGGATAAGGAATGCCCAGCTGTGCATACTTGGCCTCGCCCATCGTGTGATACGGCAGCACATCCAGTGCCTTCACGTTGTCAAGCCCGCCGATGAAGCGGCCCAGCCGCGCAAGCGCCTGCTCGTCGTCCGTCACGCCGGGGACGACGACGTGCCGGATCCACACCGGCACGCCTCTGCGCTCCAGATACCGGGCGAAGGCCAGAATGCCGCTGTTGTCCATGCCCGTCAAAGCCTCATGCGCGGGCGGATCGATGTGCTTGATGTCCAGCATCACCAGATCCGTCAGCCGCATCAGCCTGTCGAGCTTGTCGTTATACGCCGACGGGCCCTCGCGGTACGTCGCGCCGGAAGTATCGATGCAGGTGTGGATGTGCTTTTCCTTCGCCAGCGCAAAGAGCTCCAGCAGGAAGTCGATCTGCACCAGCGGCTCGCCGCCGGTGACGGTCAGTCCCCCGCCGTCGTAGAACGCCCTGTTGCGTTCGTACTGCTCCATCAGCGCCTGCGGGCTCATGCGCGTGCCCTTGCCCATCGCCCAGCTGTCGGGGTTGTGGCAGTACCGGCACCGCAGCGGGCAGCCCTGGCAGAAGATCACGAACCGAAGCCCGGGACCGTCCACCGTGCCGAAGCTCTCCACCGAGTGAATGTATCCGTCCATAACCTTCAGATCTTGTCATGGAAGGTGCGGGAGATGACCTCGTCCTGCTGCTCCTTCGTCAGCTTGATGAAGTTGACCGCGTAGCCGCTGACGCGCACGGTCAGCTGCGGGTACTTCTCCGGGTGCTTCTGCGCGTCCAGCAGCGTCTCCCTGCTGAACACGTTCACGTTGAGGTGATGGCCGCCCTTTTTGACGTAGCCGTCCAGCAGAGCCACCAGGTTATCGATCTGATTCTGTGTCATGGTCATGCTCCTTTCTTACTTGAGCTCGTCGTCCGCGTCCAGGCCCTCAAAGAGCGTCGGCGCGCTGCAGCCGCCCAGACCGCAGTCGATGTCCACGTCGATGTCGCCCACAAAGATCTGATCCTCCTTGCCCAGCGCGCCCGGGATGATGGAGAACGTGTTGGAGATGCCGTCAGCCGCATCCTTGAACGGCAGCTTCGCCACGGAGGCCAGCGAGGCCACCGCGCCGCGGCTGTCGCGGCGGTGCATCGGGTTCGCGCCCGGGGCGAATGCCTCGCCCTTCCTGCGGCCGTCCGGCGTGGAGCCGGTCGCGCGGCCGTAAACGACGTTGGAGGTGATGGTCAGGATCGAGGTCGTCGGGATGGAGTCGCGGTAGGTGTGGTTCTTGCGCACGTGCTCCATAAACCTGTGCACGATGCCGCGTGCGATGCTGTCCACGCGGTCGTCGTCGTTGCCGTACTTGGGGAAGTCGCCCTCCACCTCGTAATCGACCGCCAGGCCGGTCTCATCGCGGATGACCTTCACGCGGGCGTACTTGATGGCGCTCAGCGAGTCCGCCACGACGGACAGGCCCGCGATGCCCGTGGCGAACCAGCGGGTCACGTTCTTGTCATGCAGCGCCATCTGCAGCTTCTCGTAGCAGTACTTGTCGTGCATGTAGTGGATGACGTTGAGGGTATTGACGTACACCTCCGCCAGCCAGCGCATCATCGCGTCGAACTTCTCCATGACCTCGTCGTACTCGAGGTATTCGCCGGTGATGGGCATGAACTTGGGGCCGACCTGCTTGCGGCTGATCTCGTCCACGCCGCCGTTGATGGCGTACAGCAGGCACTTGGCCAGGTTCGCGCGCGCGCCGAAGAACTGCATCTCTTTGCCCAGCCGCATGGAGGACACGCAGCAGGCAATGCCGTAGTCGTCGCCGTGGGTGAAGCGCATCAGGTCATCGTTCTCATATTGGATGGACGACGTTTCGATGGACATCCTTGCGCAGTAGCGCTTGAAGTTCTGCGGCAGGTTGACCGACCAGAGCACCGTCAGGTTCGGCTCCGGGGACGGGCCGAGGTTCTTCAGCGTATGCAGGTAGCGGTAGCTCATCTTGGTGACCAGGTGACGGCCGTCGATGGCGACGCCGCCGATGGACTCGGTAACCCACTGCGGATCGCCGGAGAAGAGCTGGTTGTATTCCGGCGTGCGGGCGAACTTGACCATGCGCAGCTTCATGATGAAGTGATCCACCATCTCCTGGATCTCCTGCTCGGTGAACAGGCCGCGGCGCAGGTCGCGCTCGGCATAGATATCCAGGAACGTAGAGGTGCGGCCCAGGGACATCGCCGCGCCGTTCTGCTCCTTGATGGCGCCCAGATAGCCGAAATACAGCCACTGGATCGCTTCCTTCACATTGCCCGCCGGGCGGCCGATGTCAAAGCCGTAGCTGGCGGCCATCTCCCCCAGCTGCCCCAGCGCGCGGATCTGCTCGGAGAGCTCCTCGCGCTGCTGGATGACCTTCGAATACATCGCCGAGCGGGTCTGCTCCTTCTGCTCGAGCTTGTCCTCAATCAGGCAGTCCACGCCGTAGAGCGCCACGCGGCGGTAATCGCCGATGATGCGGCCGCGGCCATACGCGTCCGGCAGGCCGGTGATGATGTGGCTGGAGCGGCAGGCGCGCATCTCCGAGGTGTAGGCGTCAAACACGCCGGCGTTGTGCGTCTTGCGGTGCACGGTGAAGAACTCGCTCATCCGGGGATCGACCGTGTAGCCGTGATCCTTGCAGGCCTTCTCCGCCATGCGGATGCCGCCGTAGGGCATGAACGCGCGCTTGAACGGCTTGTCCGTCTGCAATCCGACGATCTGCTCCTTGTCGCGGTTCAGATAGCCTGGGCCGTGGGAGGTGATGGTGGAGATGATCTCCGTGTCCATGTCAAGCACGCCGCCCCTGGCGATCTCCTCCTTTGTCAGTGCACAGACCTGATTCCACAGGTCAAGCGTGTTCTGCGTCGGCTCCTCGAGAAAGTCCTCGTTGCCGTCATAGGGCGTATAGTTGTGCTGGATGAAGCTGCGGACGTTGACCTCGCGGCACCAGGTGGCGCGCTCAAAGCCTTCCCACTCCTTAAACTGGTAGTCCATATCATTCAGACGATCCATGCCTTCACTCCTTATTTCAGCCATCACACTTCTAGGTGCTTTTCAATACACCTTCTTCAGTTTGGCAAACGCGCTGTATCCTCATTCGTGATTTTGACAAAATGAGTTTGAAGCGCTTCTTCATCAAAAGGGAGCTAATGTTCATTAAGAAATATGAAGACAGCCGTCTTCAGGGGAAGCGCG
>CAMFCQ010000095.1 GCA_945948915.1 uncultured Clostridia bacterium | reverse complement strand
AGCGAAAAATCTGATGCACTCTATTAGGCATTTTAACTGCGAATTAGTATGATTTGCATATCACACGGCGGACGGCACAGCTGTCCGCTTTTTGACCTACGGGAGTAAGTACATGTCTGAACAATGGGAAGGCCTGCTGGAAGGCGCGGCGGCGGAGCTCAGGGGCCATCTGACGCTGGACCGCGTGACGGCCAGCCGCAGCGGCGAGGAGATCACCGTCTATTTTTCCAGCGATATCCTCGTGGAGGAGCGGCCGTTTCTGGCGCTGCAGCGGGCGCTGAGGCGCAACTTTGCGCCCATGCAGGTGTCGCTGATCGTCAAGTCCCCGCAGCTGGCGGAGGACTTTCTTGCCGATCCCATGAAATACTCCGCGTTCATCCTGCGCTGCGTGCGGCGCCGGCACCCCTCCGGCGCGCCGTTTCTGAAGGATGCGAAGCTTGAGTGCAAGGGCAATGTGCTCTCCATCCTCGTGCCGCAGGATATCGCGCCGAAATTCCTCACCCAGTCCGGCGTGGATGCGTATATCCAGCAGCTGGTCAAGAACGTGTTCGTCACGGATGTGCACGTCGTCTTCCAGGCGATCAAGCTGCGCGAGGAGCAGCTTGAGGAGATCCGCCGCAGGAGAAAGCAGGAGGATGAGCAGGCCGTCGCCGAGATGATCAAGGAGCAGAAGGAGCAGGTTGTCGCCCGCGAGCAGCAGGCCGCCAGGGAAAAGCCCAAGGCGATCCTCGGCCGGCCGATCAGCATAGAGCCCATGGAAATCGCCGAGCTGATCGAGGAGGCCAGCAAGGTCGTCATCTGCGGCGAGGTGCTCACGGCGGAGACGCGCGAGCTCAAGGGCGGCGAGATGCAGCTGCTCTCCTTTGCGATCACGGACTACACCAACACCATCAAGTGCAAGGCGTTTTTGCGCTACAAGCCGCGCAAGGGCCGCTTTGGCGGGGCATCGGAGGACGATGAGCGCCCGCCGACGGAGGAGGAGAAGAAGGCGGTCGCCGACGTGATCGACGCCGTCAAGCCGGGCAAGTGGTTCGCCGTGCGCGGCGACGTGAAGATGGACAGCTTTGAAAAGGGCCTCGTCATGATGGTCCTGGACATCGATGCGCGCGAGAAGCCTGAGCGTAAGGATACCGCCGAGCGCAAGCGCATCGAGCTGCACATGCACACCAACATGAGCGAAAAGGACGGCGTTTCCTCCGCGTCCGACCTGATCAAGCGCGCGGCGCAGTGGGGCCACCCGGCGGTGGCGATCACCGATCACGGCGTGGTGCAGGCGTTCCCGGAGGCGTTCACCGCGGCCAAGAAGAACAAGATCAAGCTGATTCCGGGCGTGGAGGCGTACCTGACCGACGTGACGACGGTCGTCAAGGACGGCGATGAGCGCAGGCTGCACGACGACATCGTTGTGGTTGACTTCGAGACGACGGGCCTGAACCCGCGCAAGAACCGCATCATGGAGATCGGCGCGGTGCGCATCCGCAACGGCCAGATCGTGGAGGAGTATTCAAGGTTTGTCAACCCGCAGGAGCCGATCCCGCAGGAGGTGACCGAGCTGACGGGCATCAGCGACGCGATGGTCGCAGACGCGGGAACGGCACAAACCGAAATCCCGGCATTGCTTGAATTCATCGGCGACGCGGCGTTCGCGGCACACAACGCGAAGTTTGACTACTCGTTCCTGACGGAGGAGTGCGCGCGGCTGGGCATCGAAATCCACATGCCGGTGATCGATACGCTGGAGTTTTCCCGACGCATGTATCCCAGCCTCAAGAGCCACCGCCTTGGCGCGGTCTGCAAGTCGCTGGGCATCAGCTTAAAAAACGCCCACCGCGCGGTGCACGACGCGCGCGCGACGGCGCACATGCTCAACCGCATGCTCGATACCGCGCTGGAAAAGGGCGTGGAGCGCGTCTGCGACATCAACGGCGCGCTGACCGGCGGCGCCATCGGCGACTCGTACCACATCATTCTGCTGGCCTGCGAGCAGGACGGCATCACCAACATCAACAAGATTGTCTCCGAAGGCCACCTCAACTACTTCAGCCGCAGGCCGCACACGCCGCGCGAGATCCTTCAAAAGTACCGCAAGGGCATCATCGTCGGCTCCGCGTGCGAGGCGGGCGAGCTGTTCCGCGCGGTGGTGGACGGACGAAACGACACGGAGCTCAAGCGCATCGCGCGGTTCTACGATTACCTGGAAATCCAGCCCATCGGCAACAACGAGTTCATGCTGCGCGAGGGCATGGCCGAGGACGAGGAGCAGCTGCGCGACTACAACCGAAAGATCGTGTGGCTGGGCGAGGAGCTGGGCATCCCCGTCGTGGCGACGGGCGACGTGCACTTCCTTGACCCGAAGGACGCGAAGTTCCGCGCGATCATCCAGGCCGCCTACGGCTTCAAGGACGCGGACAACCAGCCGCCGCTGTACTTCAAGACCACGCAGGAAATGCTCGATGAGTTCGCGTACCTGGGCAAGGCGAAGGCCGAGGAGGTCGTCATCGACAACCCGGCCAAGATCGCCGCGCGCATCGGCGACGTGGGCCTGTACCCCAAGCACCCGGAGGGCAAGGAGACGTTCCAGCCGTTCTGGCCGGACGCGGCGGACAACATCCGCAACCTCTGCGAGGAGAAGATCCGCGAGCACTTTGGAGACAATCCGCCGGAGATCGTCGTCAAGCGCAAGGAGAAGGAGCTGAGCTCCATCCTGGGCTACGGCTACGGCACGCTGTACAATATCGCCGAGAAGCTGGTGAAGAAGTCCAACGCGGACGGCTACCTGGTCGGCTCGCGCGGCAGCGTCGGCTCCTCGTACGTCGCGCACCTGGTGGGCATCTCCGAGGTCAATGCGCTGCCGCCGCACTACCGGTGCGAGAAGTGCAAGTGGTACACGTTCGACGTGGACAAGCAGAAGTACAAGACCGGCCCGGATCTGCCGCCGATGAACTGCCCCAATTGCGGCGAGCCGCTCTTCCGCGACGGCTTTGAGATCCCGTTCGAGGTCTTCCTGGGCTTCAAGGGCGACAAGGTGCCGGATATCGACCTGAACTTCTCGGGCGTGTACCAGCCGCGCGCGCACGCGTACATCGAAGAGCTGTTCGGCAAGCAGTACTGCTACCGCGCCGGCACGATCGGCACGCTGGCGGACAAGACGGCCTACGGCTATGTGAAGAAATACTGCGAGGAGCGCAGTCTGACGCTTTCGGAGGCGGAGATGAACCGCCTGGCGCTGGGCTGCGTGGGCGTCAAGCGCACGACGGGCCAGCACCCGGCCGGCATGGTCGTGCTGCCCAAGGAATACGAGATTCAGCAGTTCGTCGCGATCCAGCACCCGGCCAACGACATGAGCAACCCCGTCATCACGACGCACTACGATTTCGGCTCCATGCACGACGTGCTGGTGAAGCTCGACGTTCTGGGCCACGACGATCCGACGATGATCCGCATGCTGATGGACCTGACGGGCGTGGACGCGCGGAAGATCCCGCTGACAGATCCGAAGGTCATCTCGCTGTTTTCCTCGACCGAGGCGCTGGGCGTCACGCCGGAGCAGATCGGCTCCAACACGGGCACCTACGGCGTACCGGAATTCGGCACCAAGTTTGTGCGTCAGATGCTGGAGGAGACCAAGCCCACGACGATGGACGAGCTGATCCGTATCTCTGGCCTGTCCCACGGCACGGACGTGTGGATCGGCAACGCGCAGGAGATCGTCAAAAACGGCATCGCGCCGTTCTCCTCGTGCATCTGCACCCGTGACGACATCATGAACGCGCTGATGGATTACGGCGTGGAGCCGAAGATGGCATTTGACACGATGGAGTTCGTGCGAAAGGGCAAGGGCCTTAAGCCGGAGATGGAGCAGGCGATGATCGACCACAACGTGCCGCAGTGGTTTATCGACTCGTGCAAGAAGATCAAGTACATGTTCCCTAAGGGGCACGCCGTGGCCTACGTCACCATGTCCCTGCGCGTGGCCTGGTACAAGGTGTACAGGCCGGCGGCCTACTACTGCGCGTACTACACTGTGCGCGCGGACGGCTTTGACGCGAGCATCCTGTGCGGGTCGCTTTCTTCCATCCGCGCCCGCTACAAGGAGATGGAGGAGAACAGCAAGGACCTGAGCCAGAAGGACAAGGACCTGATGATCATCATGGAGCTGGTCATCGAGATGCTCTGCCGCGGCATTCATCTTGCCCCGGTCGATCTGCAGAAGAGCGACGCGACACAGTTCCAGGTGCTCTCCGATACCCTCATCCGCGTGCCGTTCAACGCGCTGCCGGGCCTTGGTGAGGCGGCGGCGCGCGCGATTGTGGAGGCGAGGGAGCAGTCCCCGTTCATCTCCGTGGAGGATCTGCGCAACCGCGGCAAGGCCTCTCAGGCCATCATCGACATGCTGCGCGAGATGGGATGCTTAAGCGGCCTGCCGGAAACCAACCAGACGACGCTGTTTTCCTTCTGACGCCTGCAGAAAACCGGCCGGTATTTGAACGGAATTTGACTGATTTTTGCCGGAATAGCTGATAAAACGTGTATAGAGGGTTGTATTTTTGAAAAAGCGGTGATATAATAGCCGCATAGGATTTGTTTGAGCAGTGTACTGCGCCTTGCAGTTTGGATGGAAAGAGTGGGAGAAATGCCCACTCTTTCTGTTGACTGCGACTTATTTGATACATGGGAGTGTGTGAATGGCACAAAGCGATCTGACCCGCGTTGTCGAGCCCGCCTGCAAAAAGCTTGCCGAGCAGCAGCAGGTGGAGCTGGTTGACGTTGAGCTTGCGCGCGAGGGCGCGAGCCGGTATCTGCGGATCTATATTGACAAACCCGACGGAATTACCTTGAGCGACTGCGAGACGTACCACCGCGCCGTGATGCCTTTGGTTGAGCGCGTGGATTACGATTTCCTTGAGGTATGTTCGCCGGGTATTGATCGTCCGCTGAAAAAGCAGAAGGATTATGACGCACACGTCGGCGATCTGGTGGAGGTGCATCTGTACCGCCCCATCGACAGGTGCCGCCGCTTTGAAGGCGAACTGCTGGGCCTCTTCGGGGACCAGGTGAAACTGAAAATCGGCGAGGAGGAGCGCAGCTTTACGCTCAAGGAAATCTCGCTGTGCAAACCCGTGATCGTCATCACCGAGGAAGATCTTGATGATGAAACGGCGCTCGAGATGGGCGACGAGGAAGGAGAAGCGTCAGATGATGGACAAGAATGAAAACAAAGAGATGATTGAGGCCGTCGCGCTGCTGGCCAAGGAAAAGAACATCGGCAAGGAAGTGCTCTTCTCCGCCATCGAGGAAGCGCTCAGGAGCGCCTATAAGAACAATTTCAACAAGCAGTACGGCGTCGCGCCCTCCAACGCGAACGTGCGCGTGGAGCTGGACCGCGTGACCGGCGCGGTGCGCCTGTACGCGCGCAAGCAGGTTGAGGAGTGGGTCATCGACGAGGCCGCCGAGATCTCCATCGAGGATGCGCGCAAGATTCAGCCCAGCTATGAAGAGGGCGATATCGTCGAGGTCGAGGTGACCCCGAACAACTTCCGCCGCGTCGCTGCGCAGACCGCCAAGCAGGTGATCGTGCAGAAGATCCGCGAGGCGGAGCGCGGCAAGATCTACGATGACTTCATTGAGAAGGAGAACGAGATCCTCACCGCGATCGTGCACAGCGTCGATCCGGAGAGCAGGACCGTGTATGTGGAGCTGGGCAAGACCGAGGGCGCGCTGGAGGCGTCCCAGCAGATGGCCGCCGACGTGTACACGCCGGGCGAGCGCTTCAAGGTCTACCTGCTGGAGGTCGTCGCCGACCGCCGTCTGGCCCGTCCGGGCGCGAAGTACGGCCCGCAGGTGAGCGTCAGCCGCATCCATCCGGGCCTGGTCAAGCGCCTGTTCGAGCTGGAGGTGCCGGAGATTCAGAGCGGCATCGTGCAGATCAAGTCCATCGCGCGAGAGGCCGGTTCCCGCACGAAGATGGCCGTGTATTCCAGCGATCCGATGATCGATCCGGTCGGCTCCTGCGTGGGCCCGCGCGGCCAGCGCGTGGATCGCGTGGTCACCGAGCTGCGTGGCGAGAAGATCGACATCATCAAGTGGTCCGCCGATCCGGCGGAGTTCGTGGCCAACGCGCTCAATCCGGCGCACGTCGTGAGCGTGTTTGTCAATGAGAAGGACAAGGCCTGCCGCGTGGTCGTGCCGGACAATCAGCTGTCTCTGGCCATCGGCAAGGAGGGCCAAAACGCGCGTCTGGCGGCCCGCCTGACCGGCTGGAAGATCGACATCAAGAGCCAGAGCCAGGTTGACGAGCTGGTCATGGAGCAGGATGACGCTGCCGCCGAGGACAGCCTGGACGTCTGATTTGGGGTGAGCGCGGATGAAAACACGCAAGATTCCCATGCGCATGTGCGTGGGCTGCCGCGAGATGAAGGAAAAGCGCAGCCTGCTGCGCGTCGTCAAGTCTCCCGAAGGAGCGATCAGCTTTGACCGGGTGGGCAAGGCGCCGGGCCGCGGCGCATATGTTTGCAAATCGAAGGCATGCTTTGAAAAGGCGGTCAAGGCGCGCCAGCTTGAGCGGGCGCTGGAGACACGCATCGACGAGGCGGTCTTTGCCCAGCTGATGGAGGAAATCGATGCCGATTGAGTGCGACGCATTTTACTCGATGCTGGGTATCGCCATGCGGGCCGGCGCGCTGACGCTGGGCTCGGACGGCGTGCACAGCGCGATTGCCTCCGGCGGCGCCGCCCTGGTGCTGCTGGATGCGGCGGCTTCGGATAACACGAAGAAGAAGTTCCGCGATGCCTGCGCGTTCTACGGCACGCCGCTGTTTGAAACCGCGCCGGACAGACTGGGATACGCCATCGGCAAGCCGGGGCGCGTGTGCGCGGCAGTCGCAAAGGGTTCCCTTGGCGACAAGCTGCACGCCTTAGCGCAGCAGGGCTGAGCCGAAGCATGAGGAAGGGCTACAACAATACTTTACAGATATAAGCGTAATGACGCAATTTGCGGGGGTGCAAGGGCAGAATGTCCAAGATGAAGGTTCAAGATGCAACAAAGGAACTGAGCCGCAGAGCAGCGAAGCTGCTTGGCGACGTGGGAAGCGTTCGCGCTCAGGCGGAGAAGACGCTCTCCGAGCTGCGCAAGATCGAGAGCGGCTTTGTGCAGCGCGAGGAAGCGGAGCGCGAGGAGAAGCGTCGCGAGGAGCAGCAGAAGGCACTGAGCGCGCAGAGCAAGGCCTGGACGATGCCCGACGACGTGCCGCCGGCAGAAGAAAAGAAGGAGACCCCCAAGGCCGCTGAAAAGCCGGCTCAGGAGGAGCGCGCTGCGCAGAATGCGCCGGATGCACAGGCTGCCCCGGCCCAGCAGGCGGCTGCCGCCCAGCAGGCGACTGTCGCTCAGCAGGCGACTGCCGCTCAGCAGGGTCAGCGCCCGATGGGCAATGGCCCGCGCCCGATGCGCGAGGGCAATTTCCAGCCGCGCACGCAGGGTCAGAATGGCCCGCGTCCGCAGGGACAGGGCAATTTCCAGCCGCGCACGCCCGGCCAGAACGGCCCGCGCCCGATGCGTGAGGGCGGCAATTTCCAGCCGCGTACGCAGAGTGGCGCGCAGGGACGTGCGTTCAACCCGAACGGCCCGCGTCCCCAGGGTCAGGGTGCGCCGCGCCCGATGGGCGGTCGTCCCGCCAATCGCGGTCCGAAGGGTCCGGAGCTCATGCCGACCGTGGAGAAGGAGCGCGTTTCCAACTACGATCCCAACAAGAAGCTCCGTCAGCGTCAGCATGATCCGGAGCACCAGAATGTGAAGAACCGCAAGCAGCTTGCGCGCGAGTCCGGCTACGCCGGAGACGACGACGTGATGCGCGGCGGCCGCAAGAAGAAGGGCAAGCAGCTCTCTGCGCAGCAGATGATGGCGCCGATCAAGATCGAGACCGCCTACATGACGGCCGAGACCATCACCGTCCGCGACCTGACCGAGCGCATCGGCAAGCCGGCCGGCGAGATCATCAAGAAGCTGATGCTGCTGGGCATCATGGCGACGATCAACCAGGAGCTGGACTTCGACACCGCGTCGCTGGTTGCCTCCGAGTTCGGCGTGACGCTGGAAATGAAGCTTGACAAGACCGCCGAGGACGCGCTCTCCGCGGAGAACGTGGAGGACGCAGAGGAAGATCTCCTCACCCGTCCGCCGGTCGTCACCATCATGGGCCACGTCGATCACGGCAAGACCTCGCTGCTGGACTACATCCGCAAGACCAAGGTCACGGCGGGCGAGGCCGGCGGCATCACGCAGCACATCGGCGCGTATACCGCGCATGTTGACAACCGTCAGATCACCTTCCTGGATACCCCGGGCCACGAGGCGTTCACCGCCATGCGCGCCCGCGGCACCCAGGCGACCGATATCGCGATCCTGGTCGTCGCGGCGGATGACGGCGTCATGCCGCAGACCATCGAGTCCATCAACCACGCCAAGGCGGCGAAGTGCCCGGTCATCGTGGCGATCAACAAGATCGACAAGCCGGCGGCCGATCCGGATGCGGTGAAGCAGGAGCTGACCCGCTACGAGCTGGTGCCGGAGGAGTGGGGCGGCGACACCATCATGGTGCCGGTGTCCGCGAAGACCGGCGAAGGCGTCGATGAGCTGCTGGAGAACGTGCTGCTGCTGGCTGACGTGCTGGAGCTGAAGGCAAAC
>CAMFCQ010000094.1 GCA_945948915.1 uncultured Clostridia bacterium | reverse complement strand
GGTCCTTGAGCGTGTGCGCGCGCACGGCGTCGAGGATCTTCTTGTTGCGCTGCTCCGGCACCACGCGCTCGCGCGGATAGCCCTGACCGTGGCCGAAGCCGAAGAGCTTCTCAAAGATGTACTGCAGGTTCAATTCGCCGCCCCAGCCGAAGCCCTTGGCGAACGGAAGCGCCACGGCGTTGCCGTCGTTGACGTGCGCGAAGGTGTACGCGTCCACCGGATCCTCGACGTGGCCGCAGATGACATTCGGGAAGCTGTTCATGGCCAGCATGGCGCCCTCGCCCGTGCCGCAGCCGGTGACAACGTAGTCCGCAGCGCCGGAGTTCAGCAGGATGGCGCCGAGAATGCCGACCTGCACATAGGTCAGCTGGGCCTCGTCCTGCGCGGTGTACATGCCGTAGTTGTCCACGGTGTGGCCCATGGGCTCGACAACCTTCTTCAGGGCGTCAAGAATCAGCTCGTTCTTGGCGGCCTGGCTGTTTTCATTGATGAGCGCAATACGCATAGAATATGACCTCCCTGATTGACACAAAAATAAAAGAATCTGCATGCGGATGCATACAGATTAAGAGTAGCGCGCGCGGGCGGGAATGTCAAGGGTGAATCAGCCGTTAAGCAGCTTTTGCGGGATGCGCTCGCAGGCGCGCAGCACGATGCGGCCCACGAGCATGCAGGCCACGGCCTCGCCCAGCGCCACAAAGAGCATGCACAGCGGCAGCGCGACGACGGGCGCATAGCAGTAGTGCACGACCGCGCCGACGATCACGCCGTTGAAGAGCACCGGCATGGCGCTGGCGAGCAGCACGTTTTTGCGCAGCAGGCGCGTGCAGATGGCCGCCAGCAGCGTAGCCAGCGTGCCGAAGATGATGTCAAAGATCGTGCAGCCGCCCAGGATGTTGGCCAGCAGGCAGCCCACGGCCAGCGCCGGTACGGCCTCCGGCAGGAGCACCGGCAGGATCGTCAGCGCCTCCGAGAAGCGAATCTGCACCTCGCCGTAGCTGATGGGTGCGAGCAGCAGCGTCAGCGCCGCATAGAGCGCGGCGATGATCGCGGCGCGGGTGAGCGCGCCGGTTTTGAGGTTGTTCATGTGTTTTCCCTTTCCGGGGACGGCGGCATGCACAAAAAAACGGCATACGGCCGTCGTGAAGAAACGGAGGCTCTCCGCTTCTTCGGCCCATAGTTTTGTTTTAGGACTGGATGGTTTCGAACAGTCCATGCAGTTGTCCGCACGGCATTATACCAGAAAGCGGCGGTTTTCGCAATCCTGCAATTTTTGTATTGACGAACGGGCGCGGCGGGTGTACTCTTAACAAAGATAAATTCATTCATCTGTACAATGAAAAACGTGAACGAAATTGCAGAAAGGAGGCGGCGCTTTTGACGCTGCTGGAATATCGCATCTTTCATACGGTGATCGAGCAGGGCAGCTTTGCCCGCGCGGCGCAGATGCTCCATCTCACACCCAGTGCGATCAGTCATGCCGTCAGCTCCATGGAGGAGGCCTGCGGCTTTGCGCTGTTCGTGCGCGGCAAGGGCGGCGTATCGCTCACAAGGAGCGGCGAGGCGCTCTATCCCGTCATCCGTCAGGTTCTGAACGCCGACGAGGCGCTCTCCCAGACGGTGGACGAGCTCAAGGGCGTGCAGCGCGGCACGGTCAAGATCGGCGCGTTCAACAGCGTCTGCATGACGTGGCTGCCGCAGATCGTGACGACGTACAAGCGCGAGTATCCGGGCATCGAGATCGAGATCTATCAGGGTACCTACGCCGACGTGATCAACTGGATCAAGACCGGCGTGGTGGACCTGGGCTTTCTGTCTACCAAGTGCACCCGCGAGCTGGAGGTGTATCCGCTCTACCGCGACCGCATGATGTGCGTGGTGCCCAGGGGGCTGCACACGCGCATGCCCGGCGTCATCACGGTGGAGGAGATGCGCCCGCACACGTTCGTCGTGCAGGACGATTCCACCGACGCGGACATTCAGGCCTTCCTGGCCAAGTATCGCCTGAACGTGCGCGCCAGCTGCCGGGTGGTGGACGACCTGTCCACCATCGCCATGGTGGAGAGCGGCTTTGGCATCAGCATCCTGCCCAGCCTGATCCTCACGCGCGCGCACGGCGATGTGGACGTGTGCCGCATCGAGCCGATGGAGTACCGCGAGTTCGGCATTGCGGTGCAGAATCCGCAGATGATGGCGCCCGCCGTGCGGCAGATGGCCGCGCACATCGAGGCGTTCGCCGCGCGGAGGCGCGCCGAGGACCCGCAGACCAACGCGGACTTTGCGCCGGCGTTCAGCTTCTGACGCTGACTTTACAGCGTCTCTTTTCCCGTGCTATAATAGACGCATTCGGTTCAAGACAAAGGAGAGAGGATCATGTTTTCCACGTTGGACATGCATATTCTGGAGATTCTGTGCGAGGACGCGCGCGTGACGCCGCGCGAGATCGCCGTGATGACCGGCAGCGACGAAACCCAGGTGAACGCGGCGATGGACAGCCTGCGCGCGGCGGGCGTGCTGGTGGGCTATCAGACGCTGATCAACTGGGAGCGCACGGACCGCGAGTTCGTGCAGGCGGTCATCGAGGTGAACGTCGTGCCCCAGCGAGAGAAGGGCTTTGACGCCATCGCCCAGCGCATCGTGCAGTACGACGAGGTCAAGTCCCTGTACCTGATGAGCGGCGCGTACGACCTGATGGTGCTGTGCGAGGCGCGCACGCTCAAGGAGCTGGCCTCCTTCGTGCACAGCCGCCTGTCCACCATCGAGGGCGTGACCGGCACCAGCACGCACTTCATGCTCAAGACCTACAAGTATGGCGGCATGGTCTTTGACGGCGGCAAGAGCGACAGAAGGCAGGCGGTGATGCCCTGATGGAGTACGAGCGCATCATCAACCGGCGCGTGGCGGACGTGCCGCCCAGCGGCATCCGCAAGTTCTTTGACATCGTGCGAAAGATGCCCGGCGCCATCTCCCTGGGCGTGGGCGAGCCGGACTTCGTGACCCCCTGGGCCATCCGCGACGCGGCGATCCAGTCCATCGAGGACGGCCAGACGCAGTACACCTCCAACTGGGGCCTGGAGAGCCTGCGTGAAAAGATTGCCGCGTACCTGCGCATGCGCTACCACGTGACCTACTCGCCCAAGGACGAGATCCTGGTCACCGTCGGCGCGAGCGAGGGCATCGATCTGGCCATGCGCGCGGTGGTCTGCCCCGGCGACGAGGTGCTCATCCCCGAGCCGAGCTACGTCTCCTACGCGCCGACGGTCACGTTTGCCGGCGGCACGGCCGTGCCGGTGAAGACCTCCGCGCAGGACTGCTTTGCCCTGACCCCCGAGGCGCTGCGCGCGGCCATCACGCCCCGCACCAAGGCGCTGATCCTGCCCTATCCCAACAACCCGACCGGCGGCGTGATGACCAAGGAACAGCTGATGGACATCGCGCATGTGCTCGAGGAGACGGACATCGTCGTCGTCTCCGACGAGATCTACTCCGAGCTGGTTTACGGCGGGCACGAGCACACGGCGTTCGCCTCCATCGCGGGCATGCGCGAGCGCACGATCACGCTCAACGGCTTCTCCAAGGCGTTCGCGATGACCGGCTGGCGCGTGGGCTATGCGTGCGCGCCGCGGGAACTGCTGGCCCCCATGTTCAAGATTCACCAGTTTACCATGCTCTGCGCGTCCATCCAGGGCCAGGTCGCGGCCGACAAGGCGCTGGGCCGCGCGTTTGAGACGGGGTTTGAGGATGTGCGCATGATGGTGCGCTCCTATGACCGCCGCCGCAGGCTGATGGTGGAGAGCCTGAACGACATGGGCCTTGCCTGCTTTGAGCCGCGCGGCGCGTTCTACGTCTTCCCCTCCATCCGCTCGACCGGGCTGACCAGCGACGAATTCTGCACGCGTCTGCTGGAAAAGAAGCAGGTCGCCTGCGTGCCGGGCACGGCCTTCGGCGCCTCCGGCGAGGGGCACATCCGCTGCTCGTACGCGACGAGCCTGGAAAACCTCACCGAGGCCCTGAAGCGCATCCGCGAGTTTGTGAACGAATTGTGATCCCGGGATGAAGCGTCTATGGCAATTTTGCTCAGCCATTGCGTTTTTTCTGCGCAGAAGGTATAATGATTGTCATGGCTTAACCGAAAATGGAGGGAAAGAACCGATGAATAAGAAGAAGCTGCTGGCGCTGCTGCTGGCGCTGGCGCTCAGCCTGACTGGGCTGTGCGCGCTTGCCGAGGACGAGGACATCGTGCTGGCGACCGCCTATGACGGCGCGGTGAGCGTCATGATGTCCGAGGTGAAGGACGAGTTCGATGAGCAGCTCGAATCCTACATCGCCTATTACGCGCAGTACGGCTATGAGATGGACAAGTACGACACGGAGCTCCAGGAGTCCGTCGCGCAGGAAACCGTGCAGATGAAGCTGAGCCAGCGCGTCGCCGAGTACCATGCTGAAAAGACCGGCTATGTGCTGTCCCCGGAGCTGGATGCAGATTATCAGGCGCAGGCGGCTGCGGCACTGGAGGATATGACGGGCTATTACAGGCAGTTCCTGCTCGACTACGGCGTTGCCGAGGACGAGGTGGACGCCGTTGTGGCTCAGGAGCTGGAGGCATCCGGCTACACCTACGAGGCGCTGTATGAGAGCGCGAAGCTCAAGGGCGTGCTGGATCACCTGTACGCGCTGGGCACCGAGGGCGTTGAGGTGACCGAGGAGGAGGTTCGTCAGGCGTACGACGCGAAGGTCGAGGAGCAGAAGGCGACCTACGACGCGGACGTGGACAGCTTCATCAATGCCTACATCGGCGGGGAGGAGATCCTCTACACGCCGGAAAACGTGCGCCTGATGCACTGCATCTTCACCGCTGTGGATGAGGAGCAGGAGGAGGCGACCCCGGACGAGGCGGTCGATACCGATCCGCTGAACCTGTCTGGCCTGGCCCGCGCCAACGCGGTGCTGGCCAAGCTCCAGGCGGGCGAGGACTTTGACGCCGCGATGGAGGCCTACAACGAGGATTCCTCCTCCGTGGAGGAGATGCAGCGCGGCTACCCGGTGGCGGAGAGCAGCGCGCTTTACGGCGAAGACTTCAAGGCCGGCGCGATGGCGCTGGAGAACGTCGGCGACGTGAGCGATGTGATCGTGACCGACTACGGCTACTTCATCCTCAAGTACGCGGCGGACATCGAGCCCGGCACGGTGGACTTTGAGACCCGCAAGGAGGCTGAAACGGCCGAAGCGCTCACCAACAAGCAGAACGACGCGTACTCTGCGTATGTCGATACCATGCTGGACGACGCGAACATCGTCGTGGGCGACCTGAGCCCGATGTTCAACGTCTTTGTGTCCGAGTCCACGGAGGCGACCATCGCGTATGCGTCCGTCGCGCAGGAAACCGACCTGACCGATATGCCGGCGGGCGACGCGGTGGCCAGGCTGGCCGCCGGCGCGACGCTGGACGTGCTGGGCAGGATCGACGTGGACGGCGTGACCTATGCGTTTGTCGCCGTGCCGGGCACGACGGTCAAGGGCTATGTGCTCTCCTCCGCGATGACGGACATGGCCGAGGCGGACGCGCTGGCGGTGGACAACACCGCGCTGATGACGGCCTGCACCGTCGAGGGCAAGAAGCCGACCTTCACCATCGTCATGAACGACGGCTCCGTCATCTATGGCGAACTGTATCCGGCGCAGGCACCGGAATCCGTGGGCAACTTCATCGCGCTGGCGAACGGCAGCTTCTATGACGGCCTGATCTTCCACCGCGTCATTCCGGGCTTCATGATCCAGGGCGGCGACCCGCTGGGGAACGGCACCGGCGGCCCGGGCTACGCAATCAAGGGCGAGTTCAAGAACAACGGCGTGGAGAACAACCTGTCCCATACCCGCGGCGTGCTCTCCATGGCGCGCTCCAGCGCGATGGACTCCGCCGGCAGCCAGTTCTTCATCATGCACGCGGACAGCGATTATCTGGACGGCGACTACGCGGCCTTCGGCTTCGTGCTCGGCGGCATCGAGACGGTTGACCTGATCGCCTCCCAGCCGACCAACAGCAGCGACAGGCCGATGAGCGACCAGACCATGCGCACCGTGTACGTGGAGACCTATGGTCAGGAGTACAGCTTCACCAAGCTGGAGGACTGATACAATTTTCTGATAGAAACGAGCTATAAGCGCGAAGCGAAGAGGGGTCTGGGGACTGGTCCCCAGGCTAGGGGCTTGGGGGATGAAATCCCCCGCCGTTCCTATATCGCGAAGCGGTCAAAGAAAGAGTAGTCAGGGAGCGAAGCGTTACCTGACGTGCTTAGCGCATGGCTGTTTTGATTTGAAAACAGTATGATCCCACAAAGCACATATCTCCGGCAGCGGCCTTCGGGCCGCTGTTTTCTGTATTGGAACTCTGTAAAAAGGTGACAAAATGTCTCGCTAACCGCTCGTAAATTATGACGAAAACCGTGAATGATATGCAATGCGGTCTGTACAGTATTTCACTTTTGATGTATAATGCGTTTGAAATTCGCGGAATCAGGAGTAAATGATGGAATTAACTGCATATTTTGAGCGTGTGCTGGATTCGATGGCGGCCTCATACGACGTGGTGCGGGATGCACAGATTGTCTCGCGCAGGGTGGACGCCCTGGCGCAGCTTCGCGCGCTCAATTCCAAATATGTGCTCAGCAAAAAGCATGTGCTCTGGGAGGCCAACGCCTACGACCACGCGCTGATCCTGAAGGTGCAGACGCTGACAGCCGCGATGGCGGAGGACTGGTTTGCCTTCCTGACGCGCGAGGCGGAGGCAACGCTGGTGCATCCGGGCGCGAGCTGCCCCCCGGAGGGGCACATGGCCTCGACCCTGACGCTGATGCTGCTGTGCGAGGCGGTGGAGCCGGAGGCGGCACGGGCCGTGCGCAGGGCCAGATTCAGCAAGAACTACCGGTTTTCGCTGCGCGGCTGGGCGACGGGGCGCGCAGCGGCGGCGGATCTCGGCAGCGGCTGCGTGTATGCCAGCCGCGACGCGAAGGATCTTGAAAAGCACCTGCTTGGCCTGATGCGGGCGCAGTAAGCCTGACTGATGCGTGCGGCTGCTGCCGCGCGTTTCATGATAATACTAATTCTTGTTAAAATGACCTAATCCGCGCACCATCTTTTCCGCTCTGACTTTGCCTTGTTCCGTTCAACGTACCTCCAGTACGCCTCACTTCACTCGGCTTCGTCAGAGCGAAAAACCTGATGCACTCTATTAGGCATTTTAACTGCGAATTAGTATAAACAAAAGGAGAGAGAATCATGAACGGATTTGTTATCCTGGTTGTCTGCCTGGTGCTGTTCGTCGCGGCGTATGCGACGTACGGCGCCTGGCTGTGCAAGAAGTGGGGCGTGGATCCCACGAGAAAGACCCCGGCCGTGGAAAAGAACGACGGAGGCGACTATGTGCCCACCAGCACGGCGGTTGTGCTGGGCCATCACTTCGCCTCCATCGCCGGCGCGGGCCCCATCACCGGCCCGATCAACGCGGCGTTCTTCGGCTGGATCCCGGTGCTGCTGTGGATCGTCATCGGCGGCATCTTCTTTGGCGGCGTGCAGGACTTCTCCGCGCTGTTCGCGTCCATCCGCCACGACGGCAAGACCATCGGCGAGGTCATCGAGCAGCACATCGGCCACAAGTGCAAGATGATCTTCAACGTGTTTGTCTTCCTGGTTCTGCTGCTGGTTGTGGCGGCGTTCACGGACATCGTGGCGGGCACGTTCGCCTCGGTGCCCAAGGCGGACACGGAAGCGGCGCTCGCCAGCGCGCGCTCTGCCGGCTCGGTCGCCATGGCATCCATGTGCTTCATCCCGCTGGCGGTCATCTTCGGCATGCTCCAGCGCAAGAACAGCAACCTCGTGGTCAACACCGTCGTCGGCGTGGCCCTGCTGTGCGGCGCCATCTGGCTGGGCATCCGTTTCCCTCTGATGAACGTGAGCAAGAACGTGTGGCTCGTGGTCACCTTCGTGTACATCTTCATCGCGTCCGTCGCGCCGGTGTGGATTCTGCTCCAGCCGCGTGACTACCTCAACAGCTTCCTGCTCTACGCGATCATCGTGCTGTCCGTTGTCGGCATCGGCGCGGCGCGCCCGGACATGACGCTCCCGGCGTTCACCGGCTTCATCGTAAACGGCCAGCCGCTCTTCCCGGTGCTCTTCATCACCATCGCCTGCGGCGCGATCTCCGGCTTCCACAGCCTGATCGCCTCCGGCACCACCTCCAAGCAGCTGCGCAATGAGGGCGACGCCAAGCTGGTCGGCTACGGCGGCATGCTCATCGAGTGCGCGCTGGCGGTCATCGCGCTGGTGGCGGTCGGCTCCGTGCGCGGCCAGGAGCTGGCCGGCGCGGGCAGCGGCCCCGCGGCGATCTTCTCCAACGGCATCGCGTCCTTCGTGGCCGTGATCGGCCTACCGGAGGCGACCAGCGCCACGGTCATCGCGCTGGCCTATTCCGCCTTCTGCCTGACCTCTCTGGACACCGCGACCCGTCTGGGCCGTATGATCTTCCAGGAGATGTTCGAGGGCTTCGCGCCGAGCGTGAGCAAGGTTCTGGGCAACAAGTATGTCGCCACCGCGATCACCATCGGCTTGTCCGCCGCCCTGACCGGCGCGGGCTATCAGAACATCTGGCCGCTCTTCGGCGCGGCGAACCAGCTGGTCGCGGTGCCGGCGTTCCTGGCCTGCGCAGTCTGGTTCAAGCACATCGGCCGCAGCAACAAGATGTTCCTGTTCCCGATGTTCTTCATGCTGGCGGCGACCATGAGCTCTCTGGCGCTGAGCTTCTACAA
>CAMFCQ010000093.1 GCA_945948915.1 uncultured Clostridia bacterium | reverse complement strand
CCGATCTGCTGTGGCCGTTGACAGTGATGATGCCGTTGGTATTCTCGTTGACCACCGCGCCCTTGGGGTTCATGCAGAAGGTGCGCACCAGGTCGCCGTACTTCTCGGTGCGGTAGACGATCTTGCTCTCGTAGAGCTCGTCCGTCAGGTGGGAGAAGACCTCCGCGGGCAGCTCCACGCGCACGCCGATGTCCACGCGGTTGGACTTGGTGGGGATATCCAGCTCTTTGCACACGCGCTCCATCCACTTGCTGCCGATGCGGCCGACCGAGATCACGCAGTCCCGGCAGGCATACGTCTGATCCTTCGCGCGCACCTCATAGCCGCCCTCGACCGCGCGCACGGTCTCCACCGGCGTGTCAAAGAAGAAATCGACCTTGTCCTTCAGTTCAGCGTACAGGTTTTCCAGCACCACATAGTTGATGTCCGTGCCCAGATGGCGCACCGACGCGTTGAGCAGGTGCAGGTTGTTCTGAATGCAGAGCTTTTTAAACCTCGTGCCTGCGGTGGAGTAGAGCTTGGTGCCCGCGCCGCCGTAGCGCACGTTGATCTCATCGACATAGCGCATCAGCTCCAGCGCCTTGCTCTTGCCAATGTACTCGTACAACGTGCCGCCGAAGTCATTGGTGATGTTGTACTTGCCATCGGAAAACGCGCCCGCGCCGCCGAAGCCGCTCATGATGGAGCAGCTCTTGCAGCCGATGCACGTCTTGACCTTCTCGCCGTCGATCGGGCAATGGCGCTTTGAAAGCGGATGGCCCGCCTCAAACACGGCGATCTTCATGTCCGGTTTCAGATGCGTCAGCTCATAGGCTGAAAAGATGCCGCCGGGGCCCGCGCCGATGATGATGACGTCATACTTCATAGTGTTCCTCCTTGATAAACAGGCACAAAAAAGTAAACGAAGGACTACGGGGATCGCTCGCCCATCCAGTAGTCAACCGTTTACTTCAGCTGCACAAAGATTTTTCAGGTATCCTCGCATAATTATATCACGCCGGTTGATTGATTGCAATCGGCTGAACGAGGAATTCTTATCTCGATCCAGAGAAACAGTTGACCACCACTTTCCGCGTTATCTTTTGCAGATCCAGACAAACTTCGCCATCAGCGGAATGTACGTCACGACAAGCACGATGCCAAAGATGACAAGCACCGGCATCTTCCAGCTTTCGGGCAGCAGAACGCCCACGATGATGCCGATGGAGAACAGGCAGAACTTGAGGGCGGCCAGCGTCTTCCAGGTGGATTCCCTGCAATACTGATCGGCCTTGTCAAACAGCTTCATAGGAACGTTCCTTTCCGTTTTTGTTGATTCTACCATATATCCATATTCATCGTCAATCGTGCCCGCCCTTCTTTGCTGTCAAAGAAAAAACGGCAGGTCCCCGCGCTTGCGGAAACCTGCCGTCGCTCTGTTTTATACTAATTCGCAATTAAAATGCTTAATAGAGCGCATCAGATTTTTTGCTCTGACGAAGCCGAGTGAAGTGAGGCGTTACTTAAGGTACGTTGAACGGAACGAGGCAAAGTCAGGGCGGAAAAGATGGTGTGCGGATTAAGCCATTTTAATCAGAATTAGTATTAGATTGCCTTGGAAATCTGCTGGCCCTGCTTGGTATCCTTGAGGATATAGCCGAGCTTGGTGATCTCGTCGCGCAGGCGGTCGCTCTCGGCCCAGTTCTTGCTCGCGCGGGCCTCGGCGCGGGCAGCGAGCAGCTTTTCCACCGCGTCATCCTTCGCGTCGGTCTTGCGGCGCAGGATGCCCAGCACGCCGGTGAGCTCATCCATCGCGTCCAGCACAGCCTGGATCGCCGCCTTCGGGCTCTTCTCGTCCAGTGCGGCGTTCGCCTCGCGCACCAGCTCAAAGATCTGGCCGATGGCGCTCGCGGTGTTCATGTCATCGTCCATCGCCGCGTCAAAGCCCTCGCGCACAGCCTTGACCTTGGCCATGAGCTCGTTCTCCCTCTCGCCCATTTCGCCGTCCGCGGCGTTTTCAAGCAGGAAGCTGTAATGATCGCGCGCGGTGTACAGACGGTCCAGGGACGCCTTGGCCTGCTCGATCATGTCGCGGGAGAAGTTGATCGGGCTGCGGTAGTGTGCGCTGAGCATGAACATGCGCACGGCCTCCAGGTCAAACTCCTTGGCGATGTCGCGCACGGTGAAGAAGTTGCCCAGGGACTTGCTCATCTTCTGGTTGTCGACGTTGATGAAGCCGTTGTGCATCCAGTAGCGGACGAACGGCCTGCCCGTCGCGCCCTCGCTCTGGGCGATCTCGTTCTCGTGGTGCGGGAAGACGAGGTCCTTGCCGCCGCAGTGGATGTCGATGGTCTCGCCCAGGTACTTCATGCTCATCGCAGAGCACTCGATGTGCCAGCCCGGACGGCCCATGCCCCACGGGGATTCCCACGCCGGCTCGCCCGGCTTCTGCGCCTTCCAGAGGGCGAAGTCCATCGGGTTGCGCTTGATGCTGTCCACCTCGATGCGCGCGCCGCTCTCCAGATCGTCCATGCACTGGCCGCAGAGCTTGCCATAGCCGGCGAAGCCCTTGGTGTTGTAGTACACGTCGCCGGTCTCCACAGCGTAGGCCAGGCCCTTTTCCTCCAGCTTCTGAATCAGGGCGATGATCTCCGGGATGTGCTCGGTCGCCTTCGGGTTGACGGTCGCGCGCTCGATGCCCAGCGCGTCGGCGTCCTTGTAATACTCGGCGATGAAGCGCTCGCCCAATTCCTTGACGGTGATGCCCTCCTCGTTGGCGCGGCGGATCATCTTGTCGTCGATGTCGGTGAAGTTCTGCACGAACTTGACCTCGTAGCCCTTGTGCTCCAGGTAGCGGCGCAGCGTGTCAAACACGATGAACGGGCGCGCGTTGCCGATGTGGAAGTAATTGTAAACGGTCGGGCCGCAGGCGTAAATGCGCACCTTGCCCTCCTCGATCGGGACGAATTCCTCCTTGCGGCGGGTCTGTGTATTATAGATCAGCATCTTCCATTTCCTCCTTGATGTGATGTGTGCCGTGCATCTGGTACAGGTGTTCTTCCAGCTCGAGAATTCTGCGTTCGAGCGACTCAATGCGCTCCTTGACCGGGTCGGGCAGGTGGACGTGATCCATGTCAACCTCCGGCGCCTCGCCATGCCTGCGCACGATGCGGCCCGGGTTGCCCACCACCGTACAGTTGGGCGGCACCTCCTTGAGCACGACCGCGCTCGCGCCGATCTTGCTGTTGTCGCCGACGGTGAACGGGCCGAGCACCTTGGCGCCCGCGCCGATGGTCACGTTGTTGCCGATGGTCGGGTGGCGCTTGCCGGTATCCTTGCCCGTGCCGCCCAGGGTCACGCCCTGGTAGATCGTCACGTTGTCCCCGATGATCGTCGTCTCGCCGATGACCACGCCGTTGCCGTGATCGATGAAGAATCCCTTGCCGATGCGCGCGCCGCGATGGATTTCGATGCCCGTCACATGGCGCGCGTGCTGGGAAATCCAGCGGGCCAGCGTCGTACGCCCCCGCAGATACTGCCTGTGCGCAATCCGGTGATAGGCCATCGCCTTCACATACGGATAGCACAGCAGCACCTCCCACTTCGATTTGGCCGCCGGGTCGCGCTCCATCACGGAGGCTACATCCGCGCGAAGATTGTCAAACACCGCTCGTTCCTTCCTTTCCCAAGATAAAGAAAAGCGCCCCGTCTCCAACAGAGACGGCAGCGCCGCGGTTCCACTCTTTTTGAGCACGCGCAAAGGCATGCCCCACTCGTTCGCCATAACGCAGCGCCTGCGCCGCAGCCTACATCTCGGTGCGGGGCTCCCGGATGCACTTCTCCCGCCCGCCATCCGCGCGCGCTTTCAGCCGGCGACGCACGCTCTCTTGGGACGCAAAGCAGGATACTCTTCCGTTCTCAGCCTGTGAAAGATATTATATGCCCAACGCATCTGCTGTGTCAAGCCGTTTTTGCCGGGATTCTCTCAAGCAGCAGAATCGCCGCCGCAAGACCGACAATCTGAACAGCCTGCGCAGCCGGAAGCCTTCCCGATCCGTTTGTCAATTGCAGCATGAGCCGCAGCACAAACACCTCTGTCAGCCGTCCGCTGCGCAGCGCCGCGCGCCCGCACAGCACAACCGACAGCAGCCCATTCAGGCCGCTGATGCCAGAGTCCACCACATCCAGACTGCCGCCGTTTGCCAGCGTCAGCAGGAGATTGGCGACGATGACGAACAGCATGAGGCCCGCCAGCATGCGTACGATTTCCTCATGGGCATAACCGCGCTCCTTCAGGCAGGCGATCATCCTGCCCTCATTCACCAACGCAATAAACAGTGCCACGATCGCCGCGCTGACCACCTGCCAAAACTCCGCCAGCTGTGCCAGCGGCTGAAGGCTGCCTTTCTGCACGATGTCTGCCGCTGCACCGAGCAGCCCGCCGACGCCCACCGCTGCAAGCACCGGGGCATACGCCGCCAGTCCCTTCACCGAAAACGCGCCCGGCGCAAGCCGCTTTTTGATGCGCATGCGTCCATACAGCAGCGGCAAAACCACCAACATGCTGCCGCAAAGGCATCTCACCACCATCCGATACTGTCTCTGCGCATCTGCAGTGCTCCAGCCCTGAATGCCGAACAGCGCTGCGCACAGAAAAAAGGTCAGCACCACAGCCAGCAGATAATATTTCCATCCCGCCAGCGCCGTTGCAAGGGCGTCGCGCACCATATGCCGTTCAGGCCCGCTTTTTATGCGCCTGTCCATTCGCTTGTTCATTTGTTCCCCGCTTTCTTTCCCCTGTGCCTTCAGGATAGCACGCGGCCCACGGCGCGTCAATCCCATCTATGTATAGGATGCGCTGGGAGCACAGGTTTTTTCGCTGAACCTGCGGATTTCTTCACGATTTTCCTCTATACGTTTGGGGCTTCGTGTGCTATAATGTACGCAGCATCTTATGTTTGGAGGTTGAATCCCATGGCTTCTAACAAAACGTCTGCGCGCGAACTGCGCAAGAAGAAGACGATGCGCATCGTCGCCTTTGTGGCCTGCGCCGCGCTGCTGATCACCGCGGTGATGCCGTACATCGCTTCTGCGCTGTATTGATTGCAACGCCCAAAAAACTTGCCGCTTCCAACCGTTTGGAAGCGGCATTTTTTATCTTTTCGGGGAAGGGCGGTCAGACCTGCGCCTGATCGTCTCCTGTGCTCAGGATGCCCGCGGCGCTCCGGCGCAGCTGCCCGATCAGACTGCGGATTTCCTCCGCCTGCTGCGCGGTGATCTCCTCCGGCTTGGTCCTGTGCACAGCCTTCTTGAGCGCGGCGGTGTCGTCCTTGATGCGTTTTCTGGTCTCCTTGTCCAGCTCCTTGTGGCCGGCAAGCGCCTGCTCAGCCTCGTAGACCAGCCGCTCGCCCTCGTTGCGGGTGTCCATCGCCTCCTTGCGCTCCCTGTCCCAGGCCTCGTACTGCTTCGCGTCATCCATGGCGCGGCGGATCTCGTCCTCGCTCATGTTGGTCGTGGAGGAGATCGTGATCTCCTGACTGTGGCCGGTGCCCAGATCCTTGGCGGAAACCTTCACGATGCCGTTGGCGTCGATGTCGAAGGTGACCTCGATCTGCGGCACGCCCGCCATCGCGCGGCGGATGCCCTTCAGGCGGAAATTGCCCAGCAGCTTGTTGTCACGCGCGAAGTGGCGCTCGCCCTGCAGCACCTTGATGTCCACCGCCGTCTGGAACGGCGCGGCGGTCGTAAAGATCTGGCTGTGCCGGGCGGGAATGGTCGTGTTGCGGTCGATGATCTTGGTCGCCACGCCGCCGACCGTCTCGATGGAAAGGGACAGCGGGGTCACGTCCATGAGGATGATGTCCTGCGCGGCGGAGGAGACAACCATGCCGCTGCCCGGGTTTTTGGCGGCCAGCTTACCGCCCTGCAGCGCCGCGCCCATCGCCACGCACTCGTCCGGGTTCATCGCCTTGCTGGGGATTCTGCCGGTCATTTTGCGCACCATCTCCTGCACAGCAGGCATGCGCGTGCTGCCGCCCACCAGCAGCACCTGCGACAGCTCGTTCATGGAGAGCGCCGCGTCGGTCATCACCTGATTGACCGGGCCGGCCGTGCGGTCGATCAGATCGCGGGTCATGCCCTCAAACTGCGCGCGCGTGACGGTGATATCCATGTGATGCGGACCGTTTCTGTCCTGCGTGAGGAACGGCAGCATCACCTGCGCGCTCATCTGGCCGGAGAGCTCGCGCTTGGCCTTCTCGGCCGCCTCGCGCACGCGCAGCATCGCCGCGTTGTCGCGCGTCAGGTCGATCTTCTCCGTGCGCCTGAACTCGCTGACCAGATGATCCGTCAGGCGCTGGTCAAAATCGTCGCCGCCCAGATGGTTGTCGCCGCTGGTGGCCAGCACCTCGATCACGCCGTCGCCGATCTCGATCAGCGACACATCGAATGTGCCGCCGCCCAGATCGTACACCAGGATCTTCTGCGCCTGCCCGTGATCCAGGCCATACGCGAACGCCGCCGCCGTCGGCTCGTTGATGATGCGCAGGACGTTCAGCCCCGCAATGCGCCCAGCGTCCTTGGTCGCCTGGCGCTGCGCATCGGTGAAGTACGCCGGGACGGTGATGACCGCCTCGGTCACGCTTTCGCCCAGAAACGCCTCCGCGTCGCGGCGTAGCTTCTGCAGGATCATCGCAGAGATCTCCTGCGGGGTATACGCCCTGCCGTCGATCTTCACGCGGTAGTCGTTGCCCATCTCGCGCTTGATGGAGAGCACCGTGCGGCCCGCGTTGACCGCCTGCTGCCTGCGCGCCGCTTCGCCGACCACGCGCTCACCATTTTTCGTAAAGCCCACGACGGACGGCGTCGTGCGTCCGCCCTCGGAATTGGGAATGACCACCGGCTCACCGTTTTCCATCACGGCGACGCAGCTGTTGGTCGTGCCCAGATCGATACCGATCACCTTGCTCATATGGAACCTCCAGGGAGTATTTCAGATTTGAACAGTTTCATTGTATCCGCCTCTCGCGGCAAAGGCAAGGGCGAAACCATGAAAACTTGATAAGGTCAATGCTTTTCTGAAGATATCCTGAAAAACCGCCGGTCTGTAACGCATGCATCCTCCCGCAAGATGCCACAATACGAAAAAGTGTGACTGCGGGAGGTCTTTGTATGTGCACAGCGCTTTGCTTCACCACGAAGGATCACTACTTCGGCCGCAACCTCGACCTGGAATATGCGCTGGACGAGGCCGTGACCATCGCGCCGCGGCGCTTTCCGTTTGCGTTTCGCCGCATGCCCGCGATGAAGTCGCACCTGGCGATGATCGGCGTGGCGACGACCGCTAACGGCTATCCGCTCTATTACGACGCGACGAACGAGGCGGGGCTCTCCATGGCCGGGCTCAATTTCCCGGACAACGCGCACTATCCGCCCGAGGCAGCGGATCAAGACAACGTCTCACCGTTTGAATTCATCCCGTACATCCTCGGCCAGTGCGCCACCACAGCGCAGGCACAGATGCTGCTCTCGCGCCTGAATCTCGCCGCCATTCCCTTCAGCGACGCGCTGCCGCTCGCGCCGCTGCACTGGCTCATCGCTGACCGCTGCAAGGCCATCGTCGTGGAGCCGATGGCGGACGGCCTGCACATTCACGACAACCCCGTCGGCGTGCTCACGAACAACCCGCCGTTTCCCTATCACCTGACCCACCTGAGCGATTACCGGGCGCTGTGTGCCCAGACGCCGGAAAACCGCTTTGACCCCGCGCTCGATCTGCCCGCTTATTCGCGCGGCATGGGCGGCCTTGGCCTGCCGGGCGATCTGTCCTCATCCTCCCGGTTTGTCCGCGCGGCGTTCATGAAGGCCCACTCGCTGTGCGGCGACGACGAGCATGAAAGCGTCACGCAGTTTTTCCACATTCTTTCCTCCGTACGCCATATCCGCGGCGCCGTGATGGTGGAGGACAAGCCTGAAATCACCGTGTATTCCTCCTGCTGCAACACAGACAAGGGCATCTATTACTACACCACCTACGAAAACAGCCAGATCACGGCGATCGACATGCACAAGGAAGACCTGAGCAGCACAGTGCTGACGTCCTATCCGCTGAAACGGACGCAGCAGATCCGGGCAGAACAGGCCGAATAAGGCGCGTTGCGCGATATGCGAAAGAAATACAAAAAAATGTAAAAAAGGGGTTGACACTCGGAGCTGAACCTGATATAATTCTTACTCGTCAGGTGATCACCGGCACGGTAACTCCGACGCCAATGTGGCTCAGTCGGTAGAGCAGCTGATTCGTAATCAGCAGGTCAAGGGTTCGAGTCCGGTCAGTAGCTCCAGAGAGCGTCCGTGAGGACGCTCTTTTAGTATATGGGCTTTAGCCTGTTGAGAACGGCTGCGCAACGTGCAGACGTTTGAAACTAAAATCCACCTGCTATGCGGGTGGAGACAACGAGTTATACACAAAAAATCACCTTTCCGTTATATAATAGAGGTGTCCAGCCACTATCATAAGAATGGAAGAAAAACCTGATGAAAAAGCACTGACAGAAGCTGAATCAGGCACAGGATATACTGTCCGTTCTGTGAAAAGCATCCATGAAATCCAAAGTGAAATACTCCTTAAAGACACGCACCGGAAAGTGTACAGTAAAATCTCTTTACTGAAACTTTTCCGGTCCGTGTTTTATTTCAACATGCGGTATTTTAAATAGAATCAGCAGACCCGGTATTGCCGTGATTTCTCAGACTGATGGCAAAGGGGTTTCTGAGAATACCGGAAACCGCGTCACTGATAAATACTCCAGTTGCGGTTCTCCTTCAATGCGGACCAGGATTCATAGCCGTTGTTCTTTCGGGCAAAATCGTGACTGTTTGTTGCTTCCTGAACGGACAG
>CAMFCQ010000092.1 GCA_945948915.1 uncultured Clostridia bacterium | reverse complement strand
GCGGTACTGCTTGCCACCAGTCGCAATAATAGCGTACATTTGGTGACACCTCCTAATGATTTACTCGCCGGGTTTAGGTATGCCGTATTTTCAGGCATTTCAACAAAACCAGCCCCGAGCGGCTTGCATTCCTATGATAACAGCTTTTTGTTCCGGTGTCAACGTTTTTCCTGTTGTTTCCAAGAAAAATCTTCTGTTTGCCCGCGTCAATAGCCGGTCGCTTCCTCGTTTTTGACGATCTTGACGATGCGGCTGGTGCCCAGGCGCGTCGCGCCCAGCTCGATGAACTTCTCCGCATCCGCCAGCGAGGCGATGCCGCCCGCCGCCTTGATGCCCTTGCCCGGGGCCATGTGCGCCTTCATCAGCGCCACATCCTGGGTCGTCGCGCCCGCCGTGGAGAAGCCCGTGCTCGTCTTGATGTAGTCCGCGTCCGAGCGGCTGACGATATCGCACATGCGGATCTTCTCCGCCTCGGTCAGCAGGCAGGTTTCGATGATGACCTTGAGCGGCTTGCCCGCGCACGCCGCCTTGATCGCGTTGATCTCGGCGAGCACCTCATCGTCATGTCCGTCCTTGAGCATGCCGATGTTGATGACCATGTCCACCTCATCCGCGCCGTTTTTCACCGCGTCCGCCGCCTCAAACACCTTCGCCGCCGTGGTGGAATAGCCCGTCGGGAAGCCGATGACCGTGCACACGCCGACCCGGCTGCCCTTCTCCTGCATGTACGCCCTGCAGCGCGCGACATAGCTTGCCGGGATGCACACCGTCGCGGTGCCGTAACGGATTGCGTCGTCGCAGATCTCCCGAATCTGCGCCCAGGTGGATTCGGGCTTGAGCAGCGTATGATCCACCATCGAAAGAATCCTCGTCAGTTCCATAGACATCCTCCTTCATCAACCCTGTTTTAGCCATTATACCGCAAAAACCGGACGCCCGCAATGCCGCGCACCCTTCCATTTTTCCTCCGATTGTCGTATACTTGAGAAAAGCATCTGCAAAACAGGAGGAACCTGCTTATGATCATCGGCATGAGAGGACATGACTTTGGCCGCATGGAGCCCGACCAGCTGGCTGAGAAAATCGCCTCGCACGGCTTTGCCGCCACGCAGCTGGCCTTCGGCAAGGCGTTTGTGCAGAGCCCGGAGACCTACATGACGGACGAAAAGCTGGCCGCCATCCGCGACGCCTTTGCCGCGCACGGGATCGCCGTGCCCGTCATGGGCTGCTATGTCAGCGCCAGCGACCGCGACCCGGCCAAGCTTGAGGCGGCTAAAGCCAAGTTCGCTGAATACCTGCGCGCCAGCGTGAAGCTCGGTGCGGGCTGCGTCGGCACAGAGACCACGCACTTCACATTCGACGAATCCGAGCGGGAGCCTGCCTACGCCCGCCTGCTCGATTTCACGCGCGCTGCCGTCGCCGTCGCCGAGGCATGCGGCGCGACGGTGGGCATCGAGCCCGTCGCCTATCACACGCTCGCCACGCCGGAGCTGACCCGCCGGCTGCTGGACGACGTGCCCAGCGATCACCTCAGGGTGATTCTCGACACGGCGAACCTCGTTCCCCCGGGCGAGTCGCGGCCCGAGGCGCAGCATGACCTGCTGGCGCGCGCGCTTGCCCTTTTCGGAGACAGGATCTGCGCGCTGCACGTCAAGGACGGCGTATGGAACAGCGAAAACCGCTGGGAGAACCGTCCGCTCGGCGAGGGCATCATGGACTGGCCCGCGCTGATGCCCCGCCTGCGCGCGAACAACGACAACCTCTGCGCGCTGCGCGAGGAGGTCTGGCCGGGCCGCGCGGACGAGGAATACGCCATCATGCGCAGATGGGCCCAGCTATGACGACGCGCCGGGAAGCGATCGACGCCTGTCTCAGTCTGCCGGACGCCTGCGAGGACTATCCCTTTGACGACAACTGGGCCATCATGCGCCATCAGACGAACAGGAAGATGTTCGCTGCGATTTACGACCACGAGGGGCGCGTCTGGATCAACGTGAAGGCGGAGCCGAACTGGGCCGACTTCTGGAAGACCGTCTACCCCGCCGTCGTGCCGGCGTACCACATGAACAAGCTGCACTGGGTCAGCATCATCCTGGACGGCAGCATGTCCGATGAGGAGGTCTTCCACCTCATCGACGACAGCTACCGGCTCACTGCGCCCAGGCTCAGGCGCCGCCCGCAAAAGTAACGCAAAAGAGGCGTCCCGCAAAAGGACGTCTCTTTTTGCTGTGTATGGGTCAGTCCCTGCAGTCGGCCAGGCAGCGGATCAGGCACGCAGAACCGGCGAACATCAGCGTGAAGAAGAAGATCAGCACACCCGCGAGGATCGCCCCGATGACGGACGCCGCGGCAACGTCGATCAGCAGCAGCACCAGCGCAAACAGGAAGGTGCCCAGCGCACCGGCGAGCAGTTTCCGCAGATGGGTGCACAGGCACGCGCACGCTTCCCGCTTGCCCATCACGGCCATGGACAGGATCAGTACGGCCAGATAGACGACGGCGATAATAAACGCCGCCCCCAGGAATGCCGTTGTCAGATTCAGGACGCCCGTGATGCGCAGGAACGCCGCGATCACGCCGAGCAGCAGGCTGGCAATCAGCGCAGTCAGGCCGCAGCGGCACCGGCAGCCGCAGTTGCAGTCATGCATTGACATGGATTTCCACCTCCCCACGACAGCCTATGTGCCGAAGGGCAGGCTGGTGCAGGACGGAAATCAAAAGAAAACGAGGCCAGACAGCCCCGTTCTCCTGAAAAGCATTTTTCTATGACGGCGATCGATGAACACGCGTCATTTCCTGCACAGCCCGGATACCTTGTCGTACGTATCGGTGATCTCCGCCTCAGGTGCCGGCGTGACCAGCGAGACGATCACATTGGCAGCCAGCGCCGCAATGAACGCGGGCAGCAGCTCATAGATGGCAAACACGCCGCCCAGGGGCGCAAGGCAGTATTTCCAGATGAAGACCATCGCGCCGCCGGTGATCATGCCCGCCATGGCGCCGGCACGGTTGGAGCGCTTCCAGAAGAGGGAGAGGAGCATCACCGGGCCAAAGGCCGCGCCGAAGCCCGCCCACGCGAAGGACACCACGCGGAAGACGGAGCTGTTCGGGTTCCACGCCAGCAGCAGGCTGACCAGCGCGATGCCGATGACGGTCAGGCGCGCCACCAGCAGCGACTTCTTTTCACTCAGCTTGATCCCCAGGAACTCCACCGCGATATCCTGAGATACGCTGGAAGCCGCCACCAGCAGCTGCGAATCCGCGGTTGACATGGTGGCTGCGAGAATGCCCGCCAAGATGATGCCCGCAACAACGGCGAAGATCGCGCCGTGGCTGCTCATCACATCCGCCAGCTTGATGATGATGGTCTCGCTCTCCGCGCTGCTGCCCAGCATGGGCACATAGCCCATGACGGACACGCTGTATCCGATCATGCCGATGAGCACGGCAATGCCCATGGAGACCACGACCCACACAGTGGCAATGCGGCGGGAGATCTTGATTTCGTTCTTGTCGCGGATGGCCATGAAGCGCAGCAGAATGTGCGGCATGCCGAAGTAGCCCAGGCCCCAGGCCAGCGTCGAGACGATGCTCAGCGCGCCGAAGCTGCCGGCCGTGCCCTCGCTCCAGTTGTAGCCCTGCGTCATGTTCAGGTAGCCGGGCAGCTCCCTCGCGTTGGCGATCACATTGTCCATGCCGCCGGCCAGATTGATGCCGAAGAACACGATGACGATCAGCGCAACCGTCATAAAGATGGACTGAATGAGGTCCGTCATGGATACGGCCAGGAAGCCGCCCAACACCGTGTAGCCGATGATGACAGCCGCGCCGATGAGCATGGCCACATGGTACTCCAGGCCGAAGAGGGTGTTGAACAGCGTACCCACAGCCTTGAAGCCGGAAGCGGTGTAGGGCACGAAGAACACGATGATGACCAGCGCAGCGATCATGGAGAGCAGATGGCGCTTGTCCCCATAGCGGCGTGAAAAGTAATCGGGCACCGTGATGGAGCCCAGCTGCTCCGTGTAGATGCGAAGGCGCTTGGACACCAGCAGGAAGTTGAGATAGGTGCCCACAGCCAGGCCGATGAGCGTCCAGCTGACCTCCGCGACGCCCGCGATATAGGCCAGTCCCGGCAGGCCCATCAGCAGGTAGGAGCTCATGTCCGAGGCCTCCGCGCTCATGGCCGTCACCAGCGGGCCGAGCCTGCGGCCGCCGAGGTAGAACTCGCTCGTGGTGGACGAACTGCGCTTGGAAAATGCCACGCCAATGCCAATGGTCATGACAAGATACAGCACCATGGTGATTGCAATGATGATCTGAGAAGAAGGCATTGTTTTTTTCCTCCGTGCGTTAATGAACGGAGTATAGCAGAAAAATGAATAGACGTAAATACAGAATCGTGTATAGAATCAATACAATACGATTTTGCGATTGATATTCATTATTTTATTGTATAATCAGGATATTTGAACTAGACGCATTTCCGAACTTCCATTTATTCCGATAGATGAATTTTTCTGAAGCCCGCCAGAAAGAGCGGAATCATCTGATCCGCGTATTTGGAAAGCGCATATTCGCCGCCGGAGAGGCACCAGTCGTACATCAGCGCGCGTTCAAACATGGCATAGGCCTTGACGATCTCGTTGACGGTCATGTCATCCCGAAGCTCGCCCCGCTCCTGTCCGCTGCGGATCACCTGGTTGAGCAGCTTAAAGTAGGTTCGGCTCCTGTCCAGCAGGTGCTTTTCACCGTGGGTGACCAGCTGTGCGGAGAGCAGCCGCGCCAGCAGCTCAATGGAAACGCTGTTGTCGATCATGGCAAACAGCTCGTGTGACAGCGTGACCAGCTTCTGCACAGCCGGCATATTGTCCGGCAGCACCGTCCGCAGCTCCTCATACTTATCGTCGAAGATCATCGACAGCGAGCCGAGCAGATCATCCTTGCCGCTGAAATAATGATAAAACGAGCCCTTTGAGGTTTCGGACGCGAAGACGATATCCTCCACGGTGGTATTGTCGTACCCCTGCTCGTAAAACAGCTTCCACGCCGCCGCGACAATGCGGCTCTTTGTATTCCGCCCGGATTTTCTCGGCATAGCCATCCCCCCTGTGAATCGATTATACAAAATTGCCGTCCCCCTGTAAACAGCCTCTTTTCCCTGGAATCAACGGTTTGCTGCGCGTTTCGTCTGCGCAGCGGGGAATGCCGGCCCTGCGTTGATTGCTGATGAACAAAAACAAGCTGCTTTCCAAGAGAAGAAGCAGCTCGTTGGCTTATTGGATTTGAGAGGAGTCCGTAATATGCGTCATGCCAAGCTTCTGAATGTGGGCTTCAAGTATGACAAGGACGAGCGCATCTTTGACCTCGAGTACATTCCCGCGGAAATCGACGAGGAAACCCGGGGCTCCCAAAAGCCGGAGGACATCCGGAAGTGCCTGCACGCGGGCGTGCTGCCGAGATGCTACGAGAACACGACGGTCTCCGTACAGGTTCAGGAACGCAATGTGGTCAGCTGCTTCATCCGTCATGAGGACGGGCGGGTCACCTGCCCGATTGGGCGGGAGCTGTTCAAGCAGCATGAGCGCAAATACGGCATCGTCTACAAGAGCAACGAGGCCTGCCGCACCTGCCCCAACCGCTGCACCGATTCCACAAAAGCCAAGGAGGTGCAGATCGGTCACAACTCGGTGTATGTGCCGGTGTACATGTACGGCAACCCTGAGGTGCCGCTCCAAAAAGCCCCGGATGTAGAGCAGAACTCGCCGTACAACCACTTCGGCAGGCGAAAACAGAAAGATGCCCGCGTGAAGCTCGTGATCCGCCGCAATCCGGACGACATGCAGCGTCGCAAGGAGCTGGTCGAGCATCCGTTCGGGACGATCAAGTGGTACGACGGCGCACACTACTTCCTGTGCAGAGGAAAGGAAAAGGTGAGCGCCGAAATCGCCCTCAGCTTCCTCACCTATAATTTACGCCGCGCCATCAACATATTGGGCGTCGGCGCGCTTGTCGCGCACTTCAACAAAAGAAAGCAGGAAAACAGGAGCTGAAAGGCCCTTGTTTTTTGGTTTTTGGACGAAAAATAGGCAAAATATACAAGAAAAAAGTCCAATATCCGTAGTTTTCTGACAAATTGTGGTGGAGCATACCGGATTCGAACCGGTGACCTCTACAATGCGAATGTAGCGCGCTACCGAAGCATGCGTAATTCATCCCCGATATGCTGTTTTTTTTATCAGAGAATCAATAATTTCCAAAATTAACGACATCAATTCTTTGAAAGAACAATTAATTCTGGCTCTTAGAACTTTCGATAGAGCATCTTCGCAACAGCGTCATTAAATACCTCTCTTTGAGAATAACCCCCAATTGAGATGGTGATAACAAATCCGACAATAAAACTAGCAAGAATGAAGACTACACCAGCATACCACATTCCCATTACAAAAGCTGATACAATGATAATTGCAACGTAATGAAGAAAAAATTTGGTCAGGAACTGGTACACCATGAGAATTGGAGTTACAAGAGGAATGAAAAAAAACGTTGCCCACATAGACACTATAGTTGCAAGAACATATGACAGCATTGAATATACTATTGTCATGTACCAACTCGATACTGTTCCACTTATAGCCAAGAGAATATATACTAAGACACTAACAAAAGAAGGGAGCAACTCAGACGCTTCAACTTTATCGTTTAGTCTATCGAACAACTCCGGTTTTTCTTCCATCATCAAATATACCCCATCCGATAATGTATACTTTAACCCATGCGTAGAAATAATACCTTTAGACATAACTAACCTTCTTTCTATATTGGAATTACTTTGATTCATATTAATACCCTAATGCTCACGTGTTTGGAAAATTATATCATGATGAAATACTAGAAGCAATGATTTCTTATGGAATATAAAACATACATGTTATAAAAAACAGACCTCCTCAAAAGAGAAGGTCTCTGTGGTGGAGCATACCGGATTCGAACCGGTGACCTCTACAATGCGAATGTAGCGCGCTGACGAAGCACGCCTACATACGCCCTGATTGCGTTTATCGGATTATCCCGCTTTCCTGATCTCATTCCCTTCGGCGATGCTTCCCTCAAAGCTCTCCGGCGAGATGAAGAAGCGGATGACAATGTTGTAATGCCGGTCAACGGTGATCTTCTCAATCATCCGTGCCAAGATCATCTTTTTCGTGTCGTTGTTGGCGGAATCGAATTCCCCGGCCCAGTCGTGAATCTGCTGAATCTGCGAGGAGAGATAGCGGATGCGGGCGGCCTCGGCATCCTTCTCGGCTTCCAGCGAAGAAAGACGGGCCTCGGCGTCTGCCAGCTCCGCCTTATTCTTGGACAGCATCTCCTTGAGCATGTCGGGCTCAAAGCAGCTTTCGCCCATCAGGGAGCGCATGACCTCCTGACGGAGCCTTGTATCCTGCTGCTGAAGACGGTCCAGATTGGCCTTCGCAGACTTGACCTGACTCTCCAAGCGGCTGCGCAGCTGGCGGCGTGCCTGCTCTTGCCAGACGTCATCCACCGTTCGGGAAAGGCTGTGGAAGTACTGGTGAACCACATCGAGCACGGCAGATTCGATTTTCGCTGCGGAATAGACCGCCTGTCCGTCGCACAGCTTGGCCTTCACGCTGCCGTTGTAGCAACGATAGATGGGCCGGTGATACGCGCCGTTTTTGCGCTGCTTGGTGCAGTAGCCGCCGACGAGCTTTTTCCCGCAGTGCGCGCAGTAGAGCAGGCCAGACAGCAGCGACGCACCGTAGACACTGGTCTTGGTCGGCGCATCCTCCGGCATGGCGGCGTTTTCCGCTTGCCGCTGCTGCGTATACTTGCGAGGAATCCGCTGGCTGAGTGCATACTGAGCGAATTGCGCGGTTTCATCGGAGATAAGCCGCAGGGCCTCGTTCGGTTCCGACAGCGTGTCGTTCATATGAAACCTACCGGTATACATGGGGTTACGGATCATGCTGCGGACAGTCTGCGCCGTCCATACCTTTTCAGGATTCGGGTACTTTTCGTTGAGGAAGTTGGCGGCGCGAAGCGTTCCGTAGCCCTCGTGAACGACCAGATCGAAGACCTCCCGTACAATGGCGCCCTGCGCTTCGTCGATCTCCAGATCATAGAGTTGGCGGTTCTTCTTGCCGACGCGCCCCTTGAATACCAGACGGTAGCCGTAGGGCACTTTCCCGCCGCGCCAGATGCCGTCTGCGGTCATCTGGCTGTGTGCGGCCTTGACACGGATGGAGGTTTTCTCACTCTCGCCACCGGCCTGCCAGAAGCGAATGTAGTTGATGAGCTTGTCGCTCCGGCTTTCAATCTTCTGCTGGCCCTCGCGCGTGCTCCAGACCTCGATGCCGTGGTCGATGAACCACTCGACGAGGAAAGGCGTTTCATCCTCCCGGCGGCCAAGCCGGTCGAACATGAACACCAGCAGAACGTCGAATTTCTTTTTCTCAGCAAGGGCACGGATGTCCAGAATGGCGTCTCGGTTCTCGGCGGATACCTTGTAGCCGGATACGCCCTTTTCCACACGCTCGTCGAAGAATACCCAGTCCTCCATCCTGTCGATGAAGGCCAGGCATTCGCGCCGCTGCATGGGGATGTCATCTGTGTTCTGGTCAACCTGCCCTTTGGTCGATACTCTGTACAGGCAAAGCACTCGTTTCATGATCGCTGCTCCTTTTCTTTACAAAGGCGGCAATCAGCATCCCGGCGATCTCGTGATGGATGCGGGGATTCTCCGTGCCGGGAAACAGCATGGAGACGTGACAGCCGTTGGTCGTCGTCATTTCGCGAGACACCTGCACAGATGGTAACGCGATATTCGAGTTGTCAAGGTTCGTGAGCTTCCGCTCGTTCTTATCATAGCACATAAT
>CAMFCQ010000091.1 GCA_945948915.1 uncultured Clostridia bacterium | reverse complement strand
GAATTCATTCAAAGCATCATCAATCACTGAATCCCCTTGATGAACTTTAGCTCCCATATCTTTCGAAGCAGCTTACAGCCTGGCAGCCCTCAGCGCCTGCCGGGAATAGACATAGGGGCGCACGAAGGGCAGGCGCGAGATGCGCACGAACACCGTGTCACCCGATATACGGACGGCCAGCTGCGTGGGGTGCAGGCGAAGGCTGCCGGAAAAGTCGGAGACAAAGACGGAGGTCGGCCCGCCCTCCGGCAGGGAGCCGGCCTGCTCAAGCCGGGCCATCACGGCAAATACGTTTTCTCTGCTGGGTTTCATGAAGGATTGCTCCTTTCTCAAGCGATCATAACATGTCCAAATTCGCGAAGCATGTGTGCTTTTCCTGCCGGACGGGGATTGCATTTTGCTGGCAATTCGCGTATCATAGACGCATCATGAACTCATCATCTGTCTGCACACAAGGAGAGACTTTATGGATATCAAGAAAGAGGCGCTCAAGAAGCACTATGAATGGCAGGGCAAGCTGGAGATTGCCCCGCGTGCGCATGTCACCAACAGCGAGGAGCTGTCTCTGGCGTATACCCCGGGCGTGGCCGAGCCGTGCCTGGCCATCCGCGACGACTACAGCAAGAGCTACGAGCTGACCCGCCGCGCGAACATGGTCGCCGTCATCACCGACGGCACCGCCATCCTCGGCCTGGGCGACATCGGCCCGGAGGCCGGCATGCCTGTCATGGAGGGCAAGTGCGTGCTCTTTAAGGAGTTCGCGGGCGTGGACGCGTTCCCGATCTGCATCCGCAGCAAGGATGTGGACGAGCTCGTGCGCACGATCTACCTGATCTCCGGCAGCTTCGGCGGCATCAACCTGGAGGACATCGCCGCGCCGCGCTGCTTTGAGGTGGAGCGCAGGCTCAAGGAAATCTGCGACATCCCCGTCTTCCACGACGATCAGCACGGCACGGCCATCGTCGTCGCCGCGGCGCTCATCAACGCGCTCAAGGTCGTGCACAAGGAGATGGACAAGGTGCGCGTGGTCATCAACGGCGCGGGCAGCGCGGGCGTGGCCATCGCCAAGCATCTGCTGAACCTGGGGGTCAGGGATCTGGTGCTCGTGGACCGCTTCGGCGTCATCTGCGAGGGCATGGAGGGCCTCAACCCCGCGCACGAGGAGATGAGCCATGTGACCAACCCGCGCCATATCACCGGCAATCTGGCCGACGCGATGCGCGGCGCGGACGTGTTTATCGGCGTGAGCGCGCCGGGCGTGGTCTCCCCGGAGATGGTGGCGTCCATGGCGCCGGGCGCGTGCGTCTTCCCGATGGCCAACCCCGTGCCGGAAATCCATCCGGACGAGGCGCAGAAGGCCGGCGCGGTCGTCGTGGGCAGCGGCCGCAGCGACTACAAGAACCAGATCAACAACGTGCTCGCGTTCCCGGGCATCTTCCGCGGCGCGCTCGACTGCCGCGCCAGTGACATCAACGAGGAGATGAAGATGGCCGCCAGCCACGCGATCGCCTCCCTGGTGAGCGACGAGGAGCGCTCCGCCGATTACATCATGCCCAAGGCGTTTGACAAGCGCGTGGGCCCGGCGGTCGCCAAGGCCGTGGCCGAGGCGGCGCGCAGGAGCGGCGTCGCTAGAATCTGAGAACCTCATCCGGCGCGGTTTCTGCCGCGCCGCCTTCCCCAAAGGAGAAGGTATATGAACCGGCGTTCTCCGGCGTCTGCTGACCTTTTTCGGGCGAATCCTTGTATTCTTTCGATAAATGGTGTACAATATACAGTTGGAATGCTATGTTCCAACTGTTTTTTGCAATGCGGAAATTTCGCATAGATACAGACGCAAACATTGCTGAATCCTGCAAGGTGATTCGCAGGAGGGAGCGGGCGCGGCCCGCTGAACCTGAAAAGGAGCGACAGACATGACCAAGATTGACATTTTTTCCGGCTTCCTCGGAGCGGGCAAGACTACGCTGATCAAGAAGCTGCTGAAGGAGGCCCTCTCCGGCGAGAAGGTCGTCCTGATTGAGAACGAGTTCGGCGAGATTGGCATCGACGGCGGCTTCATGAAGGAGGCTGGCATCGAGGTGACCGAGATGAATTCCGGCTGCATCTGCTGCAGCCTCGTGGGCGACTTCGGCGAGGCACTGAAGAAGGTCATCGATCAGTACCATCCCGACCGCATCCTCATCGAGCCGTCCGGCGTGGGCAAGCTGTCCGACGTCATCCGTGCCGTGGAGGGCGTGGAAAAGGACATCGACGAGGCTGCGATGGGCAGCTTCGTGACCGTGGCGGACGCGAGCAAGTGCCGCATGTACATCAAGAACTTCGGCGAGTTCTTCCTCAACCAGATTGAGTATGCGGGCACCATCCTGCTCTCCCGCACCCAGAAGATGAGCCAGGCGAAGCTGGAGGCGGCTGTGGCGCTGCTGCGCGAGCACAACGACAAGGCCCGCATCATCACCACCCCGTGGGACGAGCTGACCGGCGCGCAGATCCTTGACGCCATGGAGAACGACCATAGCCTGGCCGAGGAGATGCTGGAGACCGTCATGCACGAGCACGAGCATCACCATGAACATGACGAGCACTGCACCTGCGGCTGCCACGACCATGAGCATGAGCATGAGCATGAGCACGAGCACGAGCATGAGCATGAGCATCATCACGATCACGGGCATGATCACGATCACGAGCATGATCATCATCATGAGCATGACGAGCACTGCACCTGCGGCTGCCACGATCATGACCATGAGCACGAGCATGATCACGAGCATGAGTATCATCACGAGCATGATCATGATCACGAGCATGATCATCATCATGAGCATGACGAGCACTGCACCTGCGGCTGCCACGATCACGACCACGAGCACCATCACGACCACCACGGCCACCACCACGCCGACGAGGTGTTTACCTCCTGGGGCGTGGAGACGGTCAAGGCGTTCGGCGAGGCGGAGCTTGCTGAGATCCTCACCGCGCTCGACGGCGAGACCTACGGCGTCGTGCTGCGCGCCAAGGGCATCATCCCCTGCGCAGACGGCGGCTGGATTCACTTTGACTACACCCCGGGCGAGCAGAATATCCGCAAGGGCGCGGCGGACGTCACCGGCCGCCTGTGCGTGATCGGCAGCAAGCTCAGGGAAGAGGGCCTGAAGGAACTCTTCGGCGTCTGATCAGCCATCTTTGGGGAGAAGTATTATGTCTATTCCTGTCTATATGTTTGCCGGCTTTTTAGAGAGCGGCAAGACCTCCTTCATCGCCAGCGTGCTGGGCGACCCGGGCTTCACGAGGGATGAAAACACGCTGCTCATCCAATGCGAGGAGGGCATGGAGGAGTTTGATCCGGCGTTCCTGAAGAAGTACCACACCGTGCTCGAATGCATCGAGGACGAGGAGGAGTACAACGAGGACACGCTGCGCGCGTTTGTGCGCAAGCATCATCCCGACCGCGTCATCATCGAGATGAACGGCATGTGGGATCTGGACGAGGCGATTTCCCGCACGCCGAAGGTGCTGGACATCTACCAGATCATCACCACGGTGAACGCCGAGACGTTTGACCTGTACGCCAAGAACATGGGCCAGCGCATGCTGCAGCACATCACCGACGCGGACATGGTCGTCTTCAACCGCGCGACGGAGGAGACCCGCCAGCTGATCCGCGACCGCAATGTGCGCTCCATGAACCCGCAGGCGTCGCTGTACTTTGAAAACGACGACGGCACCAGCGAGGACTACGGCGCGGGCATGCCGCCGCCCTACGACATGGACGCCCCGATCATCGAGATCGAGGACCGGGACTTCGGCATCTTCTATCTGGACGCCAGCGAGAACCCGGAGAACTACGATGGCAAAACCGTCCGCTTCAAGGGCTACATCTACAAGGGCCGCAACATCGGCCGCGACGAGTATGTGCCGGGCCGCATGGCTATGGTCTGCTGCGCGGAGGATGTCCGCTTTGTGGGCTTCATCGCCAAGGCCAACGGCCTGCCGATGCCGGCGTCCAAGTCCTGGCAGATGGTCACCGCACGCGTGCAGGCGGAGGAGCGCAAGCAGTACAAGGGCGTCGGCCCCGTGCTGTATGTGACGGCGCTTGAGCCTGCGCAGGAGCCGGAAGAGGAAGTCGTGACGTTTAATTAACGGAGGAACCCATTTTGGCAAAACCAGAAGAAAACCGGATCATTGCCAGCACGCTGTCCTATGCGTATCCGGACGCGGAAAAGAACGCCGTCAGCGGCGTGACCATGCGCGTGCGCAACGGCGAATTCCTCGCGATTCTCGGCCATAACGGCAGCGGCAAGAGCACGCTGGCGAAGCTGTTCAACGCGCTGTACGTGCCCACGGAGGGCAACGTCTGGGTCTGCGGGCTGGACACGCGCGACGACGACCTCGTCTTTGACATCCGTCAGCACGCCGGCATGGTCTTCCAGAACCCGGACAACCAGATCGTCGCGACGGTCGTGGAGGAGGATGTGGCCTTTGGCCTGGAGAACAACGGCGTGGAGCCGGGTGAGATCCGCGTGCGCATCGACGAGGCGCTGAAGGCGGTCAACATGACCAGGTATGCCAAGAAGGCACCGCATATGCTCTCCGGCGGCCAGAAGCAGCGCGTGGCGATTGCCGGCGTGCTGGCCATGAAGCCGGACGTCATCATCCTGGACGAGTCAACCGCGATGCTCGACCCGAGCGGCCGCGCGGAGGTCATGAACACCGTGCACCGCCTCAACAAGGAGGAGGGCATCTCCGTCGTCATCATCACGCACTACATGGGCGAGGCCGCGACGGCGGACTATGTGATCGTGATGGACGAGGGCAGGATCGCGATGAGCGGCACGCCGCGCGAGGTGTTCACCCAGGTGGACGCCGTGCGCGAGCTGGGGCTCGATGTCCCGCCGATGACCGATCTGGCGCACATGCTCAGGGCTGACGGCCTTGACGTGCGCGCGGACGTGCTGACGGTGGATGAGATGGTGGAGGAAGTATGTCGATTGTCATCGAGCATCTGAATTACGTATACATGACCGGCGGCCCGTACGAGACGAAGGCTCTCTCCGATGTGAACCTGACCATCCACGACGGCGAGTTCATCGGGCTCATCGGCCACACGGGCAGCGGCAAGAGCACGTTGGTGCAGCACCTCAACGGCCTGATCATGCCGACCTCCGGCCGCGTGCTGGTGGACGGCATGGACCTGGCCGACAAGGCGACCGACCGACGGGCGATCCGCCAGCGGGTGGGCCTGGTGTTCCAGTACCCGGAAAACCAGCTCTTTGAGGAGACGGTGGAGAAGGACATCGCCTTTGGCCCCAGGAACCTGGGGCTTGACGAGGCGGAGATCGACCGCCGCGTGAAGGACGCCATGCGCCGCGTTGCGCTTGACTACGACAGGCTGCACGACCGCTCCGTCTTCGAGCTCTCCGGCGGCCAGATGCGCCGCGTGGCGATCGCCGGCGTGCTGGCGATGGAGCCACAGGTGCTGGTGCTGGACGAACCGTGCGCGGGCCTGGACCCGCGCGGCCGCGAGGAGATTCTGGGCCTGATCAAGAAGCTGCACGAGGAGGCCGGCACGACCATCGTGATGGTCAGCCACTCGATGGACGACGTGGCCTCGCTGGCGGAGCGCGTGATCGTCATGAACCACGGCGAGCTCGTCATGGACGGCGTGCCGCGCGACGTGTTCTCCTGCGGCGAGGAGCTGCGCGGCATGGGACTGGACGTCCCGCAGGCCGTGCAGCTGGCGGACAAGCTGCGCGAGCGCGGCTTTGACATCCCCGAGGGCATCTACCGCATTGAAGAGATCAAGACGGAGATCGAGAAGATCGCCGCGAAGGGAGGCCGGCATGCTTAAGGACATCACGCTGGGCCAGTATTTCCCGGGCGATTCCGCGATCCACCGCATGGACCCGCGCATGAAGCTGATCCTGACGATCGTGTACATCGTGGGCGTGTTCATGGTCAGCAACCTGCCGGGCTATCTGCTGGCGCTCGCGTTTCTGTACCTGGTGGTGCGCATTTCCGGCATTCAGTTCTCCTATCTGGTGAAGGGTGTCAAGCCCCTGCGCTTTATCATTCTGTTCACCTTCGTGCTCAACCTGTTCTTTGTGCAGGGTGAGACGCCGATCCTGTCCCTGGGCTTCTTTACGCTGACGAAGGAGGCGCTCGACAACGCGATTTACTTCGCGCTGCGCCTGGTGTTCCTGGTCATGGGCACGTCCGTGCTGACGCTCACCACCAGCCCCGTGCAGCTGACCGACGGCCTGGAGCGCCTGATGCGGCCGCTGCAGCGCTTCCACTTCCCGGCGCATGAGCTGGCGATGATGATGACCATCGCGCTGCGCTTCATTCCGACACTGCTGGAGGAAACCGACAAGATCCAAAAAGCGCAGATGGCCCGCGGCGCGGACTTTGAGAGCGGCAACCTGATTGCCCGCGCTAAGGCCATGATCCCGCTGCTGGTGCCGCTGTTTGTCAGCGCGTTCCGCCGTGCGAACGATCTGGCGATGGCGATGGAGGCGCGCTGCTACCGCGGCGGCGACCACCGCACCCGCCTGCGCGAGCTGAAGTACACGAAGCTCGACGCGATTGGCGCGCTGGCCATGGCGGCGTTCCTCTTCGTCGTGGTGCTGGAGGGCAGGCTCCTTGGATAAGCTGACGCTGTGCAGCAAGCACCGCCCCAGCGCGGCGGATCATCCACCCGAGGGGCAGCGGCGCTTCATGCTCGTGTGCGAATACGACGGCACGGCGTACTGCGGCTGGCAGCGTCAGATCAACGGCCCCAGCGTGCAGCAGGTGCTGGAGGAGACGCTGGCGAAGCTGACGGGCGAGAGCGTCGCCGTCACCGGCTCGAGCCGGACCGACGCGGGCGTGCACGCCCTGGGCCTGTGCGCGCACTTCGACAGTGCGACACGCATCCCACCGGACAAGATTGCCTTCGCCCTCAACACCATGCTCCCGCCGGATATCCGGATTCGGGAGAGCGGCCCCGCGCCGGAGGGCTTTCACGCCCGGTACAGCGCGTGCGGCAAGGTGTACAGATATACGTTCTTCAACAGCCGCCACGACTGCGCCATCGGCAGGCAGTACGCGGCGCATGTGCCGCTTGAGCTTGACGCGCATCTCATGCACGAGGAGGCGCAGGCGCTTTGCGGCACGCACGACTTTGCGGCGTTTGCCGCCAGCGGCAGCGTGGCATCCAGCACCGTGCGCACGATCTACCGCGCGCAGGTCAGGCGCTGCGGCGAGACGGTCACGCTGCTGGTGCTGGGCGACGGCTTTTTGTACAACATGGTGCGCATCATCGCGGGCACGCTGATGGAGGTCGGCACCGGCAAACGCGCGCCGGGCGCCATCGCAAAAGCGATTGAAACCTGTGACCGGCTGGCGCTGGGCCAGACCGCGCCCGCCAAGGGCCTGACGCTGATGCGCGTGCTCTACGGCGGCGACGAGGAAACCGCGCTTTCGTACTTTGGCTGACAGGCTACGGCGCACTTTTGAAGGACACCTTTTCTGCATCCCCGCATAGGATAGCCCGGACTGACGAGACTGTCTGGGGGGATGCGCGTGAATCAGGCGATCAGCAGCAGGGTGATTCAGGAAGCGGAGATCATCGCCGGGACCGGCGCGACCGTGCGCCAGACTGCCCGGCTGCTGGGAATTTCCAAATCGACCGTGCACAAGGACATGGAGACGCGCCTGCCGACGCTTTCCCCGCCACTGGCGAAGGAAGTGGCGGCGGTGTTTGCCCGCAACAAGGCGGAGCGCCACCTGCGCGGCGGCGAGGCCACGCGCAGACGGTACGCAGAAAAACGACACGAATAACCGCTTCACAGGCTTTGAGCTGCACGGCCTCGTTTTGCCCCTCTGCGGGCAAACGCAGTTTGCCCCGACGCAGCTGCTTGAAGCCGCCGCGAAGCGAAGAAGGGAGTCTGAGGGACCGAAGCCTGCCGCCCGCTGTGCGGGAAGAAGGCAGGCGAAGCGTCGGGAATCGCAAGGAGCGCCGATGGCGCGACTATGCGAGTTCCCCGGACTGAAATCCCTCAGGCAGGTTATAGGGCGGCAGCCCTATCGTAAAGGAGCAAGCATGTTTGGCGTAGATGAACTGGGACTGGATCTGGGCACGTCCACCCTGCACATGGTGGTGCAGGGCAAGGGCATCGTGCTCAGCGAGCCTGCGTATGTGACGTATGACCGGCAGACGCGCGACGTCGTGGCGGTCGGCGAGGAAGCGCGCAGAATGTATGGACGCACACCTGCCGGCCTGATCGTCGAGCGGCCGCTGCGCGACGGACGCATCCGCAGCTTCGACCTGGTCAGCAAGATGCTGCGCTATTTTATCCGCAAGGTCGTGGGCAAGCGCGCGGCGTTCCGGCCGAGGCTGCTGCTGGCGCTGCCGGGCGGCATGGCGCCCAGCGAGCGGCAGACGCTGGTGGACGTGATCGTCGATGCGGGCGTGCGCAGCGTTGTGCCGGTCGATGAGAACGTCGCTGCGGCCATCGGCGCGGGCATCCGCATCGATCAGCCGTACGGCCGCATGAACATCGACATCGGCGGCGGCAGAACCAACGTGTCCGTCTTCTCGTTCGGCCACCAGATCGTCTGGGATATCCTGGATGTCGGCGGCGACAAGTTTGACGAGGCGATTGTCGATTACCTGCGCAAGAAGCATAACCTGCTCATCGGCGCGCGCACGGCGGAGGAGCTCAAGATCAACATCGGCTCGGCCCGCATGCGCGGCGCGAAGCTGGAGATGGACGCCTGCGGCAGAAGCCTGGTGTCCGGCCTGCCGCGCGCGGTGACGGTCAACTCCGAGGAGCTGATCGAGGCGCTGGACGAACCGCTGCGCGAGCTCATCAGCGCACTGCACCGGATCATCGAGCGCACGCCGCCCGAGCTGGCAAGCGATATCTTCGACGAGGGCATCACCCTGTCCGGCGGCGGCGCGCAGCTGTTCGGCCTGGCGGAGGTCATCTCCGATCAGCTGCGCATCCGCACGACGCTGGCCGACGAGCCGGATCTGTGCGTGGCGCACGGCTTGAGCGCGCTGATTGACGACGCGGACCGCTACGAGAACGTCGATCTCGTCTCCGGCAGCCGGAGCGATATGCTGCGCGACGACTGAGGAAGATCATGCCGAAGCTGCGGATGAAAAGCGTCCGCAGCTTCGTTGTATCTGTGGCAAAACTTGACAGCCGGCGCGTCTTTCAAACGCCGGTGATCTGTGATACAATAGAACCTGTATACGCAGGATCTCCTGACCCTGCCGATGATAAGGAGAAGATGAATGAATACCCGATATGATTTGCTGCTGTGCGACGCGGACGATACCCTCTTTGATTTTCACAAGGCGGAGGAATATGCCTTCGCGGACGCCTGCGCCCGGATGGGCCTTGAGGCGACGGACGCGCTGCTGGCGACCTATTCTGAAATCAACGCGGCGCTATGGCGGCTGCTGGAGCAGGGCGGCATCACGCAGAGCGTGCTGCGCGTGCGCCGGTTTGAGCA
>CAMFCQ010000090.1 GCA_945948915.1 uncultured Clostridia bacterium | reverse complement strand
CACGGCTACCATCAGCACGGCCAGCAGCACAGCAAACAGTTTCTTCATGAAGTTTCCTCCTTTTCATCTCGGGGCTTAAAATGTTACCGATAACATCTCGCTTGTACAAATTCTCGATGTCATTCAGTTCACATTTCCCGCCCTTCTGTTGAGCCTATTATATACCTCACCAACAAGTTGTGTCAAGGTTTTGTGCACTTTTTCTTTTAGGATTCTCAATTCATTTTCTGCACATTGCTTGCGTATTTTTAATGTTACCGATAACATTTCGTGCTTGCTCATCTGCGCTCCATGCTGTATAATAAATGTATGAAATCGCCGGCTGCCGATCGCGCAGCGGAAAGAGGTTTGTATGCCGAAAAAAGCGACCATCTACGATATCGCCCGGGAAGCCGGCGTCTCCACCGCGACCGTCACCCGCGTCGTACGCGGCGACAGCAACGTGCGCGATGCCACGCGCGAAAAGGTGCAGCGCGTGATCGACGCGCACGCCTACGCGCCCAGCGCCTCCGCGCAGCATCTGGAGCACGGGCAGAGCAAGACCCTCGCCATCGTCATGCCGGCGGTCATCAACCCCTACTTCACGCGCATCTACAACGAAGCCTATAAGGAAGCAGAGGCGCACGGATACTTTGCGTGGCTCTTCCAGATTCAGGAGAACAAACCCATCCCCCGCGAACTGGTGGACGAGCTGATCCGCCGCCGCATGGACGGCGTCATTTTCGCCGGCGGCATCTGGTCCACGGAGCGCTCCGGTCTGGCCGATGCACTTGAGCGGCTCAGGCACTACATGCCTGTCGCTATAATCTGCCCGCCTACGGTCAAGCTGGACTGCATCTGCATCCACAGCGACCTGGTCAGCTGCTCCCGCCTGCCCGTACGCCATCTGCACGCGCTCGGTCACAGGCGCATCGCATTCATCGGCGGCTCCATGCAGTTCAGGGACACGAGCAAGCGCGGTGAAAACTTTCTGGAAGAGCTTCGAGCGCTCGACCTGCCGGACGATCCGGCCTATCACGTCGATGCCGGCTACGACGCAGAGAGCGGCGAACGCGCCGTGCTGCGCATGTTGACCGGTCTGGAGCGCAGACGCTGGCCGACTGCGATCATCGCCTTCAACGACCAGATGGCGCTGGGCGCAATCAAGCAGCTCAAGCAGATGGGCCTTCATCTCCCGGACGACATGGCGATTATCGGCTGCGACAACCAGTTCTTCTGCCCCTACACCGATCCGCCGCTGACCTCGGTCGACCTGCACCCCGAGGAAATGACGCAGAGCGCCGTGCGTGAGCTGCTCGTCGCCCGCGAGGGAAACCGCACGCAGTCCTTCTCCATGATGCGCGAAGCGACGCTCATCGTGCGCGAGAGCTGCGGTGCAAAGCTGGGGTACAGGAAGCGCACATGATGCGTGCATATCCATAAGTTTATGTCCCGCGCAGTTCAAACACCCCGGCAGGCTTGACAACAGACAATCGAAGAATCTTTCGTCGAACAGCCAAGCGAAGCCCGAAGCACAAGAATCCCGTCCGAGCTTCTATCCTCGGACGGGATTCTTGCGCTGATCTCGTTGATTGGAACAATTTTTTCTGTTATAATATACTTGGAATCTAAAGGTGTGCAACTGCTTTGCGCAGCCATATCCTCGGTTCTTTTTTTGTCCCCGTCAAGTACGCCATGCAGCGCCTCGGCCACAGCACCCCGCAGGTGACTGAAAAGGTATACCAGCATGCCCTGTCCGCGTATGATCAGAAGTTCAATGACGTCGTCAACGAACACACTGCGCAGCTGATCGGCGGTCCTTCCGTGTGACATTTTCGTGTTGACTTTTCGTGAAGACAAAATCGGAAAAACGCTTCCAACCGACAGTCATGCACTTTCGGAATCGGAAATCTAGTTCCACAATTTTTCCAGCTATTGCAAATAAAAAATCCGGTTTCTCAGCTATTGCTAAGAAACCGGATTGGCGGAGAGTTAGGGATTTGAACCCTAGGTGGGGTATCAGCCCACACACGATTTCCAGTCGTGCGCCTTAGACCACTCAGCCAACTCTCCATCTGTTTGGCTGCTGCTCAATCAGCGAAGCCTATTATACAACCAAACATGCAGCCTGTCAATAAGAAAATTGAAGAAAAAGCAAATTTTCTGGAAATGCGTGCTGCATCCGTCAATAATGGAGATGGTGCACCTTCCCCATCAGGCGCTTTTTGCAGCGGTAATAGGCCGGAATCAGGAAGGCATCGGCAAGAATCCAGGCCAGCGGGCTGCCCATGCAGACGCCCAGGAAGCCAAGCGGCGGCACCAGCACAAGCGCAGCCGTGCTGCGTGCGATCATCTCCAGCACGCCCGCGATGATCGCAAATGCAGAGAAGCCCATGCCCTGAATCGTGAAGCGGACGACATTCACCAGCGTCAGCAGCGGATAAAACGCCACCTGGATGACCATGTACATATGCGCCAACTTGATGAGCTCCGCACCTCCGTCTGTGACAAACAGCTGCGTCAGATTCCGGCCAAAGAACCAGGCCACAGCAAACGCAATCACCGAATACACAAAGCCCATGGCAGAGGCCGTCCACATGCCGCGATCCAGGCGCTCATACCGGCTTGCGCCGACATTCTGCGCGCCATAGGTCGCCATCGTGGAGCCGAGCGCATCAAACGGACATGCAAGGAAGTTAAGCACCTTCATTGCCGCCGTCATGGCCGCCACAGCCAGAGAGCCCAGTGAATTGACTGCCACCTGCAGAACCACCGAGCCAATCGCCGTGATGGAATACTGCAGACCCATCGGCACACCGCACGCGCACAGCTCCAGCATTCTGTCTGCGCGCACGCGCCACTCGCAGCCGGAGATATGCAGCACCGGAACCTTCAGCACAATCCACAGCAGGCACAGCAGACCGGAAATCGCCTGGCTGATGACCGTCGCCAGCGACGCGCCCTTCACGCCCATGCCGAATACCAGAATCAGCACAAGGTCCAGCACCACGTTCAGCAGCGAAGAGAGAATCAGGAAAAAGAGCGGCGTCTTACTGTCGCCCAGAGAACGCAGATAGCCGGAGAGCAGGTTATACAGGATCATGAACGGGATGCCGGCAAAGATCACGGAGATATAGCGGTACGATTCCTCGAAGCAGTCTGCCGGCGTATTCATCATCGTCAGAATCTCGCGGCAGAAGCAGACGGTCAGCGTCGTAATCACCGCCGCAAAGGCCGTGGCCAGCATCACGCCGTTGGCCACGAACTCGCGCATGCGGCTTTCTTCTCGCGCGCCGAAACGCTGCGCCACGGGGATGGAAAAGCCCGCGCACACGCCCATGCAGAAGCCCAGCACCAGAAAGTTGATCGAGCCCGTCGCGCCCACGCCGGCCAGCGCCGTCACGCCCAGAAAACGGCCCACGATCATCGTATCCACCAGATTATACAGCTGCTGGAACAGCATGCCAGCCAGCAGCGGCAGAGCAAAGCCAAGAATCAGCTTCAGCGGGGAGCCGTGGGTCAGATCCTTCGTCATAGGATTACTTCTCCTTTTCCCTTTACCAGTTCAAAATCAGCGGTATTATACCATTTCTGCGGCAGTTTGCAAGATGCAAGAATGCACAGCAAGCACCTCATTTCTCTCTTCAAAAAGCAACAAATAAAACCTTCACGCCCTCTTTTGCGACAGTTCGGCCGCAGAAAACGCCATTCAGGGTGAATGCAGACGGTTGATGAAACCGCGAAAAAAGCCATCGGCTGAAAAACCGATGACTTCATTCTTATCTCTGTTTGCGCATTGCTTCAAGCGTATCGGGCGTATCGGCATCCGCAAGCTCGTCGGGACGGATGGTCTCAACAACCAGCAGGTCGCCCTCATGCGCGCGGAGCACGCCCTTTGCGCCCCTATCGCCTTCAAGTGCCAGCAGCGCCGCAAAGTACCGCCGCGAGAATATCGCCGGGTTGCCTGAATGTGTGCTGTCACGCAGGCAGGCGATGCCCTGCTGCGAGCAGGCATAGCGCTGCACCAGACGCTCAAGCGATGCGCCGGTCAGATACGGCTGATCGCAGACCATCAGCAGCACGGCGTCCATCTCCCGCATCGCCTGTACACCCAGACGGATGGAATGCGACTGCCCCATCTGCGGGGCATTGTTGACCACCACGCCGAAGCCCTGGTTATCTGCCAGCCGCGCGATCTCTCCGCAGCCTGTGACCACGATGGTGCGCGAAGCGTTCAGCGCTTTCGCCGCCTCCAGCGCGCGGCAGACCATCGGCCTCCCGTGAAAATCAGCCAACAGTTTATTTGAGCCGAAGCGCGTGCTTCGGCCCGCCGCCAGCAGAACCACGCCGAGCTTCATCGTCATTCCTTCCTGCCAAGCAGAATCTTCTCCGCGGTGATCGGCAGATCGCGCACGCGCACGCCGCTTGCGTTATAAACGGCGTCCGCGATGGCCGGCGCCGGCGTGTTGATGACGCACTCACCAATAGACTTCGCGCCGAACGGACCGGTCGGCTCGTAGCTCGGTTCAAACTCCACGCGGATGTTCGGCGCATCCACGCGCGCAGGGATCTTGTACTGCAGGAAGGAATTGCTGACCGTGCGGCCCAGATGATCCATTTCCGGTCGCTCCGTCAGCGTCATGCCGATGCCCTGCAAGAGGCCGCCCTCGGTCTGGCGTCTGGCCAGATTCGGATTGATGACCGTGCCGCAATCCACCACGCCGACATAGTCCACCAGCTTTACCTCGCCGGTCAGCGGATCGAGATCCACCTCGGCGCAGCCGCACATGAACGGCGGCGGCGACACCGGCGAGCCGCTGGAGACACAGGCGGAGATGTCCTCCACGCCCGCCATCATATGCGCGTTGGCGATTTGGGCCAGCGTGACGCTCGCGCTGCCATCCGCCTTCTTCACGCAGTCGCCCTCAAAGAGCACCTCGCCCTCCCGGCAGCCCAGCAGCTTTGCGCCGACGCGGATGATCTTCTTTCTCAGCTCCTCACAGGTCTTGACGACCGCCATGCCGGTGACATACGTCGTGCTGGACGCGTAGGATCCGCAGTCATACGGCGAGGTATCCGTATCCACGCCGTGCACGGTGATGTTGTCCACCGGGCATTCCAGGCTCTGCGCCGCCATCTGCGCCAGAATCGTGTCGCAGCCGGTGCCCATGTCCGTCGCGCCGATGGACATGTTGTAGATGCCGTCGTCGCCCAGGCGGATCATAACCGCGCCGGTATCCACGCCGGAGATGCCGGAGCCCTGCATGGCCAGCGCCATGCCCACCGCGCGGATATGGCCGTTGTCAAGCGTTCGGGCCGGGTACTTCTCCGCCCAGCCGATCATCTCCTTGGCGCGCGCGATGCACCGGTCAATCGCACAGCTGGCCGCCGTCTCGCCGTAATACGCCGGCATGGTTTCGCCCTCACGCACGATGTTCTTCTCGCGCAGCACCGCGGGATCCATGCCCAGCGCATGCGCCAGCTCGTTGACGGCGGATTCCACCGCAAACAGGCCCTGCGTCGCGCCATAGCCGCGGTACGCGCCCGCGCTCATGGTGTTGGTGTATACCGTATGCCAGGCAAACCGGAAAGCCTTCATATTATGCGTGTACAGCGGAATGGATTTGTGGCCGGAAAGGCCGACCGTTGTCGGGCCGTGCTCGCCATACGCGCCGGAGTTGGAGAGCGTGTGCAGATCGATCGCGCGGATCGTGCCGTCCCTCATCGCGCCCAGGCGCACATGCATGCGCATGGCGTGGCGCGGCGAGGAGAGCGTCATCGACTCCTCTCGGGTATAGACAATCATCGCCGGACGGCCGGTCTTCACCGTCACGATGGCCGGATACTGCTCACAGACCGCCGTCTGCTTCGCGCCGAAGCCGCCGCCGATGCGCGGCTTGATCACGCGGACGCGGCTCTTGGGCATCTCCAGCGCCGTCGCCAGAATGCGGCGCACGTGGAACGGCACCTGCGTGGAGGAAACGATCTCCAGCCTGCCGTAGGTATCGATGCGCGTAAAGGCGCGGAACGTCTCCATCATGCACTGCTGGTTCGCGCGCGTGGTGTACTCGCGGTCGATCACGACATCGCACGCCGCCAGCTCCGCTTCAATATCGCCTTGCGCGTCCTCGCCGGCGGCGATCAGGTTGCGGCGGTTGTCCGCGCCGCAGGAGGGCACCAGCGCACGCCAGCTTTCTTCAGGATGAATCAGAACCTCGTTGTCGATCGACTCCCTGGGATCCAGAATGGCGGGCAGAACCTTGTAGCTGACCTTGATGAGTTTGATGGCCGCCAGCGCCTGCTTCTCCGTCTCCGCCGCCACGATGGCGACCGGATCGCCCACGCAGCGCAGATGGCGGTCGAGGATCAGGCGGTCGTACGGGCTGAACTCCGGATACGTCTGGCCTGCCTGGGTAAAGCGCGTGCCCGGCACATCCTTGTAGGTGAGCACGCAGGCCACACCCGGCAGCCTCTGCGCGCGGGAGACGTCGATTTCCTCGATCATCGCATGCGCGTGCGGGCTGTGCATCAGCTTGACGCACAGGCACTCCCGGGGCGCGATATCCGCCACATACACCGGCTTGCCGGTCAGCAGCGCGGGCGCGTCCTTTTTGGGCACCGGCTCGCCGACGCCGCCGATCACGCGGCTGTTTATCTTCTCGCTCATGCGCGCACCTCCCCGCAGACCATCCCAAGGTACGTTTTAATCGCCTTGCGCTGGCTCACATAGCCGGAGCAGCGGCACAGGTTGCCCGCCAGGAATGCGTCGATCTCCGCATCCGTCGCATGTGGATTCTCCTTCGCCAGCGCGAACACGTTCATCATCAGGCCCGGCGCGCAGTAGCCGCACTGCTCCGCACCCTCGCCGGCCAGGCATGCGCCCAGGCGCCTGGCCTCCTCCTGCATGCCCTCCAGCGTTGTGATCTCATGGCCCGCACAGCGCGCCGCCGGCACCGAGCAGGAAAGCACGGCCCGTCCATCCATATGCACGGTGCACAGGCCGCAGTTGGTCGTCTCACAACCGCACTTGACCGAGTACATACCCAGACCGCGCAGCACCTTGTACAGCGAATCGTCCGCGTCGGCGGCGGCGCTTACCCTGCGCCCGTTCAGCACAAATTCAATGTTCATTTCTGCGCCACCTCCCGGCACGCCTTTGCCGCGCGCATCATCAGCACCGGCGCAATCTTCCTTCTGTACGCCTCGGACGCGCGCAGGTTGCCGCCAAACGCCGTCTTCGCCGCGATCTCCTCAAACGTCTCCTCACCGCAGTCCGGCGCCAGATGCTCCGCGACGATCTGCGCGCGCGCAGGCCTCGCGCCCAGCACCAGACGAAGGCCCTCGCCCGAAACCGACGCCGCGCACACCAGCACCGGAATGTCCGTTTCGCTGACGCGCACGCTTCTGACCGCTGCCCGCTGCCCCTTGGGGATGCGGATATGCGTGATGATGTCGCGATCCCAGGTCTCCTTCTGGTAATCAGAGAGGCTTACCGCGCCGCGCTTGTAGAGCAGCACCTGGGCATGAAGCGCCAGCAGCAGCGCGCTCACATCGGAAAAGCCGAAGCGCGAATAGACGCTTCCGCCGACGGTCGCCGTGTTGCGGAACTGCGTGCCCACAATCGGCGCGAGCGCATCCCGGAACACGCCGCCGAATGCCGCGTTCAGCGCCTCGTGTGTCTCCAGACTGCGCAGCACCGCCATGCTGCCGATCACGAACGCATCCTCCGTTTCCTCGATCCGGTCGAGCCCAAGGGCGGACAGATCAATCGCCGTCTGCTTATTCAGTCCGCACATGCGCAGCCACATGTTGCCCGCTACGATGACGGAGCTCTTCTTCGCATTGAGCGCATAGGCCTCTTCAAGCGACTGCGCCACGACGTAATTCTTGTATTTTGCCATTGCAAACCTCCGCCGCACATCCTGTGCAGCCGTATGTATTCATCACATATTATATAAGAGCGTTCGCCTTCTTGTCAACAAGCGTCAAAATCCGAACATTTCGACAAAACCTATTCTCAATCATCGGGTTTTATGTTGACAAAGCGCGGTTTTTCCAGTAATATCTTCGGGAACCAGTACAGTCCGGCGCACATGCCGCCGGATGCACACACATCAACTGCATAAAGGAGCGTTTTGTCATGAAGAAGCTTGCACTGCTGCTCGCGCTTGCGCTGATGCTGACCTTCACCTGTGCGGCGATTGCGGAGAGCATCTCCGTCGCCGTCGTCTATTCCGATACCGTCGATGACAAGGGCTGGTGCCAGAGCATGGACACCGGCATCAAGAACGCCATCGCCAGGGGCTACGAGATCGACTACACGCCGGTCGAGTCCGTCGCCATTCCGGATGCGCCGAACACCCTGGATCAGCTGGCTGACAACTACGACATCATCATCGTGCACGGCGCGCAGTTCACCTCCGCCTGCACCGAGGTGGCTGCCGAGTATCCGGATCAGGTCTTCGCGATCGGCACCAGCGACAAGATTCTGGGCGACAACATCTTCACCTACATGCCCATGTCCGAGGAGCCGGGCTACATCAACGGCGTCATCGCTGCCCTGACCACCAAGGTGAACAAGGTCGGCATCGTCGGCCCGACCGACGGCGGCGACTCCGCCCGCTTCATCCGCGGCTTTGTCAAGGCCCTGCAGGACACCAAGCCCGAGGTTGAGTACATGCTCTCCTGGACCGGCAGCTTCTCGGATACCGTCGGTGCCGGTGACATCGGCAAGACCTTCATCGAGGCTGGCTGCGACGTGCTCGTCGGACCTTCTCAGCAGGCTGTCGGCGCGCTGCGCAACGTGGACGCCGCCGAGGGCGTGATCTGGGTTGGCCAGACCACCTCTCAGATCGTCGATTTCCCGAACGTCGTTGCCGCTGCGGCAGACTATGACTACGCTGCGGTCGTCATCGGTGTCATGGAGCGCATGGCCGAGGGCAAGACCGGCGGCGAGAACATCCCGCTCAGCTACAACAACGGCGGCTTCATCTACACCTTCTCCGAGAACCCCTCCCTGCTCTCTGAGGACGTGAAGGCTGCTGCGCAGACCGCGCTTGACAGCATGATCGCCGCGCCGAACACCGTCGATTTCTCCGGCATCGAGCTCAAGTAATTCCTTTGGACTGCTGTTAACCGCTGCGGTCAGGGGATGCCAAGCGGCATCCCCTTCGCGGCCTTCTCGGCAGTCCTTTTTATGAGTGTGAGTGGAGGTACTTCATGACACCCAATGCGATCACCAGCCTTCGCATCGAGCACATCACCAAGCGTTTCCCCGGCGTGCTTGCGTGCAGCGACATCTCGCTTTCCGTAGGCAAGGGCGAGGTGCTGGCGCTTGTCGGCGAAAACGGCGCGGGCAAGACCACGCTGATGAACATCCTGATGGGCTTGTATACCCCGGACGAGGGCAAGATCTACATCAACAACCGCGAGGTCGTGTTCAAATCCCCCAGCGACGCCTTCGCCTGCGGCATCGGCATGGTGCACCAGCAGTACATGCTCGTGCCGAACCTGACGGTGACGGAAAACATCGCGCTGGGCATGGCGCAGCTGCAGGACGGCGCGAAGAAGGAGCCCTTCCTCACCCGCGCCAGGCGCGCCGCCAAACTCGATCTCGCCGCCGTACGCCGCCACATCGTCGCCATCTCCGAGCACTACGGCCTGGCCGTCGATCCGGACGCGTACATCTGGCAGCTCTCCGTCGGCGAGCAGCAGCGCGTGGAGCTGGTCAAGACGCTGTGCTTCGGCGCCAAGTTCCTGATTCTCGACGAGCCGACCAGTGCGCTCACCCCGCAGGAGACGGACGAGCTGATCGCGCTGCT
>CAMFCQ010000089.1 GCA_945948915.1 uncultured Clostridia bacterium | reverse complement strand
CGATGTAGCCGTCAATCGCGCCGGAGCTGACGGCGACGATCATCGTCGGGAAGGTATCCTGCGCGGGCATCTTGACCACGCCGGGAATCTGGTCGATCTCGTCGTAGTGGAAGGTGCTCATCTGGCCGGTGATCTTCGCACCGTCAAAATCGGCCAGGGTCTGCGCCGATGCAAACTTGCTGTCCTTGCGCACCACAATGCACAGCTCGGTGACGTAGTATGCGTCGGTGAAATCGATGGTCAGCTTGCGCTCCTCGGTCGGGCTCATGCCGGCGATGATCACATCGATGTTGCCGGAGAGCAGCGCCGGGGTGAGGCCGTCCCACTCGGTCTTGACGATCTCCAGTTCCATGCCCAGCTCCTGGGCGATGCGCTTGGCGATGCGCACGTCATAGCCGTCGGCATAGCCGCCCGCCGCAATGGCCACGGCCTCGTCGCTCGGCTCGCTCTGCGTCCAGTTGTAGGGCGCGTAGTTGCACTCCATGCCGACCTTGAGCGTATCGGCCAGACCCGTCACACAGGCACACGCCAGCACAAGCGCCAGCATCAGCACCGCAAATCTCTTCATCATTCTGTCCTCCCATGTCCGCGGCAGCGCCGCGCTGAATTTGAACATGGGAGTATCTTACTGCGGCGGCACGCAAAAGTCAACAAAATTACAAGTCAGTCCGCGAATTTTTGTATTTTTTACATTTCACTGATGCATTTTCCCCGTTTTTCCGCTGCCGCTTGGCCGTTACACAAGCGTCACGCGCACCTCCCACGGGCGAAGCACGGCCTTGTCGCCCGGCTCGCCGTAGTTGGCAGCCAGCATCTCGCCGCGGGTCTTTGCCGCCTCGTCAAGCGCCGCCGTCTCGCCGGAGAAGTTGCACGCCACCAGCAGCGTTTTTCCCTCGTAGCGGCGGGTGTAGGCGAAGACCTGCCTGTCCTCGGGCATCAGCAGCGTGAAGTCGCCGTGCACGATCACCGGATGCGTCTTGCGCAGGCGGATCAGCTTCTGATAAAAGCTGAACACGGAGTCCGGATCGCCGACCTGGCTCTCGGCATTGATATAGGTATGGTTCGGGTTGACGAGCATCCACGGCTCGCCGGTGGTGAAGCCCGCATTCTCGCCCGCCGTCCACTGCATCGGCGTGCGCGCGTTGTCGCGGCCCTTGTAGCGGATGCAGTCCATCATATACTCGGGCGTGAATTTCTTCTGCTCCACGACCAGCTCCTGCCAAGCGTTGATGGCCTCCACGTCCTTCGATTCGCTGATGTCCTTAAACGGATAGTTGGTCATGCCCAGCTCCTCGCCCTGATAGATGTAGGGCGTGCCCTCCATCATGTGCAGACAGGCGGCCACCAGCTTGGCGCTGCGCACGCGGTATTCCTCCCTGTCGCAGCCAAAGTGCGACACCGCGCGCGGCTGATCGTGGTTGTTCCAGTAGAGGCTGTTCCAGGCCTTGCCGTGCAGGCCGGTCTGCCAGCGCTCAAAGATGTGCTTGAGCTTCACCAGATCCATGGGGCCCCTGCTCCACTTGGTTCCCTCGCCCGCGTCGTGCTCCACATGCTCAAACTGGAACATCATGTTCAGCTCGCTGCCGTCCAGATTGGCGTACTGAAGCGCCTGCTCAACCGACACGCTGCCGGACTCGCCGACGGTCAGGATGTCGTAATGGGAGAGCACCTCGCGGTTCATCTCGCGCAGGTACTCGTGCTCGCGCGGGCCATGGGCGCTGGGGCCGTGCGGTCCGCCGTCGGCGCGCAGCACGGCGGGCGGCTTGCCGATCATGTCAATCACGTCCATGCGGAAGCCATCGATGCCCTTCTTGAACCACCAGTGCATCATCTTGTAGACTTCTTTGCGAACCGCCTCGTTCTCCCAGTTCAGGTCCGCCTGCTCCTTGGCGAACATGTGCAGGTAGTATTCGCCGGTTGTTTCGTCCTTCTCCCAGGCCGGGCCGGAGAAGATGCTCCACTCCTGATTCGGCTCCTTCCCCTCAAACGGCGGCCGCCAGACGTAGAAGTCGCGCTTGGGGTTGTCCTTGCTGGATCTGGACTCCTGGAACCAGGCATGCTCCGTGGAGGTATGGTTGACCACCAGGTCCATCACGATGCGGATGCCGCGCTTGTGCGCCTGCGCCAGCAGCTCGTCGAAGTCCTCCATCGTGCCCAGCTCCGGTGCGATGGCCTGATAGTCGCTGATGTCATAGCCGCCGTCCACGCCCGAATTCTTGTAGCACGGGTTGAGCCAGATCACGTCGATGCCCAGCTCCTTGAGATAGTCGAGCTTGCTGATGACGCCCTGCAGGTCGCCCATGCCGTCCCCGTTAGCATCCATGTAGCTCTTGGGGTAGATCTGATAGACGACCGCTTCTTTGAACCACTGCTTGCTGTTACTCATCGAGTACCCTCACATTCTCGCGTCCAAATGTTCCAAATACCTTGTTCAGGTTGTTTTGTGCCTGCTGTTTGGCCTCCTGCTGCGCCGCGAGGATCGCCTTGTCCGATTCGGCCACCGTGCCCTCCAGCGCCGCGCGGAATGTGCACGGATAGCCCGCCGCCGCGCTCAGCGCCTCGGCCACCGCGGCATTCTTGTCCTGCGCCGAGAGCAGCTTGACGTGAATCGCGCCGCTGGCCTTGTCAAAGACCTCCGTGAACAGGCCGTTCTCGCCGCTGACGAGCCTTCCCTTGTTCACCGAATTGAATATGAACGGGTTCTGCTTGAGCCGGCGCACCGCCTCCTGCCAGATGCGCTCCGCGTCCGGCGCGGGGCCCTTGGGCGCTTCGGCCTGCCGGGCGGGCTGCGTCTCCTGTATAGGCGCGGCCTCGTCCGCCGGGGCCGCAGCGCGCGCCTTTCTCTGCGGCGCGGCGGCGATGGCGCCCTCGCGCAGCTTGCGCTCCAGTTCGTCCACGCGGGCGACGAGCGCCTCCAGCTGCAGGCTCTCCTCCGGCTCGCACGCGCGCAGCGTCGCCGCCTCCAGGGCAAAGCGCGGCTGCGCAGCCCACTTCATGTCCGTCTCGCTCGCCAGGAACAGGTCAAGCATGCGCATCAGCCGCGTGTGCGACGTGCGCTCCGCCTGCTCGACATACGCCTCTGCGTCCTCCGCCGTCACCTCCAGCAGGCCTTGTGCGTGCTCCCTGCCGCAGACCCGGGCCAGCATCAGGTTGCGCAGATGGCCGCTCACGTCGCGCACGAATACCTGAACCTCCCGGCCCGCGCGCATCATGCCGTCGATCATCTCAAGCGCGCCGACCGCGTCCGCGCTGATGAGCTTGTCCGCGAATTCAAACAGGAACCGCTTGTCCGCCGCGCCCAGCACCTGCAGAACCAGCGCCTCCGTCAGGCCCGCGCCGTCCTCCTGCGCATAGCCCAGGCACATGTCCATGATGGACCAGGCGTCGCGCATGCCGCCCTCTGCCGCGCGCGCGATGCGCTCAAGCGCCGCGTCCTCGGCCGCGATCCCGCCCTCTGCAAGCGCCACGCGCAGCCGCGCGATGATCTGGTGCGCAGGAATGCGGCCAAAGTCGAAGCGCTGACAGCGCGAGAGGATCGTCGCCGGGAGCTTCTGCGGCTCCGTGGTCGCCAGGATGAAGACGACGTAGGCAGGCGGCTCCTCCAGCGTCTTGAGCAGCGCGTTGAACGCGCCCTGCGAGAGCATGTGCACCTCGTCGATGATGTACACGCGGTAGCGGCCGCTCTGCGGCGGATACTTCACCTTCTCGCGCAGGTCGCGGATCTCGTCCACGCCGTTGTTGCTCGCCGCGTCGATCTCCAGGATGTCCAGGCTGCTCTCGGCGGAAAGCGCCCTGCACGCCGCGCACTGCCCGCACGGCTCGCCGCGATCCGGGTTTTCACAGTTCACCGCGCGCGCGAACACCTTGGCCGTCGAGGTCTTGCCCGTGCCGCGCGTGCCGCAGAACAGATACGCGTGCGCGATGCGTCCGCTCATCACCTGGCTGCGCAGCGTCCTGATGACAGCCTCCTGTCCCACAAAGTCGTCAAACCGCGCCGGACGGTAGCGGCGGTACAGCGCCTGATACCCCATCGTTCATCCTCCATCAAGCCCCAAAATTCATCCATAGAATAGCACAAAAATGCCAACTTTACAACCATCCCGGTCAAGGTGTACAATAGGGATCGGACTTTCACCATTCCCGCATACGGAGGCCATGTATGAATCTTTCCGCTGTCATCAACCAGCTGATTTCGCTGTTTCTCATGATGCTTGCCGGCTACATCGTCGCGCGCGTGGGCATCATGACGCCGGAGTTCCGCAAGCGCCTGTCGTCCTTCACGCTGAACACCGCCGCGCCGTGCATCATCATCTCCTCGGTGCTCGAGAGCGACAGCAGCCCGATGACGATGATCAGCGCCGCCGGCATCGGCGTGGTGTTCTTCATCCTGATGATCGTCTTCGCCGCCGTGCTGGTTCGCATCGTGCGCAGCAGACCGGAGGACAGCGGCCTGGATCAGATGATGCTCATCTTCACGAACGTGGGCTTCATGGGCATCCCGGTCATCCAGTCGGTTTACGGCCCGGACGGCGTGGCGCGTCTGTCCATGTTCATCCTGATTTTTAACCTCTTCTTCTTCTCCTACGGCGTGCTGCTCATCACCAAGGGCGCGAAGTTCAGCCTGAAGAACATGGTCAACGCCTGCATCATCGCCGCGCTGATCGGCCTCACCTTCGGCGTGACGGGCTGGCACCTGCCCGAGTCCATCGAGACCACGCTGGCCTCCATCGGCTCCATGAATACCCCGCTGGCGATGATGATCATCGGCGCGTCCGTCGCGCACAGCGACCTGCACGCCGCGCTGACCAATCCCCGCCTGTACCGCATCTGCCTGATGAGCATGGTCGTCATGCCGCTGCTGATGCTGCTGGTGATGCTCCCCCTGCCGATTGACCGCGTGCTGGTGGGCATCAGCGTGCTGCTGGCCGGCATGCCCATCGCCGGCAACTGCGGCATGATCTGCGATATCTACCGTCCCAACGACACAACCGCCTCCCACGCGGTGCTCGTCTCCACGCTGATGAGCGGCATCACGCTGCCGCTGCTGTGCGCGCTGATCGCCGTCGTGCTGTGATTGGGGCCGCAATCCCCACCCCCCCCCGCCTGGGGATTGATCCCCAGACCCCTTCTTTGCTTCGCGCAGAATAAAGCGGTTTTAATTCGAAACGTTATGATTAAGGAGAGATAACCCATGCGAGCCAGTGAACGATTCTTCCGCTACATCGCGGTGCACACCACCTCCGATCCCGCCTCCTCCGCCGCGCCGTCCTCCGCGATCCAGCTTGACCTGGCGCATATGCTGGTGGACGAGATGACCGCCTTGGGCATCGAAAACGCGCACGTCGATGAATTCGGCGTGGTTTACGGCTGGCTGAGCGCCACAAAGGGCTGCGAAGCACTGCCGGCGTTAGGGTTCATCGCGCACATGGACACCTCGCCCGATTACTCCGGCGAGAACGTGAAGCCGCAGATCATTCCGGACTACGACGGCGGCGACGTGGTGCTTGCCGGCACGGGCGATGTGCTGACGGCCGAAAACTTTCCGACGCTCAGGGCGCTTGCGGGCATGACGCTCATCACCTCCGACGGCACGACGCTGCTGGGCGCGGACGACAAGGCCGGCATCGCGGAGATTCTCACCGCCGTGGAGACCATCGTGCGCGAGGGCAAGCCGCACGGCAGGCTCTGCATCGCCTTCACCCCGGACGAGGAGATCGGCATGGGCGTGGCGCATTTTGACATCGCCAAGTTCGGCGCGCAGTTCGCCTACACCGTGGACGGCGGACAGGAGGGCGAGATCGCCTATGAGACGTTCAACGCCGCCTCCGCATCAGTCGAGATCACCGGCGTGAGCGTGCATCCCGGCTCCTCGAAGGACACGATGATCAACGCTTCTCTGGTGGCCATGGAGTTCAACGCGCTGCTGCCCGCAGGCGATATCCCGCGGCTGACCGAGGGCTACGAAGGCTTTTTTCACCTGCACGACATGAAGGGCGACGTCTCCCACGCGGAGCTTGACTACATCGTGCGCGACCACGACCGCGCGACGTTCGAGGCGCGCAAGCAGACCCTGCGCCACGCGGCCAAGGTCATCAACGAGCGCTACGGCCGCGAGGTCGTGAAACTGACGCTCAAGGACACCTACTACAACATGGCCGAGAAGATCGCGCCGCACATGGAGCTGGTGGAGAACGCGAAGAAGGCCGCGCGCCTGGCGGGCATGGAGCCGTTTGTCGAGCCGGTGCGCGGCGGCACGGACGGCTGCCGCCTGTCCGAAATGGGCATGCCCACGCCGAACCTGTGCACCGGCGGCTTCGCCTATCACGGCAAGTTCGAGCACATCGCCGCAGAGAGCATGGACCGCTGCGCGAGGATGGTCGAGCTGCTGATGACCGAGATCCGATAAATACACAAAAAGGGCGGGAAGCGACGCGTCGGCGCGCTTCCCGCCTTTTTTGATTGTCGAATGATGCTGCTTACTCTGAATTCATGCTTTGCGAATCAGCCCCGTCTCAATCGTAGGATGCTTTGCATCCTGCTCTGAGACTGCGTTTTTTCCTTGGGAAATGTTAGGGCTGGCGCCCTAAAACCTGCTTGGGACCCTGCCCCAAACCCCGCAAGGGATTTCATCCCTTGACCCTTCTCCGCTTCGCGGCTGAATCAGGCAGCTTACATGAGCTTGAGGAACAGCTCCTTGATCTCCGCCACGCTGGTGTCGCGCGGGTTGCCCGGGCGGCACGCATCGGCGTACGCGGACTCGGCCAGGAAGTCGAGATCCTCGGCCTTGACGATGTCCTTCAGGTCAGCCGGGATGCCCACGTCGGCGCTCAGCTTGCGCACGGCGTCGCAGGCGGCCTTGCGGTACTCGTCCTGGGTCATGGACTCCACGCCCTCAACGCCCATCGCCGCTGCGATGTACTTGTACTTGTCGCCCGTCACCGGCGCGTTGTATTCCATGATCGTCGGCAGCAGGATGGCGTTGCCCACGCCGTGCGGAGTGTCATACACAGCGCCCAGGGTGTGCGCCATGGAGTGCACGATGCCCAGGCCCACGTTGGAGAAGCCCATGCCGGCCACGTACTGGCCCAGCGCCATGCCCTCGAAGCCCTCGGCCTCGCCGGCCACTGCGGAACGCAGGGACTTGGCGATGATCTCGATCGCCTTGAGATGGAACATGTCGGTCATCTCCCAGGCGCCCTTGGTGGTGAAGCCCTCGATGGCGTGGGTCAGCGCGTCCATGCCGGTCGCGGCGGTCAGGCCCTTGGGCATGGAGGACATCATGTCCGGATCGACGACGGCGACCTCGGGGATGTCGTGCACGTCGACGCAGACGAACTTGCGCTTCTTCTCCACGTCGGTGATGACGTAGTTGATGGTGACTTCAGCGGCGGTGCCGGCAGTGGTGGGCACGGCGATGGTGAAGACGGTCTTGTTCTTCGTCGGCGCAACGCCCTCCAGGGAGCGCACGTCCGCGAACTCCGGATTGTTGATGATGATGCCGACGGCCTTCGCGGTGTCCATGGAGGAGCCGCCGCCGATGGTCACGATGCAGTCCGCGCCGCAGGCCTTGTAGGCTTCCACGCCGGAGAGCACGTTCTCGATGGTCGGGTTCGGCTTGATCTCGCTGTACACGGTGTAGGCAAAGCCGGCCTTGTCCAACAGGTCGGTGACCTTCGCGGTCACGCCGAACTTGACCAGCGCCGGGTCAGAGCAGACAAACGCCTTCTTGTAGCCGCGGGAAGTGAGCTCCGGCACGATGTTCTCAATCGCGCCCTTGCCGTGGTAGGAAATCGGGTTCAATACGATACGGTTCGCCATGGGAAACGCCCTCCTTCATATGAAAACAATCAAAACTTTGTTCATGCGGCGATATGCCGGTGCTATGATATTTCGGCAATTCTCTGCCAATCTCCTGCACAATTCTGCACGTTTTTGAAGAAATTGGAGATTTCTTGTCATTTATACTATTCTCAAATAGAAACGAGCTATAAGCGCGAAGCGAAGAAGGGGTCTGGGGACTGGTCCCCAGGCTAGGGGTTTGGGGGATGAAATCCCCCAACGTCTCCATATCGCGAAGCGATCAAAGAAAAGCAGTCAGGGAGCGAAGCGTTACCTGACGGCCGGTTATTGCATGGCCGATTTTATTTGAGAGTAGTATTACGTCCCATTTGCGCCGTAGCCCGTCCATGCCAAAGAGGCAGGAGGATGCGCTCCCCCTGCCTCATATTCTTGTTGATGCTCAACAGCGCCTTCTCAGGCGCCAGAGCCCCGCGCAGCACGCGCCCAGCAGCGCCGCCCAGCCCAACAGATGGCTGCTGTCGCCGGTCTGCGGGAGGTCATCGGTGCGCGCGAGCATCGGAAGAATGACCTCGCCGGCCGTCAGTTCCTTCGTGCCGTTGGCGTCGCTGAACAGCCTGCCGCAGTCTTCACGGGTGCAGCGGTAGTGCTCGATGTTGCCGTCCTCCGTGCAGGTCGCGGGCTTCCCGTCCACATGCGTCAACTCATGGCCCAGCGGCCCAGCCTCCGGCAAATCCGCCAACGTCGTTTCGCCCGTTGCGTTTTCGTTCAGATAAATCCTTTTGCAGATCGTGCAGGTGTAATAACCCTGTTTTCCTGCCGCCGTACAGGTTGCGGTTGTCGGTTGATACGTCAGGTGGTATGGGCAGGAAGACGTTTTGATCCATAGATTCTCATCGTTATTTGGATCGTTTTCAACGTTTCCGTCAATCGTCACTTTCTTCCCATCCTCATCATCGTAGGTCAGTGTGACGCCCCGGCTGACAATATTCTCATTATGACTGCCATCTCTGCCAAACTCTAGTGTTCCGGAAACATTATGAACAAGAATCTCGACAGTATTGTTATTCTCCGGCTGGTTGTTGTTGAATGCGGGACAAGAAGAGGCATGCACAAAATGAGATTTCCCTACTCCGTCATTGATACTACTGAGGTTGATCGTGATCTTGCAGTTTTCCGCGTTCGCATCTACATCATCCGCGAAGAAACGGATAGCTGTACAACCAGGATCGACTGCAATTTCCAGTGCTTTAAAAGTCACATCATAGCTTACGTTCTGATTATTCCCAGGTTCCTTACCATACGCATTCGCATAAAAATCAAGAGGGTTATCAGATTGACCTACTGATACTCCTGTAAAGATATAGGAACCCGTATGTAGAACCAGAACACCAGGGTTTTCACTACTGATATAACCATTCGGGTAAATTTTAAAACTTATGTTATCACCAAAACTCAGCGTCACCGGCTCCTCCGCCATCGCCCCCGCGGCGCACCAGCACAGCAGGCAGGCAAGCAGCAGCGTCATCCATTTCTTCATGTGTTGTTCCTCCTCGGCTGCGCCGCCCGTTCGCGCGGCGTGGTTGTCAACAGACTGATGGTTCATTATACCTTACTCGCCCCCCGAATTTCAAGGGCGATTCGGTTTTGGGGAGCCAAAACCTGAAAAGAGGGCCTCCGGTTTCCCGGAAGCCCCCGAATGATGCAGTTGCGGGAGAGAATCAGTACATCTCCTTGATCTCGACGTCGCGGTAGCGCGGCATGCCGGTACCGGCCGGGATGATCTTGCCGATGATGACGTTCTCCTTGAGGCCGACGAGGTGATCCTCCTTGCCCTTGATCGCGGCTTCGGTGAGCACGCGGGTCGTCTCCTGGAAGGAGGCGGCGGAGAGGAAGGACTCGGTGGCCAGGGCCGCCTTGGTGATGCCCAGCAGGATGCGCTTGGCCACAGCCGGACGGCCGCCCGCCATGATCGTCTTCTCGTTCTCCTTCTCGAAGTGGAAGATATCGACCATGGAGCCCGGCAGCATGTTGGTGTCGCCGGCGTCCTCGACGCGAACCTTGCGCAGCATCTGATGGACGATGACCTCGATGTGCTTGTCGCCGATGCCGA
>CAMFCQ010000088.1 GCA_945948915.1 uncultured Clostridia bacterium | reverse complement strand
TTCTTTTTGAATTTGATGAAAAAGTCCTTGACTTTTCGTCTCTGGCAAAACGGCGAAGTCCATCCTGATTTCCTGCGGTGCGCGGCTGGCGGTCTTCGATATTGCGGAGCTGCGCGCGGTGACGGCCTATGACGAGCTGGAGCTGGATACCGTCGGCGACAGAAAGACGGCGATGTTCTTCATCATGAGCGACACCGACGACACGTTCAACTTCCTCATCTCGATGGCCTACACGCAGATGTTCAACCTGCTGTGCGAGAAGGCCGACGACGTGTACGGCGGCAGGCTGCCGGTGCATGTGCGCTGCCTCATCGACGAGTGCGCGAACATCGGGCAGATTCCCCGGCTGGAAAAGCTGATGGCAACCATCCGCAGCCGCGAGATCTCCGCCTGCCTGATTCTGCAGGCGCAGAGCCAGCTCAAGGCGCTGTACAAGGACAATGCCGATACGATTGTCGGCAACTGTGACAGCTTCATTTTCCTCGGCGGCAAGGAGCCGACCACGCTCAAGGAGCTGTCCGCGACGCTGGGACGGGAGACGATTGACACCTACAACACGGGCGAGAGCCGTGGACGGGAAACCTCCCATTCGCTCAATTACCAGAAGCTGGGCAAGGAGCTGATGACGCAGGACGAGCTGGCCGTTCTGGATGGCAGCAAGTGCATCCTGCAGCTTCGCGGCGTCCGTCCGTTTCTCTCCGACAAGTACGACATCACGAAGCACCCGTACTTCAAATACCTCTCGGATGCCGACAAGCGCAATGCGTTTGACATCGCTAAGTATCTGAGCGGCGGTTATGAAGTGAAGGAAAACGAGCCTGCGCGGACGTTTGTGGTGGACGGGGCGGAGGATGATTTGCACGAATCCCAGGCGAAGCTACCGGATGATGAAATGCCTTGATAGAAAGGGAGGATTGTGGTAAAGTAAGTACAGCAAGAACACCGAAAGGAGGAGGCAGCATGGAGCTTGAACTCAGGCAGTACGACATTCCGCTCATGCGGTTTTCCGCGACGAACGATGCGAGCACACCAGAGATTGACATCCACTGGATCAACGAGGAACAGAAACACCTGCTGCCTCTGGATATGGAGCAAACGCCGGAGGGCGTGAGCCGCTGGCTGCGCCATCGCACGATTCCGCGCAACCGGGCGTATGTGAACAGGTTCCTCGCCAAATGCGGGCTGAATGCGAATCGCCCGATGGGCATCATTGCAGTCTGCAAGGGGCTGTCCGTGGACGACAGCTACTGGGTGGTGGAGGAAGGCTTCGAGGGAACCTTTGCGAAGTACAACCTCTTTGAAAACCGGTTCAGTGAGGTGCTTGCACTGATCGCTTTCACGGGCTATGGAAGCAGCAACCGTTCCTCGCTGGCTTCCAGTCCGGAGTTCACCACGAACGGCATGCTGCCCAAATGCTGGCGCAGAATCAGCGGCAGGGTGACGCTGTTCAAGGGAGGAACGGAGGGCGGATATAATACGGGCGCAGAGCCCTACTGTGAATACTACGCTTCACAGGTTGCCGAGGTCATGGGCATCGACGCCATCCCGTATGGGCTGTCAAAGTGGAAGGGCAGGCTCTGCTCGACCTGTGCGCTGTTCACGGACGTGGATCATGCGTATATGCCCATTGGCAACCTCGTGCGCACGGGCGGCTTTGAGGCGGCGGTCAGGTATGTTGACGCGCTGGGCGAGCCCTTTATGAAGGCTTTCCGGGATATGCTCGTGCTCGACGCCGTCATCTGCAATACGGACAGGCACTACGGCAATTTCGGCTTCATGATCGACAACCGGACGAACACCATCGCCGCGCCCGCGCCGCTGTTTGACCACGGCAATTCCCTGTTCAATCAGGCCGGGCCGGAGGATTATGAGAGCGCGGAAGCCTTTCAGCAATACATCGACACGCTGGTCCCCTGTGTGTACGACGATTTCTTTGCGACGGCCAGACGCTTCATGACGGAGGAAAACCGTGAGCAGCTTCGCAGGCTGCTGACCTTCCGGTTTAAGCGCCATGCGCGGTACAACCTGCCGCCCAAGCGGCTAAAGCTAATGGAGGAACAGGTCAGGAAGCGCGCCATGCGTCTGCTGGAGCATGAATAACCAGTCAACGCCCGGAAAGCGAATGCACATAGAAGCCACATGAAGCATACAAAGCACAGACTCAGCTTCGAGCCTGTGTTTTTTGTGCGCTTTTGATCGAGCGATTTGAAGAAGAAAAGGGGGATACCCATGTTCTGCCTGATTCAATTCATCCGTGCGCCGCCCCGTGCAGCGCGCGTACAAGACCAGAAGGAATCAGTCAAAATATCGAAATAAGGAGGATAAACCGGAACGGGAGGCGCTGGACGAAGGGTGTTCCAGCGTTTTTCTTTCTGGTTTTGACGAAATATGAGAAATATCTGAGAATCTCCCACAGTTTCCGGTTTAAGAAAAGAATGACGTTTTTCACCACTGCAATCAATACCCTTCAGACCTGTGTGGTTGCCCTCGGTGCGGGCTATGGCGCATGGGGCGTCATCAACCTGCTGGAAGGCTACGGCTCGGACAACCCCGGCGCGAAGTCCCAGGGCATCAAGCAGCTCATGGCTGGCGCGGCCGTGGCGCTCTTCGGCACGACTGTGATCCCGATCCTTGCCACGCTGTTCTGATGCCGGAAAGGGTCACGCCGCATGAAACCCGTCGATCTCCCGGGTGGCCGGGAGTTTTGGAAGGGAGGGACAAATATTGAATTTTATCTGGGATAAGCTGACCGAATGGCTGGGGAAAATGCTGGTCGGAGGCATCATGGATGCGCTCACGGGGCTGTTTGACAACGTCAACGAGCAGATCGCGGGCATCGCCGGAAACGTCGGCGCGACGCCGCAGGCGTGGAACGGCAGCATCTTTGCCATGGTGCGCGGCCTGTCGGACAACGTCGTCGTGCCGGTGGCGGGCGTGATTCTGGCGCTGGTGGCGACGCTGGAGCTGGTGCAGATGCTCGTTGACCGCAACAACATGCACGACTTCGACCTCTTTCTCCTCTACAAGTGGACGTTCAAGACGGCGATCTCCATCCTGATCGTCTCCAACACATGGAACATCGTCGAGGGCATCTTCGAGCTGACGCAGAGCCTTGTGAATCAGGCGTCCGGCCTGATCACCGGGAGCACGAGCATCGGGATCGACAGCGCGATGGCCGACCTTGAAGCGCGGCTCATGGAGATGGAACTGGGCGGGTTGTTCAGCCTGTGGATACAGAGCCATTTGATTTCCATTACGATGTGGGCGCTGACCATCTGCATCTTCATCATCACCTATGGGCGTATGATTGAGATTTATCTGGTCGCGTCCGTCGCGCCCATCCCCATGGCGACCTTTGCCAACCGGGAGTGGAGCCAGATGGGCACCAACTACCTGCGCAGCCTGTTTGCGCTCGGCGTGCAGGCCGTGCTCATCATGCTGTGCGTGGCGATCTACGCCGTGCTCATCCGCAATATCGCCGTAGAGACCGACATCACCAAAGCAATCTGGACGTGCATCGGCTATACGGTGCTGCTCTGCTTCTCGCTGATGAAGACCAGCAGCCTGGCAAAAAGCGTTCTGAGCGCACACTGACGAAGGAGGAAGATACATGATCAGTGTCAACATCCCCAAGGACCTTTCCCGTGTCAAGCAGAAGGTCGTCTTCAATCTCACCAAAAGGCAAATATTTTGCTTTGGCGGCGGGGCGCTCGTGGGCGTCCCGCTTTACTTTATCCTGCGGCCTGTTCTTCCGGGTGGCGCGGCGTCACTGGTGATGGTGGCGGTCATGCTGCCGTTTTTTCTGCTGGGCGTCTATGAAAAGAACGGCGAGCCGCTGGAAACCGTGCTGGGGCACTTCATCGAGGCGACGTTTCTGCGCCCGAAGAAGCGCATTTACCAGACGGAAAACTACTACATGCTGCTGGAGCGTCAGGCACAGCTGAGCAGGGAGGTGAAAGCCATTGTCCGAAACAAAAAAGCGAAAGCTCACCCGCGAAGAAAAGCGGCTGATCCGTGAGGCCGTGAAGCGGGCGCGCGGCACGGGCAAATATCCCGCCACCGCGCAGCAGACCATTCCGTATCAGCGCATGTTCCCGGACGGCATCTGCCGCGTCGGGGAAACGCTGTACTCCAAAACCGTCCGGTTTGAGGACATCAACTACCAGCTCTCCATGCAGGAGGAGCAGGAGACCATTTTTGCCGCATGGAAGCGGTTCATCAACAGCTTTGACTGCTCCGTGCAGTTCCAGATGGCCTTTTACAACCTCGGCATCCCGCAGGAGGAAATCGAGAAGGGCGTGACCATCCCGCCGCAGGGCGACGCGCTGGACGACATCCGCGAGGAGTTCAGCGGAATCCTGCGCAGCCAGCTGGCCAAGGGCAACGACGGCCTACAGCGGCTCAAGACCATCTCCTTTAGCGTGGAGGCGTCGGCCATCAAGAGCGCCAGACCGAGGCTGGAGCGCATCGAGGCGGAGCTGATGGCCAACTTCAAAAAGGTCGGCGTGCAGGCGGAGCCGGTGGACGGCAAGGGGCGGTTGGCGCTCCTGCACCGCATCTTCCACATGGACGAGCAGGAGCCGTTCCACTTTGACTGGGACTGGCTGGTACCCAGCGGCCTGAGAACGCAGGACTTCATCGCGCCCAGCTCGTTTGAGTTCAGGGACGGCAGGACGTTCCGCATCGGCGAGCGGTACTGTGCCGCGTCGGTCATACGGATTGACGCGAACGGACTGAATGACCGGTGCCTCAAGACGTTTCTGGAGATGGACAGCATCCTGTTCACGTCCATTCACATCCGGGCCATCGACCAGGCGGAGGCCATCCGCATGGTCAAGCACACGATTACGGAGCTGGACCGCTCCAAAATCGAGGAGCAGAAGAAGGCCGTGCGCTCCGGCTACGACATGGACATCCTGCCCAGCGACCTGACGGTTTACGGACCGGACGCCAAAAAGCTGCTGGACAAGCTGATGAATCAGGACGAGCATCTCTTCTTCGTGACGATCCTGTTCGTCTGCACGGGCAGCACGAAGAAGGAGCTGGCCAGCAATCTGGAGCAGGCGCGCCGCAGGGCGCAGGCCATGAGCTGCGCGCTCATCAGCCTCGATTTCCAGCAGGAGCAGGCGATGTGCGCGTGCCTCCCACTGGCATACAACCCGATCAAGATCCAGCGGGCGATGCCCACCGAAAGCGTCGCCATCCTCGTCCCGTTCATGACGCAGGAGCTGTTTCAGACGGGCGTGGGCGCGCTGTACTGCGGCCTCAACGCGCTGTCGAACAACATGATCATGGTGGACAGGCAGCTGCTGGGCAATCCCAACGGCATGATTCTGGGCAAGTCCGGCAGCGGCAAATCCTTCTGCGGCAAGCGCGAGATGACCAACGTCATCCTGGTGACGCGGGACGACGTCATCATCTGCGACCCGGAATCCGAGTATGCACCACTGGTGCTGCGTCTGGGCGGGCAGGTTATCCACATCTCAGCCAATTCGAGGGATCACATCAACCCGATGGACATCAGCATGGACTACAACGACGAGGGCGACCCGCTGCGGCTGAAGAGCGAGTTTATCCTCTCCCTCTGCGAGCTCATGGTCGGGCAGGACAGGCTGGATTCCAAGGGGCACAGCATCATCGACAACTGTCTGCCGAAGGTCTACGAAAAGTATTTCGCCGACCCGAAGCCGGAGAACATGCCCGTGCTGGGCGACCTGTACGATCTGCTCTGCCAGCGGCCCGACCCGGAGGCGCAGTACATCGCCGCGGCGATGGAGCGCTACGTCACCGGCAGCCTGAACGTGTTCAATCACCGGACGACGGTCAACCTGAATAACCGCGTCGTCTGCTACGACATCCGGGAGCTGGGCAATCAGCTCAAGCAGCTGGGGATGCTCATCGTGCAGGATCAAGTCTGGAACCGCGTGACGACCAACCGAGCAGCCGGGAAGAACACCCGGTATTATGTCGATGAGATGCACCTGCTGCTGCGCGAGCCGCAGACCGCCGCGCATACCGTGGAAATCTGGAAGCGCTTTAGGAAATGGGGCGGCATCCCGACGGGCATCACCCAGAACATCAAGGACCTGATGAACAGCAAGGCGGTCGAGATTCAGAACATCTTTGAAAACTCGGACTACATGGTTCTGCTCACGCAGGGGCCGGGCGATGCGGACATCCTCGCCGATCTGCTGAACATCTCGCGGCAGGAGCTGGCCTACATCAAGCAGGGCGTGCCGGGCGAGGGGCTGCTGTGCTACGGCGGCACCATTGTGCCCTTCGTGGACAGATTCCCGAAGGACACGCAGCTCTATCAGCTCATGACCACGCGCTTCTCGGAGACTGGAAAGGAGGCGGAAACATCGTGATTGGCACGATTCTGACCCTTGCCGCAGCGGCGTTTGTGACAATGTTTGTCCTGTCGCTTTGCAGAATTGCGGAGCAAGCAGATTGTCAGCAGGAAAGAAATTGGAGGGAGTATGAAGCAAAACAGAAGAACAGGAACGAAGGAGGCTGACCAAAGGGGAAAGCTGTACAATCGTGGCCCGTTAGGAGATGCAGTCCGTAATCATATGCGTAGCTCCGATGAGGAGGATAGCCATGAGGAAAACTCCGCGCAGCAGGCGGCAAGGGAGGGTGTCCGGGCGACGGATTCGCTGGGAAGGACAGCCTCCTCCGCCTATCAGAAGCGGAAGATCCGGCGCGAATACGCTGCGGCAAAGGCGGGACGGGTCACGCATGGCCCTGCTACATCGGCGGTTCAGGCGGGCAAACAGGCGGCAGCCGCCGGAGCGAGCGCAAAGGGCGGAGTACGCCGCGTGCGCCGCAGGGGGAAGGGCTGGCTAGCCCTTCTTGCCGTCGCCCTGATGCTGCTCTACATCCTCAATACCTTCACGGCCTGCACGCCCATCGTGCAGGCTGTTTTGCAGGCCGTCGTTATCGGCACCTATCCGGCAGAGGAAACCGACGTGCTCGCTGCGGAGCAGGCTTACCGACAGATGGAAACCGACCTTCAGCATGAGCTGGACAACTATACGCTGTTGCACCCGGAGGTTGACGAGGCGACCATCGAGCAGGCGGAGCTTTGGCATGACCCGTATGCCCTCATTGCCCTTGTCTGCGCGATGATCGGCGGCGAGTGGACGATGGACACGGCGTATCCCGTGCTGGAGACCATCTTTACCAGGCAGTACGAGGTCACGGTCAGCGTGGAGACGGAAACCCGGTACAGGACGGAGGTGCAATTCGAGTACGAGTGGGTGGTTGATCCGATAACGGGCAGAGGCAGATGGGAGCTGCTGCCCAGAGAGGTCGAGGTGCCATATGAATATCGAACGGCGACGGTCACGGTGAAGAACAACAACCTTTCGCACCTGCCGTGTCTCATGCTCAGCCACGACCAGCTGGGCATATATGCGCTGTACATGGCGTCGCTGGGCAACATGCCGGAGCTTTTCGCCGGGATGCCGCACGCCTCGCAGCTTGAGGAGCCGCAGCTTTACGACGTACCGCAGGCGTATCTGGATGCAGATCCGCAGTTCGCCAGTCTGATGGAGGAAGCGGAAAAGTTTGTCGGATATCCCTACGTCTGGGGCGGCAGCGACCCCGAAACGTCCTTTGACTGTTCCGGCTTTATCTCGTGGGTATTCACGGAAACCGGCGTCAGCAACGTCGGCAGACTGGGCGCGACGGGGCTTTACGGGGCCTGCCGCCCGGTGAGCGCGGAGGAAGCCCGCCCGGGCGACGTTATCTTCTTTACAGGAACGCTGGGTGAGGGCGTGGACGGCAACGACGGCATCACGCACTGCGGGCTGTATGTCGGCGACGGGTGGATGATCCACTGCGGCAGCCCGCTGGGCTTTGCCGATCTGAGCAGGCCCTACTGGCAGGAGCACTTTTATGGATATGGGAGGCTGTATGGATGAAGAACAGACGAACCAACACGAGGACGGACTGGCGGGCGGATTTGCAGAGAATCCGCAACAACCGCGCCAAGGCAGACGAGGCGGTGAAAAAAGCCGAGGAGAAGGCAAGGCGTATGGCCGCGCAGCAGGAGGAGGCCGAGAACATGGGCATCCTCCACGTCGTGCGCGGGATGCAGATGACGCCGGAGCAGCTCGACGATCTGCTGCATGGCAGGACGATGGAGACGGACGCCCTGCCCGCTAACGAACCGAAGGAGGAGAAGGCGGATGAACAGGAAGACGAAGCGCAGGAATAAGGCTGTCGCCATGCTGCTGGCGCTGGTGATGGGCGGCTCGATGGCCGCGCCGTTCGTGGCGAACGTGCTGGCGGAGGCGCTCCCGGCAGGGGATGCTGTGCAGATGGACAGCGAAGCGGAAGATGTGCAGCAGGATTCTGCGCCGGATAACACCCCGGCAGAGGCGACCATGCGGGAGGAAGAACCGGACACTCCGCCGGAGAGCGCGGCGGCAGTTATGGATGACGATGAGGAAACGGGCGACTCGCATATTCAGCCGGAGGGCATTCCTGAGGCAGCGACGGAGGATGAGCCGGAATCCACGCAGGAGCCTGTGACCGAACCCTCTGCAGAGCCGACGACAGAGCCCGCAAGTGAACCGACGACAGAACCATCTTCGGAGCCGACACAGGAACCCACGGCAGAACCGACAATGGAACCTACAACGGAACCTACAACAGAGCCCACGGTGGAACCGACGCAGGAGCCGATGACAGAACCCACGACGGCTCCCACAACGGAACCGACACAGGAGCCAACCCAGTCACCAACGCCCATCATCCCGGTGGGCAGCTATGCGATTTCCATTACGCCGCCTGAAACGTGGCAGACCGGCAAGGCGACGGCAATGGTGAAGATCAGCGACCAGAACGGCACGGGCTGGGCACACATCAAAATCGTGCTCGCCGCGCCGAGCGCATGGACGACGGTGGCAGACGGTGATTCGCAGGAGAAGGAGTATGCGGTCACGCTCAGGGAGAACAGCACGCTCTATGTCAGCATCACTGACCATGCGGGCAATGTGCAGTCAAAAAGCGAGGCCATCATCTGCTTTGACAGCAAAGCACCCACGGTTCGTGCGGGCATCAGCGGCGATATGCTCTGCATCGAAGCGTCCGACGAGATCTCCGGCGTGGAGGCCGTGTTCATCAACGGGCACAGGCTGGTCTGCAAGGGCGATGTACTGGATGCGAGGATTGAGGACTACGCGGACGGCAAGAAGAAGATCGCGGTGCAGGCCGTGGACAGGGCGGGCAATTACTCCGAAACGGTCTATGTGAAGAATCCCTTCTACGGTCAGCCGGACGCAACGCCGAAGCCGACGAAAAAGCCTGATTCTTCCGGCGGGAGCAGCACGGACACCAGGGCAACGCCCACGCGCAAACCTGCCGCGACAGCGACGCCCGTGCCTACGGCAACGCCCATCCCTGCTGTGACGGCTGAAATGTCTGTGACCGTGCCGACCATTGACGCGGACATGGTGGCGGACATTGCGGAAAAGGTGCTGGAAGGTATGATTGCTGGGCCTTCCTCCGGCTCCGCGTTTGCCGTGAACGGCAACATGAAGACGCTCGACCTGCTCTACAGCAAGGCGACGAACAAGCAGTTCATCAGCGTGCAGACGAAGCAGGGACAGACCTACTACATCGTCATCGACTATGACAAGCCGGTGGATGAAGAGGGCGACCTCTACGAAACGTATTTCCTCAATCTGGTGGACGATGCCGATCTGCTTTCCGTGCTGGGAAATCAGCTGACGCCTGAACCCGCCGCGACGCCCGTGCCCACCCTCGCGCCGACACCCTCGCCGACGCACCAGCCCACGGCAGCGCCAGAGCCGGAAAAGAAGGACAGCGTGCCTGCGATGATGGCGCTGCTGCTGCTCACCGTGTTCATCGGCGGCGGTGCGGCAGCCCTGGTGCTCCTGAAGAAGAAGGAAAAAACGGGCCGTGTGCCGGATATCGACGATCTGGATTTCGACGATGACGATGAGGACGACGACGTGAACAAGGATGCGCCGTGAGATACTTTACCGACAGTCCCTTTGAGCGCCTGATGATGGAGAAGCCCTGCGGCCACAGCCGGGCGGCGGAGGTCGCATGGGAGCG
>CAMFCQ010000087.1 GCA_945948915.1 uncultured Clostridia bacterium | reverse complement strand
AATATATGCAATCCGTCCGGCGCATATGCTGCGGTCAGCGCGCCGCTTCCGGCAGAAAGGTGTCGGCACGCCAGGATCCGTTCCTGAGCCACAGCGTGATGGTGCCCGCCTCGTCCGTCCGCAGCACCTGTGCGCCGATGTCCTCCAGAGACGACAGCACGCGCCCACTCGGATGGCCGTAACGGTTGTTTGCACCGACGCTGATGAGCGCCAGCCTTGGCGCGGCCTTTTGCACAAACGCATCGCTCGTGGCGTTCTTGCTGCCGTGATGCGCCACCTTGAGCACGTCGGCCTGCGGAATGTCAATCGGTTCGCTCTCCTGCGTCAGATCGCCCGTCAGCAGAAACGTCACATCCTCCATCTCTGCATGCAGCAGCAGCGAGCGCTCGTTGCTGCCTGACAGCGTGTCGTCCGGCGAGAGCACGTCAATCGCCGCGCCGCCTGCCGCGAGCCGGTCGCCGCGCTGCACCTCGAGCAGCGCCATGCCCATCTGATTCATGTGCGCAAGCGCCGCCTGTACCGCCTCAGAGCCTGCCTCTTCCTGCGCGGCGCGCGGCGACGTGATCACCGCCGGGATCTCCACCTCGGAAGAGAGCAGCGTCTCCAGCGCGCCCGCGTGATCCTCATCCAGGTGCGACAGGATCACCGCCTCGACAGACAGGCCCTCATGGCGCAGATACCGCAGCATCTCATAGCTGTCCACCGGGCCGACGTCCACCAGCACGGCGCGGCGTCCGCTCGCCAGCAGCGCCGCGTCGCCCTGCCCCACGTCCAGCTGCACATACCGCGACGGCGGCACCAGCCGCGGCACATAGGCAAGCGCCAGCGCGCCGGCCAGCAGGCAGACAGCCTGCCTTCTCCACCGGCCATAGCGAATCCGGTTCGTGAGCAGCAGCAGCAGCGCGGCAAAGAGCAGCACCCATGCGCCCTGCGGCGCGGGCAGACGCACAATCGCATGCTGAAGCTCCGCCGCCCACAGGCTGAGCCGCTCGAAGCCGGAGGCCGCAGCCGCCAGCAGATGCGCCGGCGCCGCGCCGAGCGCGGGATGGATCATGCCCAGCAGCACGGTACACCAGCCGCCCAGCAGCAGCGCCGGCATCAGCATGCTGCACAGCAGATTCATCGGCAGGGACAGCAGTGGCACATAGCCGTAGAGCATCAGCTGCATCGGCACGGAGGCGATCTGCGCGCTGACGCACAGCGCCGTCATCCCCAGCAGCTCCTGCACAATCGCGCCTGCGTGCACATGCCGTCTAGCAAAGCCCGTCAGCAGGCGCGAGAAGAGCTGGATACCCAGCACGACAAAGAACGAAAACTGGAACGACGCATTGAGCGCCCACAGCGGCACAGCCAGCGTCATCAGCAGCGCCGCGCAGGACAGCGCCGTCAGCGGCTCATACCGCCTGCCGCGCACGACGGCGTATTCCCGCAGCATCGCCATGATGCACGCGCGGATTGTGCCGGGCGCAGCGCCCGTCAGCCCGGTGAAGAACATGAGGAACGCGCTCAGCAGGACAAAACGGATCCTGCGCCCTACCGGCACACGCGCGAGCAGCGCGCTGACCACGCCCGCGATCATGCTCAGGTGCAGGCCGGAAACCGTCAGGATGTGCGCCGTGCCCGTCAGCCGCATGGCCGCCGTGATTTCGCTGTCCAGACCGGACCTGTCGCCAAGCAGCACACCCTGAAACAGCGCCGCCTGCCCGCCAAAGAGCGCCTCCATGCACGCGGCAATCCGGCTGCGCATCCGCCTGAATTGTTCGCCCAGGGAAAACCGAGCCTCCCCCTGCGCTTCCCAGCCCGGCAGCAGGTAGCCGGAGAGCTCATAGCCGTCGCAGATCGCCCGCACCCGCCGGTCCAGGCCGGCGACGCTGCGCGGCTCCTCCGGCACAAAGAGCCGTCCCGTGCCCTGCACGCGCTGACCGACCTGCGGCTCTTCCAGCGCGCCGTCACGCTCTTCCTCCTGCATCAGCGTGACGGCCACGGGCCGCGACGCCGCCGCCTCGCCGTCGATCGTCACGTCCTCCAGCAGCACGCGGTAAGGCTTGACGATCTCCTTCACCGTGCCTTCGATGCGCACGCCCGGCGCTGTCGGCAGATCCCTTTGGCGCAGCGCATTTCCTGCGCGCAGATGGCCCAGCAGCAGCATGAACGCCAGCAGACAAAAAAGCGCGCGCTTTCGCCGCAGCAGGCGCACAGCGCCCCATGCAAGCGAAAACGCGCAAAGGATATACAGAAACCTTGCCGGAAGCACGGCGATTGTCGTCAGAAAAATGCCCAGAAGATAGGCGACTGCGGATGCCATCAGCCTGCGCCGCACGGGCAGCACCACGGGCGGCTTTTGTGCATTTTCCTTCACGGCATTTACACGCTCCCCTGCCGGGCCTTGCAGCGGTCAAGCCACCGGCCGCGCAGATAATAGATGATGAACATGATCGAGGTGATCACCCAGGTGATCGGATAGCTGAGCATCAGCACCGGCAGCCGATGCACCCTCGGCACGACGACCGTGACCCAGAAGACGCGCATCAGGCACACGCCCGCAAGCGTCATCAGCGTGGGCACCAGCGAATCGCCCGCGCCGCGCATCGCGCCGGAGAGGATCTCAATGCACAGATAGGTGATCCACATCGGGACGATCAGGCGGATGATGCTCATGCCCGTCTCCACGACGTGCGCATCGTCCGTAAACATGCCCAGCATCGGACGGCCGATCGTCAGAATCAGCGCGCTCATGAAGACCGTAAGGCCCGCGGCCATGCCCAGGCACACGCGTACGCTGCGGCGCATTCTGTCGTAGCGCTGCGCGCCGAAGTTCTGGCCCGCGAACGTGGTGATGGCCACGCCGAACGCGCTGACCGTCATCCAGTACAGGCCGTCGATCTTGCCGTATGCCGTCCAGGCCGCCATCACGTCCGTGCCGAAGCCGTTGACGCTGGCCTGAATGATGAGGTTGGACAGCGAATACATGACCGACTGCAGGCCGGCAGGCAGGCCGATTCTCACGATGCGCCTGAGCATGTCGCCGTGAAAGCGGATCTTCCCGAAGGACAGCCGGTACACCGGCTGCGCGTGGCACAGGCTGACAAGGATCAGCACCGCGCTGACGACCTGGGAGAGCACCGTGGCAATCGCCGCGCCGCGCACGCCCAGCTCCAGGCCGAGCACCAGGATGATGTCCAGCACGATGTTGGTCAGCGCCGCACAGATGAGGAACAGCATCGGCCGTCTGGAATCGCCCACCGCGCGCAGCACGCCCGAGCCGATGTTGTACACCAGCTGCGGGATCATGCCCAGGAAATAGATGTTCAGATACGGCAGCGCATAGGTCATGACCTCCTGCGGCGTGCCCATCCATTCAAGCACCGTCGAGGAAAACAGCAGGCCCACCACCGTGAGCAGTGCACCGCTTGAAAGCGCCATAGCCATCGTCGTGTGCACCGCGCGGGAGACGTCCTGCGCCCGTCGCGCGCCGAAGAGCTGCGCGATGATGACCGACGCGCCGGATGCCAGGCCCACGAAGAAGCCCACCAGCAGGCTGATCAGCGTGCCCGTCGAGCCGCCGACGGCTGCCAGGGCTTCCTTGCCGACCGCCTTGCCGACGATGATGGCGTCCGCCGTGTTGTAGAGCTGCTGGAAAAACGTGCCCAGCACGATCGGAAAAAAGAACAGGAGCAGCTGCTTCCAGATGACGCCCTCGGTGATGCCGTTGATATCCGGACGCTGCCTAATCAGTCTTCTCATAAACCTTTCCTTCAAATTTATATGTATTTCTGTGCAGGCTTCACGTTTTGCGAAGCAGCACACGGATGCGCCGCATCAGGCCGCGGGGCAGATGCGCAATGCGCGTGCAGACGCGCTCAAGCTGGTTGGGGCCGGCTAGCAGCTTCATCACCTTTTCGCTCTCAAATCCATGCTTTTGATAGTGCCTGAAGAACGCCTCGCGCTTGGAATGCGCCTTCGCCGGGTGTGCGATGCTCGGGTTATGGCGCAGCAGCTTCTGTGTATCCTCAATCGGGAAAACCGAAAGCTGCGTCCGGCAGGCCTCAAACGCCTGTCTTCCCCGCTTGGTATTGAGCAGCACGAGCGACATGCCTGTGTCATCGTCCCTGTCCGGCGCAAGCTCCTGAATGCCCCACAGGTCCGCAATGGTGATGTCGGCAGCGTGGTGCCCCTCGCGCAGCGCTTCGCACTGCACGCAAGACGGGCGCAAATACAGGTTCTGCAAAAAGCCGTACAGGAACGGCTCCGTCGTCTGCTGGCCTACATGCTCCGTGCCGTCCTCAAAGGTCGCCACGGCGGAGAAGTCTTTCCAGCCCTTCCGCTTGTCGCGGAAGGCGTAGCGTACCACCTTTTTTCCGCGCTTTGCCTCCAACTCCTTGAGATACGAGGCAAACACGCCGGGCGACGGCACACCGTGGCAGACAAAATCGACCGTCAGCAGCAGGTCGCTGTCCTTCCTGCCCACACGCGCCTTCAGGCCGCTGATCTGACACGGCGTGCCGGAGAATAGTACCGGGATGCCGCGCTCCAGCAGCGCCGCCGCATGGGCAATGGCGTCCGATGCATCGCTCTGCACATACTTGCTGCCGCGCATGCCGGACAGCTCCATCTCGTCAAACGCGCCGATGTGCTCCACGCGCAGCGCCTCGTCAAAGGCCGCGCCGAAAACCACGCCGCCCTTTCCCAGCCATTCCTTCGCCAGCGCGGTAAATACGCCACCGGAGGAGGAAGCCTGCCGGAGCTGCCCGTCCCGGTTCTGCGCGCCGAAGACCTGCGATTTGTGCGCCTGCTGCGGCTTGCCCGCCGGGCAGCGCTTTTCGCACAGGTCGCATTCCACGCACTTTCCGCCGTCTACAGCCGGATACAGGAAGCCCTCCTCATCCGGCTGCATCGTGATGGCGCCCTTGGGACAGATGCTCGTGCATGCGCCGCAGCCTGTGCACTCCGCCTTGCTTTTCCTGACCGTCTGTCTCATCGTCTCTCTCCTGTCACTTTGCCAGCTTCATCACCGCAGATACAATCTCCTCGCGGCCCGCTGTGTACGCCGGCATGCGCGAGCGCAGGAACGCCCGCTCCTCATCCGCACGCGCCGTCATTGCGTCGTACGCCGCAATCAGCTCAGCCTCGCCGCTCAGCTCCTGCACCGGGATCAGATGACCGGCCTCCTCGCCGAACAGATCCCGCGCGATGCCCCTGGCCTTGACCGAGTAGCCGATCACCAGCGTCGGCACGGCGGTCGAGTAGCCCGCCACAGAGGCATGCGTGCGCGCCGTCACCAGCGCGGCAAGGCGGCTGATGTATCCCTTGATCTGCGGCGCGGTCAGCGTCTGCGCCCCAGGCAGCAGGAACACGCGCGGCTCATCCGCAAACTGCGCCTTGATTCTTTCAAGCGCGTCCATGTCGTTGTCGCGCGCCCAGAACACGTGCGGAATCAGCGCCACCGCGCAGTCGCTGGTATCAAGAATATGGCGCACCAGCGCGGCAAACGCGTGAAGCGTCTGTTCGCCGTCCTTGGCGCAGCTGAGAATCAGCGGGCTCACGTTGAGGCCCACCGTTCTACCCTCGCGCCAGAGCTGAGGCAGCGGCAGTTCCTCCTTGACCATCGTGAACGCGGGATCGCACCAGCGCACAACCGGCAGCCCGGCAGCGCGCATCGCTTCCTCCGTGATCGACTCGCGTGCGACAATCAGGTCGTAGGCGCGCAGGTCCTCGAGCGTCTCTCCCTTTATGATGTCAGGCTCCACAGAGCAGCCCCACAATACGAGCGGCTTGCCCGCGCGGCGCAGGCGCCCGTTGACCACCTGCAAATGCTCCTGATGATTGTAGCAGTAGGTGTCGCCGCCGATGGACAGGCACACGTCGCTGCGCTTGCCCAGATCGGTAATCGTAGAATGCTTGCGGGCAACCTCCTGTTCGCGCGGAATGCCCATGCGAAAGCCGATGGAATTGATAAACCGGCGGATGCTGTAGGGCGCAATCTCGCTGCAAACGATCCTGCGAACACCCAAAGGCCCCTGCGTGCGGTCCTCCTTCGGCGCATCGGAGGCCAGAGAGACCGCCGCCTGACCGCCAAAGAGCGCCGCCGTCGAGCGCACGATTGCCTCGCAGCCGCGGTTTCCGCAGCCGCCGTGGTTGTAGAGCATGATCCGCTTCATCGTCTGATTCCCCATTTCTTTCCCGTCAGCTTCTCCTTCACGCGCATGAGCATGTAAAACGCCGGGAATCCTCCCCGCCTGACCAGTCGGTACAGCCGCTGATCCTGCGGCGGGATGTGTTCCTCCCGCACGCCGTCCATCACGAGCGGACGCACCCGCGCATCAAACGTCTTCATGCAGGCAAGAATGCCGCGCTCCTTTTCGTCGATCCACACGCAGCTCTGCAGAAAGTCCCTGAAATACCGCTCCTTCACGCCCTGCTCCAGCAGAATCCGGTTCATGCCGCGCAGCATGGGCTGATGCGCCTCGCTGTGGCTGCGGACGCCCGCCATGGCCGACTGGCCGTGCACGCGGTAGACATAGGTGTACGCCGCCAGATGGGTCACCTTCTTCGCACGCAGAAAGAGCTGCATGTTGAGCAGCGCGTCCTCGCCGATGCGCACATTCTCGTCAAGCCGCAGGCCGTCAAGCAGCTCGCGCGCGTAAAGCTTGTTCCAGATGTTGTTGTAGATGCGGTGCATGTGGATGATCTCCCGGACGATCCCGGCGCTCTCCTGCGCCACCGGCGGAAGGTGCACCGGCACGCGCTGCCCCTTCTCCATGTCAAAGAGCGTGTGATTGGCCGAGACGATCTGCGCGCCGGTTTCCTTCGCCTGCTGGTGCAGCGTCCGCAGGCTGTTTTCCTCCAGCGCGTCGTCCGCGTCCACGAACGCGATATACCGCCCTGTCGCCAGCGCAAGGCCCCGGTTGCGCGCGGCGGACACGCCGCCGTTTTGCACATGGACGATCCGCGCGCGGGGCTCCGTGCGCGCGAATTCATCCAGCAGCCTGCCCGTCGCGTCGGTGGAGCCGTCGTCGATGAGGATCATCTGAATCTCCGGCTCCTTCTGCGCCTTGAGGCTCTCCAGACAGACGCTCAGGTAGCGCTCCGCATTATAGCACGGCACAATGATGCTGATATCGGCCTGTGATTCACTCATGGGCTCATTTTCCCCCTATGTTCCTTACGGCAGCAGAAAGCTCGATGCCGGCAGCACGCGAAGCGCCAGATAGTACAGCTTCTGCTTGGCCGGCAGGCTGCCAAAGTCTACATCCTTTGTGATGCGCGCTGTCATGGCGCGGCTGAGCGAGAGCGCCGCTTTGGCCCGTCCCCTGTCCGCCCGCAGCGTGCGGACATAGAGATCGATGTGCGCGCGGAACAGCTGTGTTGCCAGGCCGTGCGCATCGATGAAGCGGCCGATGCCCTCGATCATCGGCATGCTGCGCGCATAGAAATCTTTGCTGGCCCGCGTCATCGCGGAATCCCCGCCGAATTCGTAGATGTAGATGGGCTCCCCGCTCATGTGCCAGGCACGCGCGGCCATGAACGCGTCAAGGTTGAAGAGCACATCCTCGCCCACCTTCACGCCCTCGGGCGCGCGCACGCCGTGCTCCCGGATCATCTGCGTGCGGTACAGCCGGGCGCACATGCTGTTGAGCGCGCTGTCCCCGCGCAGCAGGCTCTCCAGCACGACCTGCAAATCGCCGTCGGCACAGGCATGATATTCCTCCCGGCCGCCCGCGTCACGAAAGCGCATCACATACGCGCCGCAGGCGATGTCGGTTTCCCCGTCAGTCAGCGAGAGAAGATGCGCAAGCGCATGCGGCAGAAGGTGGTCGTCCGCGTCCACAAAGGACAGCCACGCACCACGTGCCGCGTCCATGCCCGCGTTGCGCGCGGCGGACACGCCTCCGTTCTCCTGATGGATGACCCGCATGCGCGGCTCATCCTGTGCCAGCTGCGTGAGGACAGCCAGCGTGTCGTCTCTGGAACCGTCGTCCACAGCGATCAGCTCCCAGTCTGCCTCCGTCTGCGCCTGAATGCTGCGCACGGTGCGCGCCAGCGTCTGCCCATTCTGGTAGCACGGCATGACGATGGACACAAGCGGCCTGTTCATTACGGCATCTCCTTCTTTCTGCGCAGCGCAAACGCGGCCTCGCCGAGCTTGCGGCGCATCACCTGCACGGGATAGATCAGCGGATAGACGCATGGATAGGCGCCGCTTGCACACAGCCGCGCCAGCACGCGCGCACGCCTTGTCAGCTTCGCTTTATCCAGGGCATCAAGCGGCAGAAGCGGCAGCACGTCCCCGTCAAACCGCTTCACCACGCCCGGCACGCCGCCGTCCTTGTACAGCCGCAGTGCGGCGGTATCGACATAGGCAGCAAAGTACGCTTCCATCTGCCCGCGGCGCAGGAGCATATCCCGCATCGCCATCAGCCACAGCCGGTGGCGCGCCATCTCGCCCGCTGTCTGTTTGTGCATGGCGGAGGCGCTGTGCGTGCGATAGCGGTAGGCCACGCGGTTCACATACGCGATGCCGCGCCCGCAGAGCACGGCCTCCAGGTTGAACAGCGCGTCCTCCGCGATCTTTACGCCTGCCCTGAGCCGCAGACCCTCACGCTCGATGAGCGCGCGCCGGTGCAGCTTGCAGCACATGATGTTGAGCACGCTGTCTCCCTCGATCAGCCTTAGCGCCGCTGCGCGCCGCTGAGCCTCGCCGCGCCTGTCCATCCAGCGCGTCTGCGGGATGACGGTCTCTCTGTTTCCGCTCTCGTCGAACGTCTCATGCGCGCAGACAACCATATCCACACCGTCCTGCGCGCCGGAGAGCATTGTCTCCAGCGCGTCCCCGGGCAGCAGGTCGTCGCTGTCCACGAACGCGATCCACTCGCCCTGCGCGTGGTCAAGCCCCAGATTGCGCGCGGCGGCCACGCCGGCATTTTCCTGCGAAAGCACCTGCACGCGCGCATCTCTTTTGGCATAGGCCTGCGCGATTGCCAGCGTATCGTCCTGCGATCCGTCGTCAATCAGGATCGCTTCAAAATCCTGCATCGTCTGTGCGAGCACGGAATCCATGCACGCACCGAGAAAAGCGGCGCTGTTGCAGCACGGGATGATGACGCTGACCTTCACGGCGTGTCCTCCCGTCCATCCACAAGCGCAGCCGCGCCCTTCACGTCGCCGCGCAGCCAGCGCATGGCGAACACGCGCGCACGGATCTGCGTGCGGATGCCCTTGTGCGTCTTGAGCGTGTACATCAGCAGCGGCATGGGCGAAATCAGCGTACGCAGGATGCTTTGCATCGTCTCGTCTTCCCGATACGCCTCCATCGCGCGGTGCACGTCGGTAAGATCCGGATCCAGCCGGATGCCCTTGGTGATCAGCTTGTCGTAGCACAGCACCGGCAGCACGTTTTTGATCTCATCAAACCGGCCGCACGCCCTGGCGTATTCCCACAGCCGAACGGACAGCGTCATCAGCCGCCGGGCCAGCCGGGGCTTTTTCATGCCCATCAGCGAATCGCCGCGCTGGACATAGTACACATACGGCGCGCTGAGCGCCGCGATGGTGTGCGTGTGCATCAGGTACATGGCGGAAAAGAGCGTATCCTCCGCGAAAACTTCATCATTCGGCGCAAAGCGCAGGCCGTTTTCCTCGATGACCCTGCGGCGGTAGAGCTTGCTCCACGCCTCCTGCCCGTGCCGATACGGCATCCAATACCGATAAAAATAATTGGCCAGGCCAAGCCGGTCCACGTCAATCGTCTCGCTCGCAAAGCGCAGATACGGCCCCTGCTCCTGCCCGTTCACGACCAGCGCATAGTTGTAAAGCACCTGCTGCGCGCCGGTCCCGTCCGCGGCGCGGACAGTATCCTCCAGCCACCGCGGCGCAACGTAATCATCCGAATCGACAAAGGCGATATACTCGCCCCGAGCCGCGTCAAGGCCTGCGTTGCGCGCGGAGGACAGCCCGCCATTCTCCTTGTGAATCTGGCGGATGCGGCTGTCGCGCTGCGCATAGGCCTGCATGATCGCCGGGCAATTGTCCTTCGTACCGTCGTCAACCAGGATCAGTTCGTAATCAGTAAACGTCTGCGCGAGGATGCTGTCAAGGCACCTGGGCAGATACGCCTCCACCTGATAGACCGGCACAATTACGCTCACACGGCACATGCGCATTTCCTCCCCAACCGCAGCTGCACAGATATACAGATTGATCATACCATA
>CAMFCQ010000086.1 GCA_945948915.1 uncultured Clostridia bacterium | reverse complement strand
AACGACCTGCCCGGCGACACCGTCCCGGAGCATACGCTCCTGCTGATCCCGATGTGACAGGAAGAATAACGGCCAGGGCAGTGTGCAGCTTCTGCACGCTGCCCCTTTTTGGCGTATAACGCGAAAAAATGCGAGACGGGCGACGATATATGCAGATGCAGCAAAACAATTATGCAAATTTTGCAAAATTATTCTTGCTATTTTCGGCCGGTGGGTCTATAATGGAACAAACCCGATGTGCGGCGCGGAGAGCACACGTTTTTTCCGCGCCGCCACAGGATCAACGCAAAGAGAGGAAGATTGCACATGAGAAGAAGCAAGGCCAACCACGGACGCCGCTTTTGCGCGTTTCTTCTGGCGCTGGTGATGCTCGTCACCGTGCTGCCGGCGCAGGCCATGACCGCCTCGGCCACAGACGCGACTGAACCGGCCGCCAACACCGCGGTCGTGCGCGATGTGACCGACGAGGTCAGCGCCGGGCAGAGCCTCGAGCGGCTCACCGCCCACGCAGACCCCGACCGGCTCACGCAGATCGATCTGCCGGAGCCGGACGAAGAGGTTCGCGTCATCATCGAGCTGGACACGGAAAGTCTGGTCGAGACCTGGGAGCAAAACGCCCGGCCCGACGGCGTGTCCATCAAGGATTACCTGACTACGCCGGAGGCGCAGGAGCAGCTCGGCGTCATCGGCACGATGCAGACGCAGGTACTGCGCCAGATGGACGCAGCAGGCATCCATGCCGAGACGAAATATTCCTACACCACGGTCGCCAGCGGCTTTTCCGCCGTTGTGCCCTACGGCGAGATCGCAGCCATTGAGGCGATGGACGGCGTCGCAAGCGTCCGCCTCAGCGAAAAATGGTACACCGACGTCACGGATACCGCTGCGCAGACGATGCAGTCCGTGAAGGACTTTGCCAACGGCACGGCCTATCAGGGCCAGGGCGTCGTCATCGGCATTCTGGACACCGGTCTGGACTGGACGCATGAGGCCTTCGCCAACGACCCGAAGGAGCCGCGCCTGACCGAAAAGGATCTGGAAAAGCTCCTTTACACCACCGACACGGACGGCGCTCTGCTGGCGCACTCCTACGCCGCGCTGTGGACGGCCAACTACAGCGGCTACAAGCTGACGGCGGACGAGCTGTATGTCAGCGCGAAGGTGCCCTTCGCCTTTGACTATGCCGACGTCGACACGGACGTCATCCCGTCGGCAAGCGCGGTGACCTATTACGGCAACGACCACGGCACCCATGTCGCCGGCACCGCTGCCGGCAAGACCGTCGACGCAAACGGCAACGTCACCTTTGCCGGCGAGGCGCCCGAGGCGCAGTTGGCCATCTTCAAGGTGTTCTCCGACAACTCCGGCGGCGCTTATACCGACGTCGTCCTTGCGGCACTGAACGACGCCATCGTGCTGGGCGTTGACGTGATCAATATGTCCCTCGGCTCCTCCGGCGGCTTTGCCGAGGAAGAACCCGGCTCCGCGCTGGACGGTTATTATTCCACCGTGGAGGCGGCGGGCATCCTGCTCAACTGCTCCGCGGGCAACGCCTATTCCTCGTCGTTCTCCACGACCTACGGCGACTTTGCGCTGACGTCGAACCCCGATAACGGCATCGTCGGCTCGGCCTCGAGCTATCATGCGGCCCTGTCCGTCGCCAGCATCAACGCAGGCGCGCAGACGGCCTTCACCGCCGGCGGGAACACCGTCGCCTATCAGGACATTGAGAACCATGATTTCGCGGCGGAGCTGCTGAACGGGCAGGAGAGCGCGGAATGCTCCTTCGTGATGGTGCCGGGCGCCGGCGCGGCGGAGGACTTCGCGGAGCTGGACGTGACCGGCAAGATCGCCGTGATCCGCCGCGGCTCGCTGTCCTTTGAGGACAAGCAGAAAAACGCCGCCGCGGCTGGCGCGATCGGCTGCCTGATCTACAACAACAAGGACGGCTACCTGCTGAATATGGCGATCGAGGATTGCCGCATCCCGACGGCGGCCATCTCCCTCTCCGACGGCGAAATGCTCGCCGCGCTGGAGGTCAAGACCCTGACGCTGGACGCCTCCGGTGAGGGCTTCCTGACCATGAGCGACTTCAGCTCCTGGGGGCCGCTGCCCGGGCTGGAGCTGAAGCCGGAGATCACCGCGCCCGGCGGCGGCATCTATTCGTCGCTGCCGTTCAACGACAGCTACGGCTACATGAGCGGCACATCCATGGCCTCGCCCTATATGGCGGGCGTGGCAGCCGTGCTGACGCAGTATGTGAAGAAGCTCTATCCCGCCATGAGCGCGGCAGACCGCCGCATTCTCATCAACCGTCTGGCGATGTCCACCGCCGAGGTCGTGACGGACGAGATGAACGGCGGCGTAGCCTACTCGCCCAGAAAGCAGGGCGCCGGTCTTGTAGATCTGGAGGCCGCGCTGGAGTCGCCCGCGTATCTGTATGTGCGCGGTGAGGAAAAGACCAAGCTGGAGTTGGGCGACGACCCGCGCAAGACCGGCGTGTATACGCTGGAATTCCATATTCAAAACATGACCACGCTGCCGCTCAGCTATGACATCGAGACGCTGGTACAGACCGAGCAGGTCACCGCCGACGGCAGCTTCATTGCGCAGGCGGGCTATGCCCTCTCGGCGGACACCGACGACATCCGCGTCTCCGGCGGCACCTTAGACGGCAAGACGGTCTCCGTCCCCGCGGGCGGCGACACGACCGTCACCGTCACCGTGACGCTGAGCGCAGAAGACCGCGCCTATCTCGACGCCAACTTTGACAATGGCATCTATGTCGAGGGCTATGTCGTCCTGACCTCCGCGTCGCACGCCACGCTGTCCATCCCGTTCCTGGCCTTCTACGGAGACTGGACGCAGGCGCCCATCCTCGACGTGGACGACTTCAGCGGCGAGACCCCGGCGGTCTATGCCACCAAGGTCGCCGGCCTTATGGGCAACACCTATCTGTACAACATGGGCCACTACCTGTTTGACCTGCCCGAGGGTGTGCAGGAGCCTGCCGCCAGCAAGGACAAGATCGCCCTGACGATGGGCAACGGCAGCGGCGTTGACACGCTGTACTACCTGCAGGCCGGTCTGCTGCGCGGCGCGAAGGAGGTCGAGGTGCAGATCACCGACGTCGACACCGACCAGCTCTACGCCGCCGGCTCCGGCATCAACTTCCGCAAGAGCTATTACAACTCCAACTACGGGCAGGTGCTTGCCACCGACGTCGGCGGCACCTTCAGCGCGGCTCTGTCCAACAACTCCCGTCTGCACTATGCGATGCAGGCTTATGTGGACGCGGATGGCGCGCAGAACAACAAAAACGCGACTTATGAATTTGACTTTACCGTCGACGGAGAGGCACCGCGTCTGGTCAACGGCGAGGATCTGGCCTTCTACACCGGCGAGGACGGCCGTGTGTACCTCGACGTGCAGCTTTCCGACAACCAGTATCTGATGGCGGCGATGCTCGTCTCCGCCGAGCGCAACGCCAAGGGCTACCAGATGGGCGAGGACTACTACGACTACATGGTGCCCTGCGTCCACGCAGACGGCTCCGACGCGATGCCCGAAGAGGTGCTGACGCTGACCTTCGACGTCACGGATTTCTATGACAAGCTGACGGATGAGTATTTTTACATCCTGGCCTATGACTACGCGCTGAACAACGTGGTCTATCAGGTGCAGATGCCCTTCGTGCAGGTGGAGACCATCGCCCTTGACCGGCAGTCGGTCACTGTCCGCACGAATGAGACGGCGCAGCTTACCGCGATTCTGACACCGGAAAACGCCACCACGCAGGAGATCATGTGGAGCTCGTCGAATATGCAGGTCGTGCGCGTGCAGGACGGCGAGATCACCGGTATGAAGCCCGGCACCGCCACGGTCACTGCCGTGCCCTTGTCCAACAAGAGCCTGTCCGCGACCTGCACTGTCACCGTCACGAGCGAGGCGCTCGACCCGATCCCCATGAGCACATTCACGCTCAACGAGACGGAAAAGACCATCGAGATCGGCAGAAGCTATTCTCTGCGCGTCGTGTCCTACGAGCCCTACAACGCTTCGTCGCAGGACGTCACATGGACGTCCTCGGATGAGAGCGTCGCCACTGTGAACCAGTACGGTAGTGTTACCGCCGTTTCCGAGGGAGAGGCGACCATTACGGCGCACGCCGTCACGGGCGACGCGGCGACCGACTGCCGGATCATCGTGCCGGCATCCGGTGGCGCGTTCACGATCCAGGGCACCACGCTGGTCAAGTATAACGGCTCCGAGGCCGTGGTCCATGTGCCGGACGGCATCACGGACATTGCGACCCGCGCCTTTGCCTTTAACACAAGTATTCAGGAGATCTACCTGCCCGATTCGGTGCAGACCTTCGGTGAGAGCGCCTTCAACGGCTGTACGAACCTGACCAAGCTCGTTCTGCCCGCCGAAATGACCTCCTGGAGCCCGTACACGTTCCAGAACTGCTCCAAGCTGACGCAGCTCACCGTCCCCGCAGGGATCACGGAGATCCCCACCTACTGCTTCAACGGCTGTTCGCTGCTCGAAAACGTTGCCCTGCCCGATTCGGTGACGATCATCGGCACCTATGCCTTTGCCAACTGCAAGGCGCTGCAGGAAATTATTCTGCCGGATTCCGTGAAAACGCTGGATTCCAAGGGCTATCAGTGGTATAATTGCAGCAGTGTGACGAATGTTTCCCTCTCCGGCAGCCTGACGGAGCTGCCGCTGTCCTGCTTCAACGGGCTTAAGAGCCTCGAGGCGCTGCCCGACCTCAAGAACGTGACCGTGCTGGGCGACAGCTGCTTCCGCGACAACGACAAGCTGACGAGCGTGACAATCCCCGCCACCGTGGAAACGGTCGGCTACGCGGTGTTCTACGGCTGCGACGCCCTGACCTCTGTCCACTTTGCCGGGTCGCCGGAGAAGCTGGGCACCAGCGTCTTCTACAACTGCAAGGCGCTGACCTCCGTCACGGGCGGATATGACACCATCGGCAGCCAGTGGTTCTACGGCTGCACCGGCCTGACGCAGTTCACCGTGCCGGAGAGCGTGACCTATATCGGCGACAACGCCTTCCAGAGCTGCACCAACCTGACCACCGTCATCTTCCCCGCCGGCTCCGAGCTGCGCGGCGGCCATGCCTTTGGCAGGACGCCCTTCAACGGCTGCGGCAAGCTCGACAGCTTCACCGTCGAAGAGGGCAGCACCTACCTGAGCGTCGACCCGAAAACGCACGCCCTGTACGGCGGCAACGGGACCGTTTTCATGGTCTTCCCGTATAAAAACTATGGCTCCAGCTTCCTGAGCACTACCGAGATCATCGGTGACTACGCCCTTGCAGGGCGCACGGGCACCAGCGCGGTCACCATCCCGGACACCGTGACGGAGATCGGCGCCCACGCGTTTGAAAATCTGAGCAAGCTGACGGCCATCAGCCTGCCGGACGGCGTGACGAAGGTCGGCGAGTTTGCGTTCAGCGGCTGCCGTGCCGCAACCGTGCTCGAGCTTGGCAGCAGCCTGACGGAGATCGGCGTGTCCGCATTCCAGAACTGCGCCGGATTGAAGACGATCACCCTGCCGTCCACCGTCCGCACCGTCAGCAAAAGCGCGTTCAGCGGCTGCTCTGCGCTCACCACGCTCAACCTCAACGAGGGACTTGAGACCGTCGGCGCCTACGCGTTCAACAACTGCTCCAAGCTGACACAGATCGTCCTGCCCGCCTCCGTGCGGGAGCTGGGAGAACGGGCGTTTTATAACTGCGCCGCCGCGACAAGCATCGACTGCGGCAATGTGACCGTCATCCCGCCGTACTGCTTCTATGGCTGCAAGCTCCTGACCGAGCTGAAGCTCTCCGATGAGGTGACCGAGATCGGCGACCGCGCGTTCTATAACTGCCAGAAGCTGGCCGGGGTCGCATGGCCGGGCAAGCTCGAAACGATCGGTGATTATGCCTTCAACGCCTGCTGGAGCTTGAAAAACCTCGACTTTACCGGCACGCAGCTGCGCTATGTCGGCAGCAGCGCCTTCTATCAGGCCTATGCCGCCGAGACGCTGGCCTTCCCCGACACCCTGACGGAGCTGGACGCCTACGCATTCCGCTACCTCAACGACAAATACCAGACCTATGGCACGGCTCCGATTGAGGACGTCTATCTGGGCGCGAACGTGCAGCTCTATTCCAGCACGTTCCAGAACTGCCCGTACCTGAAAAACATCTTTGTCGACAGCGAAAATCCGCGCTATGCCTCCGCCGGCGGCCTGCTGCTGGATCGTGAGACAGGCGACGTCGTGATCTGGCCGACCGCCAATGACACCGCCGAATTCACCTTCCCTGACACCGTCACGCAGATCCCGGGGCTGCTGTTCCAGAACAACAAGACGCTGAAAAAGGTCTATATCTCCGGCAGCGTCACCAAGATCGGCTATGCCGCATTCCAGAACTCCGCCGTGGAGGAGGTCATCTTTGCCGATTCCGAGACGACCTGCCTCATCGACAGCGACGCGTTCAACGGCTGCACCGCGCTGACCACGCTGCGCCTGCCGGAGGGCCTTGTGGGCATCGGCTACCGCGCGTTCCAGGGCTGCACCGGCCTGACGAGCGTCGACCTGCCCGACACTGTCTATGACGTGGCGGACAACACCTTTGCCGGCTGCACCGCGCTGGAGACGATCACGCTGCCGGACAAGCTCACCGCGCTTGCGGCGGGAATGTTCGCCGGCTGCACCAGCCTGAAGGAGCTGACCCTGCCCGCCGGCATAGCCGACATCGGCATCATGGAGGACGGCTCGGGCTTCGCCGATTGCACCGCGCTGGAAAACGTCTTCGTTGACCCCGACAGCCGCAACTATCGCTCCGTCGACGGCGTTCTGTATGACTACAACGGCAAGACCCTGCGCCTGTACCCCGCCGGCCGGACGCAGAATGCGTATGTGATCCCGGAGGGCGTGACCCGCGTCGGCTCGTGGGCCTTCAGCGGCAACGAAAGCGTGCGCAAGGTCAGTCTGCCGTCGACGCTGACCCGCGTCGGCAACTGCGCCTTCTATGACTGCCCGGCGCTCGATACCTACATCTTCTTCGGCCAGACCGCGCCGTTGCTCGAGACGCGCATGATCGGCAGCGATACGGCCTACTACGGCAACTTTACCGGTATCTACAAGAGCTACGGCGAGCTGGACGACGGCAGCTACGGCTATATCTACGCCGATCTCGGGCTGACCATGTACCGTCCCGAAGACAGCACCGGCTATGACACCGAGGTCTGGCTCGGCTTCTTCGGCACGGAGAACGGCAAAATCATCGACCTTGCGCCCAGCCTCTATACCGTCACGGAGCTGACCGCGACCGAGGGCGACGGCCGCACCGCCGTCCTGACGTGGAACGAGGCCGGCAGAGCCGCCGTTGAGCCGGTCACCTACACCGTCGAGCGTGCCGTCGCCGTCTTTGCCGAGCGCGACGGACAGGGGACATGGCTCTATGAGGACTTTGCCCCGCTGGCCGAGGGCCTGACGGCCTGCGGCTATACCGACGAAACGGCGTTGTCCGTCGGCATCACCTATGCCTACCGCGTCAGCGCTTACAACGCGGACGGGGAGACCGGCCCCGCCGCCGTGACAACTCTGTCTCCGGCCGTGAACGAAAATGACCCCGATGAGGTCGCCGCAGCCGCCGTGACCCTCGCCATCGAGGCACTCAAGCCCGTCGACTGCCTGACCGCTGCGGACGCGTCGCGCGTGCAGGAGGTCAAGGCGATGTATGACGGCCTGACCGATGCGCAGAAGGCGCTCGTCCCGAACGCAAACGTCCTGTCCGCTGCGCTGTCGCAGGTCGCCGCGGCGCAGGTCGAGGCACTGATCGCGCAGCTTCCCGACGCGCAGGACGTCGCCCTGACGGACGAAGCGGCCATCGCCGCCGCCCGCGCCGCCTATGACGCGCTGACGCCGGAGGAACAGGCGCTCGTGACGAACCTCGCGCGTCTGGAGGCCGCCGAGGCCGCCCTCGCGCAAAAGCAGGCTGAGGACGCCGCACAGCGGCTTGCCGCGGCGCTGGTCGAGGCGATCATCAACAAGCTCCCCGATGCGCAGGACGTCGCCTTGACGGACGAAGCGGCCATCGCCGCCGCCCGCGCCGCCTATGACGCGCTGACGCCGGAGGAACAGGCGCTCGTGACGAACCTCGCGCGTCTGGAGGCCGCCGAGGCCGCCCTCGCGCAAAAGCAGGCTGAGGACGCCGCACAGCGGCTTGCCGCGGCGCTGGTCGAGGCGATCATCAACAAGCTCCCCGATGCGCAGGACGTCGCCTTGACGGACGAAGCGGCCATCGCCGCCGCCCGCGCCGCCTATGACGCGCTGACGCCGGAGGCAAAGACGCTCGTTACCAACCTTGCCCGTCTGGAAGCCGCCGAGGCTGCCCTTGCCGAGAAGCAGGAGCAGGCGCAGCGCGAGCAGGAGAAGCAGCAGGAGCTGCAGGCCATCCGGGCCCGCTTCAGGGACATCGAAGGCCACTGGGCGGAGGATGAGATCGTCGAGGCCGTGTGGCGCGGTCTGTTCAACGGCACCGGCACCGATACCTTCGAGCCGGACGCACAAATGACGCGTGCCATGTTCGTCACCGTGCTCTGGCGCAGCGCAGGTTCGCCGGACGCGCAGCACGAGGCAGGCTTTGCCGATGTGGCCGCCGATGCCTACTATGCCAAGGCCGTCGCCTGGGCGGTGGAGACCGGTGTGGCCAACGGCACGGGCGAGAATCGCTTCTCCCCGGACGAGCCTGTCACGAGAGAGCAGCTTGCCACCTTCCTCTACCGCTATGCGCAGGCGCAGGGCATCACACTGGAAAAGACGAAGCCGTCCGCTTCCTTCACGGATGCCGGCGAGATCCACGCCTACGCGAAGGACGCCATGACCTGGGCGGTCGAGACCGGCCTGCTCGGCGGCTATCCCGACGGTACGATCCGTCCGAACGCCGCAGCCACCCGCGCCGAATGCGCGGTGCTCCTGCTGCGCTTTGACGACGCCACGAAATAAAGGAATCCGGCGCAGGGCTTCCCCCCCTGCGCCGGGACAAGGAAAAGAGGGTATCGATTGGAAACGAAGATTGTCGATCAAGCGTATCCCCTGCTTGAAGCCGTAAATCTGCTGCACGCCTTCGTCAACGAAACGCCTGCCGAGCATCTCACCTCGCAGGAGACGCTGGCGCTGCGGCCGGAGCAGCTCCGCGCGATGACGGATGCCTGCTGCGCCGGGCTGGATCGCACGGAGCCTATGCTCCAATACTATTTCAAGGACCGCCCCATCGAAGCGGGCAACGGCCCTTACTGTATCGCGTTTGCCATGGTCTACAGCTTTATGCTCTGGGAGCATCCCGCCTTTGAAGCGCATCTGGCCGCGCTGGACGCCTATTGGCAGACGCTGCAGGCGCAGGGCTATTGCATCCGCTCCGTCTCCAAAATGGGCCTTTTTATGACGCAGGACGCTTCAAAGAAGGGCGTGCCTCTGGCCTCGCAGATCTATTCGCTGGAGCTTTCCGCCGCAGAGCGGCTGGAGCTGATCGAGGTGTTTACGAATTACTCCGCCCATCTGGAAAAGCTGCGGCGGCTACTGGAGCCGGTGGCCGGGCGGATGGAGCAGACGCTCGAGGCCCTGCTTCCGCAGCGGCAGGCACTGCGGGACGCGTGGCAGGCCTTTTTTGACCGCTGCCCCGCGGAGCAGTATTTGCAGCAGCGCGGCAGGATCGAACTCACGCAGGAGACCGAGCGCGTCGTCGTGGCGTTCAGTTTTGCCGACAGTTGGTTCCTTGGCGGCGATTTCCACGACCGCGACTTTTTCCTCTATGTCGGCAGCGGGCAGCCTCGCTCGATGAAGGTGGGTGGCCGCGGCGCGGGCATCCTGAACGACGGCGAAGTGAACGCGATGAAGCTGCTCGGTGACCCGAACCGCCTGTCGCTGCTGCGGATGCTGAGCAGGGAGCGCTCCTATTGCCTCGCGCTGTCGCAGAAGCTGAACCTCAATCCGGGCACCGTCTCGCGCCTGCTCACGGGACTGTACGACGTGGGTCTGCTCGACGCGCAGACGGAGGGCGGCCGCACCTACTACCGCACGAATGACGCCCTGCTGGAAGGACTGTTCCGCAATGTCCTGCGCTATGTCCGGCAGGAGGACTGAAGTCAAGAAAACAAGGAGCTGCCTCACTTCGGTAGTGAGACAGCTCCTTTGCGCAATACGACAGGAAAGCTCCTGTGGATTTATGCAGCGCTCCTTAAAATCTGCGCATACCTCTGCCCTGCGGGACGCCGACGCCGTTTTCGGTGCC
>CAMFCQ010000085.1 GCA_945948915.1 uncultured Clostridia bacterium | reverse complement strand
TGTTGACGATCGGGATGCCGAACTCGCGCTCCAGCTCCTCGCCGGTTCTGACCAGGTGCTCCGCCTGCTTCGTGATGCGGTCGTAGACGTTGCTGTACAGCATCTGTTTGTCCGGATGACAGCACTCATAGAGCGAAATGCCCATCGTAATTGTGCGGATGTCGAGCTTCTCCTCGGTGATCATCCGCACAGTCTGAAGGATTTCAGAAGTATTGATCATGTTGTCCCTCCGAATCAGATTCTGTGCATCGCGTCGAAGATCTCGCTGCGCTGGATGCGGATCTGCAGGCCCAGCTCGCTGCCCAGCGCGTCCAGCTCGTCGGAGAGCTGCGCGAAGCGGGAAAGGGAAATGTCCACGATCATGATCATGTTGAACATGCCGGAAAGCACCGTCTGGGAAATGTCCAGGATGTTCGCCTCATGGTGCGCAAGCGCCGCGCTCACGCGGGCGATGATGCCGATGGTATCGTTGCCCACGACGGTGACAACGGCGGTATTCTTCTTTTCCATATTGTCCTCCACATGTATTGGATGATGATTTCAGATTTCCTCGATCACGCGCAGGCAGGCCTGCGTGACCTGCTGCGCCGAATCGCACAGCACGTCCGCGCCGGCAAGCTCCTCGCGGCTGCCCATGCCAAACGTCACGCCCACGGCATAGGCGCCGGATGCGCGGGCATGGTCAATGTCCGTGCTGCGGTCGCCCACGACAATCACGCGCCGCGCGCCGAGCTCCCGCGCCCACATGCCGATGCGCATTGCCTTGCTCACGCCGGCAGCATAGCCCGCGCTCCGCTCGATGTACGGCGCAAAGCCATAGTGCTCGATGCACGCCCGGCAGTATGCCGGCGCGCCGTTGGTGAGGATCGCCAGGTGCGCGCGCTGCGCCAGCTCACAAAGCATCTCGCTGACGCCGGGATACACCTTGCCGACGGTGTGCACCAGCTCCACCTCGATCTCGTCGATCAGCAGGTCATACTCCGCGCGCCGCTCGGGCCCGATCCCCATGATCCGGCAGACCTCGTCCGCAGTGGGGCCGTTGAAGGAATCCGCCAGCGCGTCGCTGATTTCGCCGAAGCCCATCCTGCTGAAGACGCGCTTGAAGAGCAGGCGGCCCAGATGCGCGCTGTCCGTCAGCGTGCCGTCCAGGTCAAACACGATCAGCACCGGCCGTTTCGCCGCCATGAACCCGGCTTCACAGGCCTCCGCTGTCTGCGCGCAAAAGCGCTCTGCGTTCATACGAACCTCCGATTCATACTGTTCTCAAATCAAATCGAGCCTTCAGGAAAACCACCGTCATGTAACGCTTCGCTCCCTGACTGCTTGTCAAAATGGCTTCGCCATATAGGGATACGTTGGGCTGCCGCCCAAACCTGCTTGGGGATTTCATCCCCAAACCCCTTCTTCGCTTCGCGCGTATAGCTCATTCTTATCTGAGAAGCGTATCAGTTCTCGTTTCTGACTTCCTTGATCACGCCGCTGCGGTACGCGGCAATCAGCCTCATCAGGTCATCGATGCGGCCGCGCAGATTCTCGCCGTCGTCCGTATCGGCGATGAGCAGGCGGTGCGGCATGGTCTTGACGATGCTGTGCACGCTGTGGATGTCCTGCTCGGCGGAAATCGCGCTCGCCCGGGACTCAAACGGCTGATGCGCGACGAGGCTCAATTCGTGCGAGGAGAAGATCAGCGTGTAGCCCGCGATGCCGGTCACCGGCTGATACGCGCGGGAGAGGCCGCCGTCGATCACCAGCAGCTTGCCGCCGGCCTTGATCGGGCTCTCGCCCTGGCCCAGCTTCACCGGCACATGGCCGTTGATGATGAAGCCCTCGTCCGTCATGTCAAACTCGTGCAGGATGCGCAGGGCCGTCGCCTCGTCGTCCTGCAGGCTGTAATACGCGTTCTTGACCTCCACGTGCGGCTTCTTGTCCTTGATGAAGTAGCGCTCGAACGTCGCCATCTTGCTCTTGCCGAACAACGGGGAATACGGGCCGCAGCCCAGATACCACAGGAAGTCCTGCCCATCCTCGCGGGATTTGGAGCCCAGGCTCGCGAAGTAGCCCTGGCGCGCCAGCAGATCCGCCGCGTCAATGCCCGCGCGGCCGCAGAGCATGCCGCTGCCGGAGACCGGGATCGGCGCGAAGCTGCCATCCTCGAGCATCGGGATGCAGCCGTGGTACAGCAGATTGCCGTTGCAGCGCAGGTACATACCGCCCGTGCTGTAGAGGAACTGGACGTGGCGCTGCAGCTTTTCCGAGTGCGCGAACTCGAGCACCAGGCGGTCCATCACCTCGCGCTCCATCGGCGTGAGCGCATAGGGATCCTTCGGGTCGATCGTCGGGAAATGGCAGCTGCGCAGCGGGTACGTCTCGCCCTCGACGTCCACCGTGCCGGCTTCAAAGTCGATGTGGTGGAGCAGACGCCGTCCCTCCATGCCGTATTCCGGGTGGCGCGCAAGCAGCTGGCCCTCGAGCTTGAACTGCAGGATCGCCGCCGCCTTGTGCATGCGCGCCAGCTCCATCTCGTCCTCGTGCACGTCCTCGCCGTTGTCCTTCGGGCGGAACTCGGCGCACGGGTCGTCGGCATAGCAGCTCATGGCCAGCGTGGAGAGCGGGCGCAGCGAGATGCCGTAGCCCACCTCGAGCGTCTCCAGGTTGCCGTACTTGACGGAGGTCACGATCACCTGCGCGATGCAGGCCTCGGACAGCGCCGCCGCGCCCATCCAGGCGATGTCGTGGTTGCCCCACTGCACGTCCACCTGGTGATAGTTTTCCAGCGCGTCCAGGATCAGGTCGGCACGCGGGCCGCGGTCAAAGATATCGCCGATGATGTGCAGGCGGTCGATGGCCAGCGCCTGAATGACGCGGCTGAGCGCGATGATCATCGCGTCGGCCTGACCGGTCTCCAGGATCGACTGCATGACCTCCTTGTAGTAGCCTTCCTTGTCGGGCGTGCTGTCGCTGAGCATCAGCTCCTCAATCAGCGCGCCCATCTCGCGCGGCATCGCGTCGCGCACGCGCTTGCGGGTGTACTTGACCGAGCACTTGCGGCAGACCTCCACCAGACGGTAAATCGTCAGCCGGTACCATTCCGGCGAAACCACGCCCTGCTTCTTGAGCAGCGCCAGCTTTTCATCGGGATAGTAGATCAGCGTGGACAGCATGTCCCGCTCATGCGTGGAGAGGATGTCGCTGTACAGGTCGTTGATCTTCTGCTTGATGACGCCGCTGGCGTTGTGCAGGATGTGCAGGAACGCCTGATGCTCGCCATGCAGATCCGAGAGGAAATGCTCCGTGCCCTTGGGCAGGCGAAGCACGGCGCGCAGATGCGCGACCTCCGCGGAGGCCTCCTGAATCGTGCGATACTGCTTGCGCAGCAGCTTGAGATAGCGAATATCCTGAGCAGTAAAGCTTTCCATGTATTGTCCTTTCTTCCTCCGGTTCGCCTCCAAAGAGACGCCGGGTTATTTCCTCAAGCGCGCGATGCACTCCACCTCGATGGACAGGCCCATCGGCAGGCGGGAGACCTCCACGCAGGAACGGGCTGGATAGTTCGGGCCGAAGTACTCGGCGTAGAGCTTGTTCACCTCGGCAAAATCGCCCAGATTCGTCAGGAATACCGTGGTCTTGAGCACGTCGTCCATGGTCAGGTCCAGCTCGCCCAGCACCGTGCGGATGTTTTCAAACACCTGCTTCGCCTGTGCCAGCGTGCCGCCCTCCACCGGCTTGCCCGCAGCCGGGTCAACGCCGATCACGCCGGACATGTAGACCGTATCGCCGTAGATCGTCGCGGTGCAGTACGGGCCGATCGCGGCCGGGCCCTTCTGCGTCTTAAAGCATATCTTTTCCATGTTCAGTACCTCACTTTCCTGGGCTGCCGCCCAAACCTCTTCTTCGCTTCGCGCTCACAGATCGATGCATTGAAAGCAGTATCACTGCGCGTCCCGCTGCTGAACGCCCACATAGATGGTCGGCGCCACAGCCTCGTACACACTGTCACTGACAATCTCGGCGGCCGTCTCCAGACCGTTTTCGTCCAGCGTCACGCGCTCCACGCTCACCTCATACCCGGCAAGCGCCTTGCCGACGGGCACGCGCTCGTCGGTGTACGTCGCGTATTGTCCTTCCCGGTCGCGCACATACACCGGCTCCTCGATCGTGCCCGTCTCGTCAATCAGCGAGTTCAGCCGGCAGCGTCTGCCCAGCTCCTCGCCGATGAGCATCATTTCCAGATACGACGCGCCGTCATCCTCGTAGACGCGCGCGCTCACAAACAGCGGCGCATCCGTCTGGTTGACAATCACCAGATCAAGGCCCTGATCCGACACCGCCGCTTCCTGGCCCATGTCGCAGTAATCCACCGGGCGCACCGCAGCGCTGCGCTCGCGCACGTCCATGCCGCCCAGCAGCGCCGCGCGATACAGCGCCGTGGACACCTGACAGACGCCGCCGCCCACGCCGGACACGTCCTCGCCGTATGCCGGTTCCTTCGCGGCGAGATAGCCGTTTTCCTGCGTGCGCGCGCCGACCGCCCCGTTAAACGAGAGCGCTTCGCCGCTGTCCACACACAGGCCGCACAGCGCCTGCGCCGCCAGCGTCACATTGTGCACCGTCGCCTCGTCGCCCGTCACCTGCGCCACCACGCGGGCGCGCAGCGACAGGGCGCTTTCCAGCACCGCCTGATAGACCTGCGGCTCGATCACCGTGATCTCCAGCGAGACGCTGCCCGACACGAGCCTGAGCATATCCCGCTCGATGCGCGCGCTCACGCCCGTCACGTCGAGCGAGAAGCCTGTTTCCTCCGGCGTAAAGGCAAACGGCGTCGCGCTGCCCGGCGTATACGCCACCGTCGCGTCCACCGCATCGCGCTCTGCATCCGCGCGGATCTGCTCAAGCAGCGCGTCCGCCGCCGTCAGGTCGTAGGTCAGCACCGGATAGGGCTGCACGAGGGCTTCCCGCGCAAGGCGCCGCATCTCCAGATACCGCGTGAGCATGCCGCCCTCATGGCCCGCCTGCCACAGCTGCGCGAGCGTCTCCTCCCGGTCGATGTCAAGGCCCACATCCTGCGCCGTGAGCGTATACGTCCTGTCCATGCAGACGATCTCATACTGCCAGGTGTCTACATGCTCCGCGCTGAGCGTATCCAGCAGCCGCTCCGCGTCCGCGCGCGTCGCGCCAGCCAGCGGATAGCCCATCAGGATCGTCCCCGGCACGAATGCCTGCTGATACGGCTGCGTCTTGGCGCAGACATAAAGCGTGCCCACGCCGACCGCAGCGGCCAGCAGAAAGATCACCAGCGACGCCATCGCCGCGCCGCTCATGCGCCTTTTCCGTCTGCCCTTCTTCTTTTTCTTTTGGGGTTTCCTGGGCTCCGGCACCATTTTGATTTCCGGCTTTGGGGGCGTATAGCCCGCCCGCGTCATCGTCGGCATCTCTTCACCTCGCTGTCAGGCCTGCACGCCGCCAATTCTTTCCAGCAGCGCCTGCATGTCGCTTTCCATCGTCTTCCATCGATCCAGCCCCTCGCCGATGCTGCTCTTGCGGACGGCCTCGCCGTGGAAGTCGCTGCCGCCGGTCACGAGCATCCCTTCCCGCCGGGCGAGGTTGTGCAGGAAGGCGGCGTGGTTGTTCTGGGCGCTGGGATGATACACCTCCACGCCCGAGAGCCCCTGCGACCTCCATTCGCCGATCAGGGATTCCAGCTGCGTCTCGCCCATCTTCAGCTCCATCGGATGCGCCAGCACGGCGATGCCGCCCGCCTGCGCGATCAGACGCACGGCCTCGGCTACCTTCACGTCCTCCTTGGGCACATAGGCGGGCCTGCCGGGTTTCAGATACCGGTCAAACGCGTCGGCGACCGACGTGACGTAGCCCGCCTCCACCAGGGCGCGCGCCACATGCGGCCTGGCGATCACGCCCCTGGCCAGCTCGCGCACGCGCTTCATCTCAATCGGCTTGCCCAGCTCGCACAGCCTTTGCACCATGGCCTCGGCCCGGGCCTCCCGCTGCGCCGCGCGCGCCTCGCAGAACGCGCGCAGCGCCGCATTCTCCGGATCAAAGCCGTAGCCCAGCACGTGGATCTCCTTCTGCGCGCCGCAGCTGAGCTCCACGCCGGGAATCAGCTGCATGCCGCGCCGCTTCGCCGCCTCCAGCGCGAGCGGGATCCCCGCCGTGCTGTCGTGATCGGTCAGCGCCACATGCGTATAGCCCAGATCAGCGGCCAGGTTCATCAGCGCCTCCGGCGTATACACGCCGTCCGACGCGGTGGAGTGCATATGCAGATCGGCTTTCATAGGACCTCCGTTTCGCGCTTTTTATACTAATTCGCAGTTAAAATGCCTAACAGAGTGCATCAGATTTTTCGCTCTGACGAAGCCGAGTGAAGTGAGGCGTACTGGAGGTACGTTGAACGGAACGAGGCAAAGTCAGAGCGGAAAAGATGGTGCGCGGATTAGGCCATTTTAACAAGAATTAGTATTACACCGGCGGCGAGCAAAAACGCTGCCAGCAGAATGCAAGCAGACGCCGCGTCACAAGCACTGACGCGGCGTTCTGTTGATATCGCGTTGTCAGGCGTCTGCGCCGTCCGGCGCGGCAGGCTCGGCCATATCGGCCTCATCCTGCGCAGACGGCGTTTCGTCCTTCATGAACGCCTCAAATTCCATGCGGTCGATGGTCTCGCGCTCCATGAGCAGCGCGGTCAGGCCGTCGAGCTTCTCACGGTGCGCACAGAGCAGCTGCGTGGCGCGCTCGAACGCGCCCGTCATCTTCTTCTGCACCTCGCCGTCGATGCGGGCCGCCACATTCTCGGAGAACATGCGGCTCTGCTGGCCGTAATCGCGCGCGAGGAATACCTCGTCGTGATCGCCGCCCAGGTAGATCGGGCCCATCTCGTCGCTCATGCCGTACTGCATCACCATGCGGCGGCAGATATCGGTGGCGCGCTGCAGGTCGCTGCTCGCGCCGGTGGACATCTCGCCCATCACGAGGGTCTCAGCCGCATAGCCGCCCAGCGCCATGGCCACAAAGTCCATCAGCTGCGTACGGGTGGTGAAGTCGCTCTCCTTTTCAGGCAGCAGCAGCGTATGGCCGCCGCTGGAGCCGCGCGGCATGATCGTCACCAGGTGCACATTGTCGCAGCCCTCCAGCAGCTCGCCAACGATCGCGTGGCCGGCCTCGTGCACGGCGACGAGCTTCTTGTCCTCGGGCGAGACGATGTGGCTCTTCTTCTCCGGGCCCATCTGTACGCGTTCGATCGCATCGCTCAGGTGGCGCGCGGTGATCTGCTCCTTGCCCTCGCGCGCGCAGAGAATCGCCGCCTCATTCATGACGTTCTCCAGATCCGCGCCGGCAAAGTACGGTGTGCGCTTGGCGATGTTCGCCAGATCGACGTCGTCAGCCAGCGGCTTATCCTTGGCATGCACCCTGAGGATTGCCTCGCGGCCGCGCACATCCGGATAGCCCACGGAAATCTGGCGGTCAAAGCGGCCCGGGCGCAGCAGCGCCGGATCCAGAATGTCCTTGCGGTTGGTCGCCGCCAGCACGATGACGCCCTCGTTGACGGCAAAGCCGTCCATCTCCACCAGCAGCTGGTTAAGCGTCTGCTCGCGCTCGTCGTGTCCGCCGCCCATGCCCGCGCCGCGGCGCCTGCCGACGGCGTCGATCTCGTCGATGAAGACGATGCACGGCGCATGCTTCTTGGCCTGCTCAAACGTATCACGCACGCGGCTGGCGCCCACGCCCACGAACATCTCCACGAAGTCAGAGCCGGAAATGGACATGAAGGGCACGCCCGCCTCGCCCGCGACGGCCTTGGCCAGCAGCGTCTTGCCGGTGCCGGGCGGGCCCACGAGCAGCACGCCCTTGGGGATGCGCGCGCCGACCTTGGTGAAGCGGCGCGGATTCTTGAGGAACTCGACGAGCTCCTGCATCTCTTCCTTCTCCTCGACCGCGCCTGCCACGTCCGCAAACGTGATCTTGTTGCCGTCCGGCTCAAAGATGCGGGCCGTGCTGTGGCCGAAGTTCATCATCTTTCCGCCGCCGCCGCTCTGCTGGCGCATCATGAACATCCAGAAGAGCATCAGGCCCAGCGTCATGATGATGTAGGGCATCATCTCCAGGAACCACGGCGTGCTCGGCTCGGGCAGGTAGGTGAGCTCAAAGCCCAAATCGAGCTCGGAGATGCTTTCCACCGGCACGCCGGTACGGCGCGAGGCCAGCTGACGGCAGGTATCGACAAACGTGTCGCCGCTTGCATAGGCGACATAGTCGTATGCCTCGACGGAAAACTGTGCCTTGGGGATGCTGCTGCCGCGCGCGCGCGCGTAGACGGTGTCCTTCTGGATCGCCGCCTGCTCGATTTTGCCCTGCTCGATATAGGTCAGCAGCTCGCTGTATTCAATCCGGACGCCGGCCTGGCTGGTCATGGACGAGGTGAACATCTGCGCGACGGCAAACACCACCAGGATGATCAGCAGATAGACCGGAAAGCCCTTATATGACTTCTTCAATGGAAACCTCCAACCCCGCGGCCCGGGCCGCGTGTGATGATATGATTACTTCTCATAGACCTCGGGCCTGAGCACGCCGATGTCCGGCAGATTGCGGTACTTCTCGTCGTAGTCAAGGCCGTAGCCGACGACGAACTCGTCTGGGATCGTGAAGCCGAAGTAGTCCACGTGCAGCGGCACGCGGCGGCGCTCCGGCTTGTCCAGCAGCGTCGCGATTTTCAGGCTCGCTGCGCCGCGGCTGAGCAGGTTCTCGCGCAGGAAGGAGAGCGTCATGCCGGAGTCCACGATGTCCTCGATGACCAGAATGTCCTTGCCGTTGACCGGCTTGTCCAGGTCCTTCATGATGCGCACGACGCCGGAGGACTTGGTCGCGCTGCCGTAGCTGGAAATCGCCATGAAGTCCATGCTCATGGGCAGGTCGATCTCGCGCACCAGATCCACAAAGAACACCACCGCGCCCTTGAGGATGCAGATGACCGTCAGATCCTTGCCCCTGAAGTCCTCGGTGATCTGCCTGCCCATCTCCTTGACGCGCGCGGCAATCTGCTCGCGGGTGAGCAGCAGCTCGTCCTTGAGATCCGAATACATTGCTCTGTTTTCCATGATGTCAATCCTCCTGTCAGTTATGCAAATCCGTTTGCCGCGCATCAGCCTCGGCTGCAAAGCAGCAGCATTTGCAGATCATGATCCGCAGCGCGGCGGCATGCTGGTTATTCATGCCCGTCCGCCTTCCCGCAGGGCCAATCCCCCAGAAAACGCACGAGCATTCTCTCTTCGTCTTCGTTTCCCCGGCAGCATTCTCCCGGCCGCAGGCCCACGGCAAAGAGCACCGCGCCGCCGCTTCGCACCACCGGCACGCTGCGGCGCATGGCGCGCTCCACGCCCGCGTCGATCATCAGCTTTTTGAGCTTCACCGGCGTGCTTCTGCCAAAGGGCGCCATCGTCTCGCCTTCCCGGCGGCTGCCCACGCACGCATCCGCCAGCAGACGGGCCGGCATGCTCTGCGCAGTTTTGCCGTCGCCCCATTCACCGGGCAGCGCAGGCCGCACCTCAAAGCGGCCAAAGGGCGTGTCCGTCACGCCCGGCACGCGAAGCAGCGCATCCGGGCACAGCCTGTCCGCGCAGACCACGCACAGATACCGCCTGCCGATCACCGCGTGCGCGCCGCCTGTCAGATTGACCGCCGCATCCTCCTGATCCAGCGCGTCCATGATCTGTCCGATCGTCTCCCCACGCTGCGGCGCAAGCCCCGCCCTGGCGACGAGCCGCACCAGCACGCGCGAGCACAGCGCCGGATGCAGCGCCAGCAACGCGTCCTTCTTCACCGCCGCGCCGTCCACCAGCGGAAGCATCCGCAGGTTCAGCGCGTCGATCTGTTGGTCAAAGTAGTCCTCGTCCCGCTGCGCCGCGGCGGCCAGCCGGCAGAGCGCGCCGCCCGCGCCGGGCACGGCCTGCTCCATCTGCGGCAACACGTCAAGGCGCACACGGTTTCTCGCGTAGGCCCGGTCTGCGTTGGTCGCGTCCTCGCAGAACGCCTGACCGATGGCGGCCAGATAGGCCCGCAGCTCCCCGGGCCTGCATGCAAGCAGCGGCCGGATCAGCCGTCCGCTCCGCGCGCGCATCGCGCACAGCCCGCGCACATCGCTGCCGCGCATCGCGTGCAGCAGCACCGTCTCCGCCTGATCCCCGGCGTGATGCGCCAGCGCGATGGCGTCCGCGCCGATCTCCTCCGCCGTCCGGTTCAGGAATTCGTAGCGCAGCGTGCGCGCGGCATCCTCCAGCCCGCAGCCGTGCGCTTTGGCGCAGGCAGGCGCGTCAACATGAGCCGTGTAAAGCGGTACATGCTTTTCCTCGCACAGCGCGCTGACAAACGCGCAATCAGCAAACGATGCCTCGCCCCGGATGCCGTGCTCCACATGGGCGCAGGAGAGCGCCAGCGGCATCTTCTGCCGCGCCTCAAGCAGCAGGCAGAAAAGCGCTACCGAGTCCGCGCCGCCGCTGAGCGCCAGCAGCACATGGCTGCCGGGTGCAACGCCGCAGTCCTTTGATAAGCGCAGGCAAAACTCATCTGCTGTCATGATCCGTCTACTCCTGTCCATACAGATTCTATTGTACCTTGTCCCGCCCAAAATAGCAAGGTTTCTGCACAAAAAAGCGGGTTGAGCCCGCTCCCGCCTCCGAACAGCTTTGCAGAATCAAGCGCTCCGATGCCCGCTGCAAGGGATTTCGCACCATTCATACTACTCAAAATAGAATCGGCCATGCAATAACCGGCCGTCAGGTAACGCTTCGCTCCCTGACTGCTTT
>CAMFCQ010000084.1 GCA_945948915.1 uncultured Clostridia bacterium | reverse complement strand
AGCTCTCCGGCGGCGAGCAGCAGCGCGTGTCCATCGCCCGCGCGCTGTGCAAGAATCCCGCGCTGCTTTTGTGCGACGAGCCGACCGGCGCGCTGGATTCCAAGACCGGCGTGCAGGTGCTCGCCCTGCTCAAGGACGTGTGCAAGACCTACGGCGCCACGGTCGTCATCATCACGCACAACGCGATGATCGCCCCGCTGGGCAGCCGCGTTATCCGCGTCAAGAACGGCGGCATCGAGTCCATCGAGACCCATGAGCATCCCGCAAACGTCGAGGACATCGCATGGTAAGGGGCGCCCCGTCGGAGGAATCAGCATGACAAAGAGAAAGAACACCCTGCGAAAAAAGCTCTATCGCGACATGCGCCGCGCGGGGATGCAGTTTCTGTCCATCATCCTGCTGTGCGCGCTGGGCACATTCGCCTTCGCCGCGCTGGACGGCATGGCGCGCATGACGCGCACGACATTTGACACCTACTTCGAGGAAAACAACCTGGCCGATTTCTGGGTCACGCTGCCTGCGGGCGTGGACCGCGCGTCGCTTGACAAGCTCAGGGCCATCGACGGCGTTGACCAGGTCATCGCCCGCTCGGTCACGGATCTGGAGACCACGTTGGGCAACGATGAAACAACCGTCAACGTCAACGTCACCGGCTACGACGGCGAGATGAGCATCAGCACGCCGCTGCTGCGCGAGGGCGAGCTGCTCGATCCGTCGGATATGCGCGGCTGCCTGATTCAGGAGCGCTTCGCCAAAGCGCAGCAGCTCACCGTGGGCGACCGCATCACCGTCAAGCTCGGCGGACAGGAGTACAGCTTCGTCATCCGCGGCGTCGTGAACAGCCCGGAATACGTGTCGCTCTCGCGCGGTGTATCCGCCAAGCCGGAGGAATACGGCTTCCTCCTCATCAACGCGCGCGCCCTGCCGCAGCTGCCGCTTTCGCAGGCTGTCGTCACCCTCAGGGAGAATGCGGACGCGGACGCCGTGCAGGCCGCCATCGAAGCGGCGCTGCCCGACGCGCTGGTCCTGAATCGCGGCGCGCACACCAGCACCGCGCGCTGCGACAACGACGCGCAGATGTTTGAAAGCCTGACCTACGTCTTCCCGCTGCTGGCCTACGCCGTCGCCGCGCTGATCGTCATGACGACGCTCTCGCGCATGATCGACAACCAGCGCCTGCAGATGGGCACGCTCAAGGCACTGGGCTTCTCCAGCCGCCAGATCCGGGGTCACTACCTGTCCTACGCGATCGTGCCCTCGCTCATCGGCGCGCTGCTGGGCACGCTGGTGGGCCACTACACGCTGCCTTACGTCCTGTGGGACGCGCTGCTGGGCCAGAGCGAGATCCCCTACCGTATCGAGCCACACGTCTCCCTCCCAGCCTGGTGCATGGTCTTCCTCACCATGGTGATGAGCGTCGCCATCTGCTACATCACCTACCGCAGGTCCGCGCGGGAGACCACGGCCGCGCTGCTGCGGCCCAAGCCGCCCAAGGACGGCAAGCGCATCCTGCTGGAGCGCATCACGCCGCTGTGGTCGCGCCTGAGCTTCAACGCGAAGATGATCGTGCGCAACCTGATGCGCAACAAGCTGCGTACGCTCATGTCCTTCGTGGGCCTTCTGTGCTGCACGATGCTGATCATCACCTCGCTGGGCCTGCAGGACTCCGTCACGAGCCTGTCCGTCAACTACTACACCCGCACACTGCGCTACGACGTGCGCGCCAACCTGAAGGGCGAGACCGGCACGGCGGAGAGCTACGAGCGCCGCCTTGACGCCGAGCAGGTGGAGTGCCTGATGGAGCAGTCCGTCTCCCTGCGCGCCGCAGGCGGCTCGCGCACCACGCTGCTGACCGTCCTGGAGGACGACCAGCAGATGCAGCACTTGGGCAAGGACGAGACGTTCGTCGCGCTTGACACCGGCTTTATCGCCGTGACGTACAAGCTAAGCCGCACGCTCGACATTCACGTCGGCGACACCGTCCGCCTGCTGCTGCCCGGCGACGACGAGATGATCTCCATGGTCGTGGGCCAGATCGTGCACAACAACACCGTGCAGGGCGTGTACATGAACCGCACCACCTGGGAGGCGCAGCGCAAGGGCGACTTTGTGCCCACCGCCATCCAGCTGCAGGGGGCGGACGAGGCGTGCATCGCCCGGCTGCTGGACATGGACGAGGTCGATACGCTCGACAATCCGACCGATCAGATCAAGGACATGCTGGATATGCTCGACGCGCTCTCCTCCGTCTTCTCGATGATCACCTTCATCGCGCTGGCGCTGGCGTTTGTCATCTGCTACAACATGGGCCTGATGAACTTCGTGGAGCGCGTACGCGAATACGCGACGCTCAAGGTGCTGGGCTATCATCAGAAGGAGATCCGCAGCCTCATCATCAACGAGAACCTGATCATCTCCGTGCTGGGCGTGCTCTGCGGCATCCTCCCGGGCTATCTGCTCACCGATGCGGTCATGCACACCTGCGAGCCGGAGAGCGCGTTCTATCCCGGCGTGCCGACGCTGCAGTCCGTCATCATCGCATGCGTCACCACGTTCTGCTTCTCCATCTTCATTCAGCTGCTGCTTACCCGCAAGGTGCGCTCGATCGACATGGTCGAGGCGCTCAAATCCGTCGAATAACCGTATGGCATGCATACAGAAAGGAACATCCCCATGAAAACGAAGCTGTCCGTCTTCACCGCGCTCCTGCTGGCCCTGACGCTCGTTTGCGCCTGCGCGCTGGCCGCCACCGCGAACGCGACCGTCGTCGCGCCCGATACCGTCAAGATCACCGCGCCGTTTGCCGGCACGCTCAAGCCGTTTGACCTGACGGCCACGCAGGAGATCGCCGCCGGCGAAGCCCTCTTTGAGATCGACACCGTGCCGGTCTATGCCGCCCAGAGCGGCACCGTCGCCGCGGTGTTCGCGGACGTGGGCGACGACGCCTCCGGCGTGCAGAGCCGCTACGGCGCGCTGGCCGTCATCGAGCCGACTCTCGCGCTGTACATCGACGCGGACACCGCCCAGGCCCATGACGACGACGACAGCCGCTATCTGCACGCGGGCGAAACGCTGTACCTCAAGTGCAACAATGAGAAGGGCACCGGCAGAGTCGCCAGCGTCAGCGGCAAGGATTACATCGTCGAAATTCTGACCGGCGCCTTCGACGTGGACGACACCGTGCGCTGCTTCCGCGAGAGCAGCATGTCCAGCGACAGCGAGACCGGCCGCGGCAAGGTCAAGCGCTACGCCGACGTGAATGTCCTGTCCGACGGCCGCGTATCCAGCGTGCATGTGAAGCCGGGCGACAGCGTTCAGGTGGGCGACCTGCTCTTTGAGATGATCGACGCGCAGAGCGCCAGGGACGCCTCCCCGGTCGTCACCGCCCCGGCCTCCGGCGCGATCACGGCGGTGTATGTTTCCTCCGGCGCGCAGGTCTACCGCGGCGCGCTGCTGTGCGAGATTGCCGATCTGAACACGCTGGAGCTGAGCGTGGAGGTCGATGAGCTGGACATCGACAAAATCAAAGTCGGCCAGGTGCTCTCCTTCACGCTGGACGCGTATGCCGGCCAGACCTTCTCCGGCGCCGTGACGGAAATCCGTCCGATCGGCACCGCCCGCCAGAACGCAACCTACTTCGACGTGCGCGTCACCGCGCCGCAGGGCGTCACGCTGCTGCCGGGCATGAACGCGACCGTCACCATCGGCGAATAAACGCCCATTCAACTGAGGAGGTGTTTCCATGGCGCTTCCCTTCACCGATCAGCAGCGCAGCGCGATCCGCCAAAAGCTGTTTGAGAGCGCGCAGCGCCACGCCCTCCGCGACGGCGTGCAGAGGACGTCGCTGGACACGCTGACCTCCGAGGCAGGCATCTCCAAGTCCTCGTTCTACAAGTTCTACGAGAGTAAGGAGCAGCTGTTCATTGAGGTCGCCCGGAACTGGGAGTCCGAGATCATCGGCCCGGCGATGCGCGCGCTCAGCGAGAACCGGCAGGGCAGCGACAAGGAGCGCGCCGCCGCGTTCGTCTATCGCGTGTTTGAACGCATCCACCAGCTGGGCATCGCGCGCTTCCTCAGGGAGGATCTGCCCTATCTCAATGGGTTTATGCCCCGCGAGCTGGCCTGCACGCATATCCTCTCCTCCGCGCGCAGCATCTTTGACACCCTGCGTCAGGCGGAGGTGCACTTCACCGCACCCGATGAGATCGTGCTCTCCGTCATCCAGCTGATGTACTTGTCCATCCTCAACATCGGCGACATCGGCGAAAGCTTCTTCCCCGCGCTGCACACGCTCGTGCAGAGCGCATGCGAGAAGCTGGTCGCGTAAGCACAGGCATCAAACAAGGCGTCTTCCGCATATGGGAGACGCCTTTGCTGTATTCAGTTCGACTGCGGAACCGCTCCGCCCTTCAGACGCTTCTCCCGCAGCCTTCCCCTATGGGGAAGGTGGCACGGCACAGCCGTGACGGATGAGGTCTAAACGCGGTTTACAGCCCCAGCATGACCGTGGCGATCATGAAGTAGATCAGCAGGGACGCTGCATCGACGATGGTGGTGATCATCGGGCTGGCCATGACCGCCGGGTCAAGGCCCAGGCGCTTGGCGCCCATCGGCAGCAGACAGCCCACGCTGGCCGCCATCACGATGGCGATCATCAGCGTGACGGACACCACCGCGCTGATCATCATCGACGTGCCGGAGAAGATCATCATGCGCAGGAAGTTGACCGCGGCCAGCGCCGCGCCGCACACCACGCCCACGCGCGCCTCCTTCCACAGGACGCGCAGCCAGTCAGAAAGCTCCACCTCGCCCAGCGCCATGTTGCGGATGATCGTGACGGAGGTCTGGCTGCCGGAGTTGCCGGCGGAGCCGGTGAGCATCGGGATGAACGCGGTGAGCACCACGGCGCCCGCGAGCACGGATTCAAAGCTCGTGATGATCGTCGAGGACAGCGTGGCGGAGATCATCATGATCATCAGCCACGGCAGGCGGTGCGCCACCAGGTGCATGACGCCGGCGTCGCTGTATTCCTCGTCGGAGGGAATGATGGCCGCCATCTTCTTGATGTCCTCGGTGTTCTCCTCGGTGATGACGTCGACGATATCGTCGATGGTGATGATGCCCACCAGCCGGTTTTCCTTGTCGGTGACGGCGATGGAGGTCAGGTCGTAGCGGCGGAAATCCTCCGCGACGACCTCCTGATCGTCCGTCGTGGTTGCGGACACGGTGTTGGTGTCCATGATGTCGCGGATATAGGTGCTCTCCGGCGCGACGATCAGCTTGCGCAGGGAGACGTGACCGACCAGCCTGCGCTGCTCGTCGATGACGTAACAGGTGTAGACGGTCTCCTTGTCGATGCCCGTGCGGCGGATATAGTCCATCGCCTTGCGCACGGTAAAGTAATCGCGCAGATCGACGTACTCGATGGTCATCAGCGAGCCCGCGCTGTTCTCCGGGTAATTGAGGAACTGGTTGATCAGCTTGCGCGTGCTCTCGTCCGCGTTTTGCAGCACCTTCTTGACGACGTTGGCCGGCATCTCCTCCAGGAAGTCAACCGTATCGTCCAGGAACATGTCGTCCACCAGCGCCTTGAGCTCGGCGTTGGTGGCGCTCTCGGCGATGAGCTGCTGCTGGTCGCTGTTCATGTAGGAGAACACGTCCGAAGAGATGTCCTTGGGCAGCATGCGGAAGAGCTTGATGACCCGCGCCTTTTCCTCGATCTCCTCCAGGCCCTCGGCGATATCCACCGGCAGGCAGTCCGCCGCCTTCTTCTTAAAGTCGAGCAGCCTGCCCGCGTCCATCAGGGCAACCAGCTCTTCAAAATCCTTGCGGAATTCCTCGTCCATTGGGATTCCCTCCTATCATTTTCTTTCCTGTCACGTCCGAAAATGCCGGCTGTTTCCCCAAAAATGGCGCAGCAGGCCGCGCCCGTCCCCTGCCTTCCTGCAAAGGGCAGACCGCGCCTGCGTGCGCGCCGATATGCTGCGGATTCCGCTTATGCTTCGTTACAGACGGAAAGACGCAGACGGCACGCACAGCGCCATGCGTTCTCGGGGTTTGCCCGCCACGCTACTGGGATAGTCGTCCACGTCTTTCACCTCGGTTTGTCCAAATTTCATGTTTACAATACGCCCATTTTGAGCGTTTGTCAACCCCGCCGCGCGCGGAAATTTCCCATTATACGACGTATCCCGCGCCCGCGCGCACGAGGTACAAAACGCGCTCCCTGACCGGCATGCGGGTGATGCGAAGCAGCGCGTCGGCATACACGTCAAGCTGCGGCCTGTGTTTGTCCAGCACGGCCTGCACATCGCGCGGGGAATCGGTCTTGTAGTCGATGAGCACCCACTGCCCGTCCTCCATAAAGCAGCAGTCGATCACGCCCTGCACCAGCTGCAGCCGGCCGTCAGGCGCCGTGCGCCTAAAGGTGAAGGCCCATTCGCGCTCCACGCGCTGGCTGGCCATCACGCGCACGCCCAGCGGCGAGGCAAAGAAGCTTAACAGCATCCGGGTCGGCACCGCGCCGCCCTCCGCCTGCGTGACGACGCCGTCCGCGATCATCCGCGCGCGCTGCGCCTCCAGCTCGGAGGCCATGTCCCGGCTTTCGCGCAGAGCGCTAAGATCGAGCATGCGCATCATCCGGTGGAACGCCGTGCCGATCTGCGCGCCGGTCATCTGCGCCTCCTGCATGAACCTGGGCAGACGCATGATCTCCGTCGCCTTCGCGGCCAGCAGTTCGTCCGCCTCTGCCTGCGCGGCGCGCTTCTCGTCGCGGATAACCGCGCTTACGCTCGTCTTGCGCACGGCCCTGCGCGCGTCCTGCGGCGTAAAGTCCATCAGCGCGGCCAGCCTGTCATCCGTGAGCGGCGCGGCGTCCAGCTGCGCAAGCATCCGCATGACGGCCTCGTCCGAGCGCGGCTCCTTCTCCGTGGCCGCGCCGCCGCGATGCGCAAATACGCGCCAGCGGCTCTCCCCGGCGATCACCTCTTCCTCGCGGATGGTGCACGACGCGCCCGCCTGCACGAGCATCGGGCAGACCATGTCCAGCCCCGTGCGCATCGCGCGCAGGCTGCCCGCCTGATTGCCGCGCGTCCACAGTGCAGGCATCTGCGCACAGCCCGTGTCGCCGACGAGAATCAGCCGTTCCCGTGCGCGCGTCATGGCGACGTACAGGATGCGGATCTCCTCGGAGAGCTGCTCGCGCATCATCCGCACGCGGATGGCCCGGCGCAGGAGCGTGTCGCGCTCGCTGTGCAGCTGCGTGTCCACGCACGACAATCCCGCGCCCAGCTCGGCGTGCAGCAGCAGCGGCCCGCCAAGGCTCCTCGTGCTCATCTTCCGGCCCATGCCCAGCACGAAGACCACGGGAAACTCCAGGCCCTTGCTCTTGTGCGTGGTCATGATGCGCACCACATCCTCGCTCTCGCCGATGGCACTGGCGCTCATGCTGTCCCCGCCTGCGCGCAGCCGCGCAGCATAGCGCAGGAACGCGTGCAGCGAGCCGCCCTGTGCGCGCATGAACGCGCGCGCGCGGGAGACCAGCAGGTGCAGATTCGCCTGCCGCGCCGCGCCGCCCGGCAGCGCGCCCGCCTTCGCCAGAAAGCCCGTCTCCGCGTAGATGCGCTCGATCAGCCGGTCCACGCCCTGATGGCGCGCACACAGCCGCCAGCGCGAAAGCCGCGCCTCAAAGGTGCGCAGCTTCTCACTGAGTGCGTCGTCGTTTTCCTCGCGATATCGGCGCACGGCCTCGTGATAGGGCACCTTCGTATCCGGCACATGCATGCGGATGGATGCCAGCTCGCTGTCCGTGAGGCCCAGCGCCGGGCCGCGCAGGCTGGCAAGCAGCGCCTCGTCCTGCGCGCCATTGGAGACGGTCGTCAGCAGCGCCATCATCGCGCGGATCTCCGGGATGTCAAAGTACCCCTCGCCCGCGTCGCAGAAGACGGGGATGCCCTCCGCCTGCAGCACGTCCGCCGCCAGCGACGCCGAGCCGCGCGCCACGCGCATGAGCACCGCCATGTCCCGGTAGCAAAGCGGCCGCTCGCCGCCCGCCTTCGCGTCATAGAACGGCGTGCCCACCAGGGCGCGGATTCGCTGCGCCGCAATCAGCGCCTCCCGCTCCACGCTGGCCAGCTCCCGCGCGCTGAGCTCGTCCTCTCCGCCGTCCTGTGTGTCCTCGCCATCCTCCTCCGGCTGCGCGTCCGCCTCCTGCTGCTCGTCCTCGCCGCGCCAGATCAGGTGCAGCTCCAGCGGCGGATCGTCCTCCCGCGCCTCAAGCCCCGGGATCAGCGCCTCGCGCGCGTCATACTCGATCTCCGTCACGTCCCCGCGCATGATGCGCGCAAACACCGCGTTCACGCCGTGCAGCACGTTCGCGCGCGAGCGGAAGTTGCGCTGCAGGTCGATGCGCCGCGCCTTCGTCTCCTCCTCGCGGTCGTAGCGCGCCGCGCGCGCCAGGAACAGCGACGGCTCCGCCTGACGGAAGCGATAGATGCTCTGCTTCACGTCGCCCACCAGGAACAGCCCGTCCTCGCGCGCAAAGCTGCCCACGATCGCCTCCTGGATGGCGCTGGAATCCTGGTATTCGTCGATGAACACATAGCGGTACTGCGCCGAGAGCGCCTCGCGCACCTCGCTGTGCTCAAGCGCATCCAGCGCGCCGTGCTCCAGATCGTCAAAGTCCAGCAGCCCGCGCTGGCGCTTGGCCGCCGCATAGAGCGCATCGAAGGTGCGCACCAGCTCGCAAAGGCCGCGCAGCGGCGCCTGCGTCATCGCCATGTCCGCCGCCGCGTCCTCAAGGCTCACGCAGAGCAGGCCCTTGAGCGATACGACGGCCTTCTTCATGCCCTCGCGCCGGCGCTTCACCTGCTCGGCGATATCCTCGTCAAAGCTCTCGCCCTTCTTCTTCCTGCCCAGCGCGGTATAGGAAGCCTCCGAAAGCGCTGCGCGCAGCGGCTCATAGCCCCGCCGCGCCGCGTCCAGCAGCTCGTCCAGCAGGGCGACGTCCTGCGCGCAGGCATCGGCATAGTGCGCCGGGCCATTTTCACCCCGGCAAAGCGCCAGCGTATCCCGCGCGTCGGCGATGAGCTGCTCCAGCTGCTCCTGCGCCTCATGAAGCAGCAGGCGCACCGCCGCGCCGCCCGCCAGCGCATCCGCGCCGCAGCCGCACGCCTCAGCCGCGCCGTTCAGCCAGGCCCACGGGTCGGGCCGCGTCATGATGAAGCTGTGCAGGCTCTGCGCCAGCGCGGCCAGCTCCTCCTGCGCAAAGCAGGCGTCCGCCGCCATAAAATCCGCGCTGCCCACCTCGTAGCAGGCGTAGAGCGCGTCCTCCATCGCCTGCTGGGCCAGCACGCCGCACTCCTGCTCGTCGCCGATGCGGAACGCCGGATCGATGCCCAGCGCCTGAAAGTGCTCCCGCAGCAGATTGCCGCAGAACCTGTGCAGCGTGGAGATGCTCGCGCGGGAGAGCGCCATCACCTGCTCGCCCAGCTCCGGGCGCTCGCGCGCGGCCTGTTCCAGCGCGCTGCCGATGCGCAGGCGCATCTCGCCCGCCGCCGCGTTGGTGAAGGTGACGATGAGCATCCGATCGACCGGGCAACCCTCCTTCACCAGCTGCACGATGCGCTCCACCAGCACAGCCGTCTTGCCCGATCCCGCCGCCGCGCAGACGATGAGGCTGTGTCCCCTGTCTGTGATGGCATCCTGCTGCTGCTGCGTCCAGTTCGGCATGGCGTGTCTCCTCCTGTGTCTTGCTGCGTCCATTATACCATACGCTGCTGCGCGCGGGAAACCTCTTTCGCATTCCGCGCCCATCCACCAATTCCCTGATTTTTGTTGGGAATTATTGACAGGTCCTTCACAATGCCGTATACTATATCTATCAAGATAACAAGGAGGACGCTTCTTATGATGCAGTCTCGTCGTGATTTCCTCAAGAACGTCGGCAAGGTCGCCGTCGCCGCATCTGTCGCCACTGCGCTCCCGATGAGCGCCATGGCTGAGCAGACCGCTGAGCATCCCTATACCTATGCCAAGCTCGACCCGGAGAAGGTTGCTGACCGCGCCTATGTCCGTTTCTCCGAGCTGGGCGGCTGCGCTGCGGGCGTTGTCGCGGGCATTGTGGAGTGCCTGGCCGAGGAGGTCGGCGCGCCGTACACCACCTTCCCGGTCAAGATGTTCCAGAACGGCGCAGCCGGCTATGGCCAGAACTCCCTGTGCGGCTGCCTGGGCGGCGCCGCTGCTGCGATCGGCCTGGTCTGCGAGGCCGCTGACTCCAGGGCATGCCTGAAGGAGGTCATGGACTGGTACAAGACCAGCTCTCTGCCGACCTATGACCGCGGCTCTGCGCCGGCGGTTGCGCAGGTTGTGCCGGGCGCCACGGAGTGCCGTGAGTCCCTGATGCAGTTTTTCACTGCCGTACCGGAGCTCAACTACGACATGAAGCATCCGGACCGCATCAACCGCTGCGCCTGCCTGACGGCGGATGTCGCGCGCAAGACCGCCGAGGTGCTCAACGCCAAGTTCGGCGTGTAACCGCACATCAGGCATGAAGCCAAACAAAACTGCACACAGCAACAGCCCGGCAAAGCATCTGCTCTGCCGGGCTGCGTTTTTCAGTTAAGCGCTTCTCAGGCTTCCTTCGCCTTGAGGGCCTTGAGGCCATCGACGGTGATGATCAGCGCGAGGACGACCACCGGCACGATGATCACGCACTGCAGGCCTTCCTTGGCAAACACGCCGGTACCGGCCGTGAGCTTCATCACGTTATTGTAGAAGCTCAGCGCCAGAGAGCTCATGGTCGCCGCCAGCATGAAGAACATCG
>CAMFCQ010000083.1 GCA_945948915.1 uncultured Clostridia bacterium | reverse complement strand
CGCCCGTCAGCTCCAGGCTGGGCTGGTCGATCCAGCCGATGATGCCCTCCGGCGCGCCTGCGGCCACCGCAGCGTCGAGCACAACGCGCGCCGCCTCGATGGTGCAGTTCCTGGCGCGAGGATGCGGGCTGATGAGAATCGCGTTGCGCGTCTTCAGGCACAGCAGCGCCTTGAAAATGGCCGTCGAGGTCGGGTTGGTCGTCGGGATGACGGCCGCCACCAGGCCGATCGGCTCAGCGATCTTGCGGATGCCGAAGGCTGCATCCTCCTCGATTACGCCGCAGGTCTTCGTATAGCGATAAGCATTGTATATGTATTCACTGGCATAATGGTTCTTGATGACCTTGTCCTCCACGACGCCCATGCCGGTCTCTGCAACCGCCATCTTCGCCAGCGGAATGCGCGCCCTGTTGGCCGCCATCGCCGCAGCGAAGAAAATCCGGTCGACCTGTTCCTGCGTCATAGAGGCGAAAACCCGCTGCGCCTCACGCATCTGCTTCATGCGCGCCGCAAGCGTCTCTGTGCTCGTTACCGTGATGATTTCCTGCATTGAAGTTGTCCTCCCGAAATGCCTCAATTGTCAATTGATTGACAATCAAATTATATATCTCGGGTATAACATCGTCAATCCTTCTCACATCTTTTCATATTCCAAACATTTTCGACCATCAATGTCAAAATATGATAAATGTTTATCATTCACAATGTCAAAGAACTGAACTGTTTCTTGTTCAGAAATCATGAATACACGCACTTGAGCATCCTTTAGACCAGCCTGGGTAGTTTTGATGGATGAGTTTGCGCTTTTCAGCGCCTTATCGAGACCTGTGGTATCGCCACCGATCTCAACGGTAATGCCCTTGATTCTGCTTCCAGTGGAGGAACGACATATTCAAAGAAGCCCTCCGTGCGGTGAGCCGACTGCAGAATAAAAGCGTACACCGTGTACGGATTATATCGTAACACTGTGTACGCTTTCCTCTATTTCAGCCCAGGGGGGTGCAAAACTGAGGTCAGGTTTACCGTTTCGAGTAGTCTAACTGCCTTGCTTGACCGCTATCCGATTGGACGCAAATTGAGCATTTGATTCAGAGAAACGAAATCCTGCAATTATTCCCCGTCAAACACGAATTATAGCTAATAATACCTTGAACTTTGCATCGCAACCCCGAAAAAATGCAAAAGAAAAGACCCAGATATTGTATCAATATCTGGGTCCCGTGGTGGCACCTCCAATGGGAATCGAACCCATGATTTTGCCTTGAGAGGGCAACGTCTTGACCGCTTGACCATGGAGGCAAATGGCTGGGGAACTAGGATTCGAACCTAGACAATACGAGTCAGAGTCGTAGGTGCTGCCGTTACACAATTCCCCAACGGATGAACTTGCGTCATCAACGAAGATTATTATAGCAAATCCTGACGCAAGTGTCAACCCTGTTTTTCATTTTTCCCATATTTTCTTTACAAAACCTTGTTCCCGTTCGCCAGCAGGGAAAACCGGCAGCCCAGCATCTCCGCCGCGCGGCGGCACATCAGCATGCGCTCCAGGAAGATCTCAAAGTAATCCAGCACGCTGCAGATGGCGTCATCCAGCGTAATGTCCAGCGTGATCATCTTCTCCGCGCTGTCAACGCTCAGCACCGCGTTCACTGCCGCGTAGTTAACCCGGTCATGGATGTCAAAATCTGCCGGATTGCGCGCACGCACGCGGCTGCGGCGTACGTCGCACTTGTCCGCCAGAATCAGGGCCGCGCTCACTGCGTCCACCGCCGTGCCGGTCTTCTCATCATGCTGGCCAATCGCCGCGATCACCACCGCCATGTTCTCCGGCTCCATGCCCAGATCGCGCAAAACGGTCATCGCCATGATCGCGCCGGTGTGCGCATGGTCGGTGCGGTTGATGCAGTTGCCGATATCGTGCATGTAGCCCGCGATGCGCGCAAGCTCGATCTCCCGCTCGCTGTGGCCCAGCTTTGTCAGGATATCCGCTGCCGTTTGCGAGGCGCGCATGGCATGCGCAAACGCGTGCTCGGTAAAGCCCAGCACGCCCAGGTTTTCATTGCCCTTGCGGATATAGGTGCGGATTTCCTCATTGCTGCGAATGTCGTCAAATGTGATCATACTGTCCTCCTGTTACCGCATGACGCGTTCAAAGCTCACCGTGATGGTCGTGCCGCTGCCCAGCTCGCTCTCCACGGCAATGGCAGCGTCGTGCTGCGCCGCGATGTGCTTGACAATCGCCAGGCCCAGACCCGTGCCGCCCGTCGCCTTGGAGCGGCTCTTGTCCACGCGGTAGAACCGCTCAAACACGCGCTCCTGATGCTCCCGGCCGATGCCGATGCCCGTGTCCTGCACCACCAGCAGTACGCGTTCGCGAACCGGCCGAACCTCCACGCACACACTGCCGCCGCGCACATTGTAGCGGATCGCGTTGTCACAAAGGTTGTAAATCAGCTCCTCCATCATGCGCTTGTCCGCGCTGATCCAGCCCGGCTTTACGTCCGCAATCAGCGTCACGTTCATCTTTTCCGCACTGTCGCGCAGCTGATTCACCGTCTCCTCGGCAATCTGTCCCAGCTCCACCACCTCGCGCTCGATCCTGTGCTCCGGCGAATCCAGCTGCGAGAGCTTGATGATGTCGTTGATCAGCGTGAGCAGACGGTTCGCGCTCTTGTGAATCTCGCCCGCAAATCGCTGTGCCTGCTCACCTTGGGCCATGCCGCTCTCGATCAGCTCCGCGTAGCCGGAGATGCTCGTCAGCGGCGTCTTGAGTTCATGGCTCACGTTCGCCGTGAATTCCACGCGCATGTCTGCGCTGCGCAGGATCTCCTCGTGCTGGCTGCGGATCGTGCGCATGAACGGCTGAAGCTCCGGGTAGGAGGCCGCGCTGTGCTCGCCGTCCATGTCCGCCGTCAGCCGGCGGATCGGATCCACCAGCCTGTCGGTCAACAGGTGCGCCGCGAAGAAGCTCACAGCGATCATCAGCGCCATAGCCAGCAAAATCAGTGGCAGCGCGTTGAGGTAGATGCTCCAGATGCTGGACGCCTCCTTGGCCACGCGCAGCACGCTGCCGTCCTCCAGCCGCACCGCGTAGTAAAACGTGCTCGTCTCCATCGTCTGGCTGTCGCGCACGTCGCGCCCTTCACCCTCCCGAAGCGCCTGCGCGACCTCGGTCCGGTCCAGATGATTGCCCATCTGCGCTGCGTCGCCGCGGTTGTCATAGCGCACCGCGCCGTCCTGCGCGATGACCGTCACGCGCAGCGCGTCGCTCAGCTCCTCCATGACGCGTCCGGCGTCGTCGCTCTCAAGCAGCGGGCGGATCACCTGGGCATCGACGCTCAGATCCTCGTTCATTCGCGTCTTGAACATGCCATATGTCACCAGCGCCATCAGCACCATCGTCAGCGCGACCGCAACGGTCAGCATGCGCATGAAGTACGACAGGATTCGCCGTTTCATGATTGTTTCCTTTCTTGCAGAGAAAAGCCTTCCCCGTCGGGGAAGGCAGGGTTATTTGGCCGTCGAATCGATCATGTAGCCGACGTTGCGGATCGTCTTGATCAGCGTGCCGCTGCTCCCCAGCTTCTGGCGCAGCGTGCGCACATGCACGTCGATGGTGCGGCTCTCGCCCTCAAAGCTCGAGTCCCAGACGCGCTCCATGATCACGTCGCGCGAGATCACGATGCCGTGGTTTTTCATCAGCAGGCGCAGCAGCTCAAACTCCTTGTACGTCAGTTCCACCGGCTCGCCGTCCACATACACCATGCGCTTTTCCTTGTCCAGTGTCACGCTGCCGCAGGTGAGCAGGCCCTCGCCCGCGCCGCCGGAGCGGCGCAGCAGCGCCTTCACGCGGGAGATCATCTCCATCACGCCGAACGGCTTGGTGATGTAGTCGTCCGCGCCGCCGTCCAGACCCTTCACCTTGTCGATCTCCGCGCTCTTGGCCGTCACCAGGATCACGGGAATCTTCTGTGTGTCCGCGCGGGCGCGCAGCTTGCGCAGGATGGTCAGGCCGTCCTCGTCCGGCAGCATGATATCCAGCAGAATCAGCTCGGGCAGCTTGCTCTCCATCGCCTTGTAGAAGTCCTTCGCCGTCTCAAAGCCAGCGGCGGTGTAGCCGCTGTTCTTGAGAGCGAAGAGTTCGATCTCCTGAATGTTGCGGTCGTCTTCGACAATATAGATCATAGCGGACTCCCTCACGAATTCTCCGGCAGCGCGTAGAGCATCATGTAATCGCGGCGGGCGGTCTCAAAGCTCACGCTGCCCTTCTGGCGCAGGCTCTGCAGATACTCATGCGTATCCAGCTCGTCCTGCGGTACCTCGATCTGATAGACCGCGATGTTGGAGCAGTGGTCTGACACGCGTTCCAGATCGGTGCAGATGTCCTGAAGGATGAAGCCCAGCTCAATGGTGCACAGGCCATTCTGCAGGCGGTCGATATGGCGGTTCTTGATCTTGACGTTGATGGAGTCGATCGCGCTCTCCAGCGGCTCGACCGTCGCGGCAATCTCCAGGTCGCCCGTCTCAAAGCTGCGCACCGCGCGGCTCACGATGTCGCGGGTCGCGTTGGCGAAGACGTGCAGCTCCTTGCCGGCCATCTCGGAGAAGCTCAGCCCCTTCTCGTGCATCTCCTTCGCCGCGCGCATCAGGCTCACAGCGTGGTCGGAGATGCGCTCAAAGTCGCTGATGGAATGCAGCAGCATGGAGACGGTGTGACCGTCGTTCTTGGAGAGGTTCGCATGGGACAGCTTCACCATGTAGGTGCCCAGATTGTCCTCATAGTGATCGATCTTGGCCTCCAGCGCCGCGATGCGCTCGGCCTTCTCTTCGGTATATTCCCCGCCGTCGACCAGGCTGCACGCCGCATCAATCGCTTCCTTCGTCAGCTGCGCCATGCGGTCCGTCACCACGCGGCACTGCTCCACAGCGAAGGCCGGCTGCGCCAGAAAACGCTCATCCAGCAGCTGGAAGTCGTCGATCTTCTCCACCTGCTCGTCGTCGCGCACGGTGAGGCAGGCCAGCTTTTCCAGCACGCCGCTGAAGGGCAGCAGCACCAGTGTCGCCGCCAGGTTGAACGCCGTGTGAATGACGGCAATGCCTGCAGCATTGGCCGGGTCGTCAAGGAACGCGAATGGCACCAGCGCATTGACCGCATAGAACACGACCATGAACAGAACCGTACCGATGAGGTTAAAGTACAGGTGTATGAGGGACGCGCGGCGGGCATTCTTGCTCGCGCCCACGGAGGAGAGCAGCGCCGTCACGCAGGTGCCGATATTCTGGCCCATGATGATCGGCAGCGCGGCGGAGTACTTCACCGCGCCCGTCACACACAGCGCCTGCAGGATACCGACGGACGCGGAAGAGGACTGGATGACCGCCGTGAGCACCATGCCCGCGATCATGCCCAGCACCGGGTTGGTGAACATCAGCAGAATGTTGGTGAACTCCGGCACGTTGGCCAGCGGCTTCACCGCGTCGCTCATCATGTTCATGCCGTTCATCAGCACGGTGAAGCCGACCAGGATCTGGCCGATGTTGTGCTTCTTCTCGTTCTTGGTGAACATGATGAACGCCACGCCGCACAGCGCCATGACCGGCGTAAAGGAGCTGGGCTTGAGCAGCCGGAGAAAGAGATTGTCGCCCTCGATGCCCGTCAGCGACAGGATCCAGCTGGTGATCGTGGTGCCGATGTTGGCGCCCATGATCACACCCGCCGCCTGGCTCAGCTTCATGATGCCGGAGTTGACAAAGCCGACGACCATGACCGTCGTCGCCGAGGACGACTGGATGACCGCCGTGACGGCCGCGCCCAGCAGCACGGCCTTGATGGTATTGTTGGTCAGCTTTTCAAGGATGGTCTCCAGCTTGCCGCCGGACATGCGCGTCAGGCCTTCGCCCATGATGTGCATGCCGTACAGAAACAGCGCCAGGCCGCAGACCATATTGAGTACGCCGAAAATATCCATGTGTTTCTCTTCCTTTGACTCAGAATTTGCGCGTCTTTGGAAATGGAAAAACGAAAACCGAACCTTCCACAATTCCTATATTATCAACGCTCTGTAAAGCCGTCAAGAAGAGAATGTTAAATCAAGGTTAAATATGGCTCCGTCCGTCGGGCTCAGTCCTCGTGTTTGCCGCTGACCGCATAGATTGCCCACTCGGCGATGTTCGTCGCGTGATCGCCGATGCGCTCAAAATACTTGGCCGCCATCAGCAGATCGATCGCCTCCTCGCCTTCACCGGGCTCGCTGCGCAGCGCGTTGACGATATCACTCTTCACCCGCAGAAACAGCGCGTCCACCTCGTCGTCCTTTGCGATGACCGCATGCGCCTGCTCCGTGTCCTGATGCACAAACGCCTCCAGGCTGCCAAGCAGCATCTCGCAGGTCTTCGCCGCCATCTGCCTAAGATCGTCTGCGCCCATGCCCGGCACGCTGCCGAGCATCAGCGTCAGCTCGCTGATGTCCGTCGCATGATCGCCGATGCGCTCCATGTCGGTGATGACCTTCAGCGCAGAGGAGACGCGGCGCAGGTCGCCGGCCACCGGCTGCTGGGAGAGCAGCAGCTTCATGCACAGCCCCTCCACCAGCTTTTCCTGATGGTCGATCTCCTCATCAGAGGCGATGATCTCCCTCGCCCGGTCCACGTCGTGCGTCTCCAGCGCGCTCACCGCGCCAAGAATCGCCCGCTCGATCATCTCGCCCATGCGGATGATCTCTCCATGCAGCATATCCAGCTGCTCGCCGTACCGTTTTCTCATGCTTCCTCCTTCGGTGCTGCTCATTCGCCTCAGCCGAATCGTCCCGTGATGTAGTCCTCCGTCCGCTTGTCCCGCGGGCGGGCAAAGATCTGCTCGGTTTCGCCGCTCTCGATGATCTCGCCCAGCAGGAAGAACACCGTCTTGTCCGATACGCGCGTCGCCTGCTGCATGTTGTGCGTAACCATGACGATCGTGTAGTCCTGCTTGAGCTCGATTGCCAGATCCTCGATGCGGGAGGTGGAGATCGGGTCGAGCGCGCTCGTCGGCTCGTCCATGAGGATCACCTCCGGCTGCGCCGCCAGCGCCCGCGCGATGCACAGGCGCTGCTGCTGGCCGCCGGAGAGGCCCAGCGCGCTCCTATGCAGCCTGTCCTTGACCTCGTCCCAGATCGCCGCGTCCCGCAGGCTCTTTTCGACGATGGCGTCCAGCTCCGCTCGGCGCTTGATGCCGTGCGTCCTGGGGCCGTAGGCGATGTTGTCATACACCGTCATCGGGAACGGGTTCGGCTTCTGGAATACCATGCCCACGCGCTTGCGCAGGAGGTTCACGTCCGTGCCCGGCGCGTAGATGTCTTCGCCGTCCAACCGGATCTCGCCGGTGATGCGACAGCCCTCCACCAGATCGTTCATCCGGTTCAGGCTGCGCAGAAAGGTCGATTTGCCGCAGCCGCTCGGGCCGATGAACGCGGTGATTTCGCGCGCGCCGATGTCGAGGTTCACGCCCTTGAGCGCGTGAAAGCTGCCGTAGTGCAGGTTCATATCCCGCACGGTGAATTTGTTTTCCATATGCTTACCCCTGCTTTTTGCCAATCTGCCTGGCGACCCTGCCCGATGCAAAGTTGATTACGAGCACCAGGAGCAGCAGCACCACGCTCGTCGCATAGGCTTCCTCGGTGTACAGGCCCTCGCTCGCTTGCTTGTACATGTGCAGCGCCAGCGTAATGCCCGAGTCGTGCAGCCCCGCAATCTTCGCCACCGTGCCGCTGGTGTACATCAGCGCCGCCGTCTCGCCGACGATGCGCCCGATGGCCAGAATCACGCCCGAGAGGATGCCCGGCGCCGCCGCTGGCAGCACGATGGACATCACCGTGCGCAGCTTGCCCGCGCCCAGGCCAAAGCTGCCCTCGCGGTACATGTCCGGCACGGACAGGAGCGCTTCCTCCGTCGTGCGCAGAATCAGCGGCAAGATCATGATCGCCAGCGTCAGGCTGCCGGAGATCAGGCTGTAGCCCAGGTGCAGCCGGTTGTTAAAGAGCAGCATGCCGAACAGGCCGTAGACGATCGACGGGATGCCCGAGAGCGTCTCCGTCGCCACGCGCACCAGCCTGACCAGCCGGCTGCCCTTCTTCGCGTATTCCACCAGATAGACCGCCGCGCCCACGCCCTCCGGCACAGCCAGCAGCAGCGCCAGCGCCGTCATCGTGCAGGTGTTCACGATTGCCGGCAGCATCGACTGGTTCTCGCTCGTGTAGCGCAGCGCGAACAGCTCCGGCTTCAGGTTCGGCACGCCGCGAAGCAGGATGTAGCCGATCAGAAAACCGAGCACCAGCACTGTCGCCGCAGCAGCTGCGTGCACCGCCAGACGCAGCAGCCTGCTGCCCAGATACGGCGCACGCCTTTTTCTTCCTGCGTGCATCACTTTGCATCCCCCTTCTTCAGCGCGGAGAACGCCAGATTGATGATCAGGATGAACACGAACAGCACCACGCCCGTGGCAATGAGCGCCTGACGGTGCAGTCCCTCCGCATAGCCCATCTCCAGCACGATGTTGCCCGTCAGCGTGCGGATGCCCTGCAAAATGCCCTTAGGCATGCGTGCCTGGTTGCCTGCGACCATGATGACCGCCATCGTCTCGCCCATGGCACGCCCCAAGCCCAGCACGATGCCCGCAAGCACGCCGGATTTCGCCGCCGGCAGCACCGCTGCAAACACGCTGCGCTCGTGCGTCGCGCCCAGCGCCAGCGAGCCCTCGTAATAGCTGCGCGGCACCGCGCGGATCGCCGGCTCCACCACGCCGATGATCGTCGGCAGGATCATGATCGCCAGCAGGAGCGACGCCGTCAGGATGGAATTGCCCTTTCCCTGAAACGGCTCGCCCAGCGCGCGTACGGCCGGCACCAGCACCACGATGCCGAAGAAGCCGTACACCACCGACGGGATGCCCGCCAGCAGCTCAATCGCCGGCTTGATGAAGCGGTATGCCTGCGCAGGGCAGAAGTACGCCAGATAGACCGCCGTCAGCAGCGCCACCGGCACGCCGATGAGCAGCGCCAGCCCGGTCACATACACGCTGCCGACGATCATCGGGAAGATGCCGAAGATCTCCGCGCCCGGCTTCCACGTCCGCCCCAGAAGGAACCGGCCGAAGCCGATCTCCTTTATGGCGGGCACGCCGCTGGAAATCAGGAACACGCAGATCAGTGCCACGCAGGCCACGGAAACCAATGCCATAAGGAGGAAGACGATTTTCATCGCCTTCTCTTTGAATTCTTTCATGTTTGTTTTGAATTACAGCTCGTTCCAGGCCGTCGTCTCACCGGTGTAGATCGCGCCAATCTGCTCGAGGCTCAGCCCGTCCACCGGGTTCTCGTTGTTCACGATCACGGCGATGCCGTCCATCGCAATCGCGCAGCTGGCCAGCACAGCCGCCTCCGCTTCCTTCAGCTCGCGGCTCGCCATGCCGATCTCGCAGCTGCCCTCCATGGCGCTGGTCATGCCGGTGGTGGAGTCGCTCGTCTGGATCTCGATCTCAACGTTGGTGTTCACGGCCATGTACGCCTCGGCCAGCTTCTCCATCACCGGGGAGACGGAGGAGGAACCTGCCACGACCACCTTGCCGGAGACCGCTGCCGCCGCATAGGCCGCCGCGTCGCTGCTGCCGACGTAGCCGTTGGCACCCACGATCGACTGTCCCTCACTGCTAAGGATATAGGCGATGAAGTCCTTGCCCGCATCGCTCAGCGCGTCTTCCTTCCAGGCGATGTTGAACGGACGCGCGACCTTGTACGTACCATTCTCCACGTTCTCGGCAGTCGCTTCCACGCCCGCAACCTTCACAGCCTTGACGCTGTCGTTCAGGGAGCCCAGGGAGATGTAGCCGATCGCGTACGGATCACCGGCGACGGTGGTCATCATGACCGCGGTGTTGTTGGTAATCTGCGCGTCCTCGGTGGTCATGTCCACCTTCTTGCCGTCGATCTTCTGCTCCACGCCGGTCAGCTCCACAAATGCGCCGCGCGTGCCGCTGCCATCCTCACGGGAGATCACATCGATCAGCTTGCCCGCATCAAACTCAGCCATCGCCGCGCTCGTCATCAGGCACAGCGCCGCCGCACCGCAGAGCATCTTCTTCATCATGTTTTTCATAGGACACACTCCTTCTTGTTGGTTTGATCGCTTTTCGCCCTCTCTCAAGGACGCCGACATTGTATCGCGGGCTTGTTAAGCGCAAAAGCGTGGTTGTGTTAAGAAAAGGGAAAGAGTATCTGAAGCGGAACGGCCTTTTCAGCCATGACCCCTGCCGCAGACAGCAGCCTCCTTCCCCGCTGCGCCATTCCTGCGCAGTCTTTTTTTGATATGAAAAAGCACTGACCGTGCAAGCATCACAGTCAGTGCTTTGATCGATATGAAATGCATGGGCCGTTACCGGCCGCAGGCAGAATGCAAACTCCCTTACGGGTTCAGGCGGGTCGGGCCGCGGAAGATGAACATCGCTTCCTTGATCGTCATGCCCAGCAGCAGCATGGTCAGGCGGTCGATGCCCAGGCCGAAGCCGCCGTGCGGCGGGCAGCCGTACTTGAAGAACTCGGTGTAGAACTTCACGTCCTCATCCAGGCCCTTCTCCTTCGCCTGCGCGCAGAGCTGCTCATAGCGGTGCTCGCGCTGGGCGCCGGTGGTGATCTCCACGCCGCGCCAGATCAGGTCGTAGCCCTGCGGCACGCCGTTCTCGTCGCGCATGTGGTAGAACGCGCGCTTTTCCGCGCTGTAATCGGTCACGAAGAGGAACTCGTGGCCGTACTTCTTCTTCACCCAGTCGAACGTCAAATGCTCGGCCTCCGTGGTCAGGTCGCCCTTCTCCTCCTCTGGCACCTTGTAGCCGAACTCCTTCTCGAGCTCCGCGTACAGGTCAGCCAGCTTGATCTGCGGGAACGGCAGCGTCGGAACCTCCAGCGGCACGCCGAAGACCTCCTCGAGCTCCTTGCCGTAGGCTTCCTTCACCTTGCCCAGCGCATAGGTCAGCAGCTCGGCCTCCAGCGCCATCACGTCCTGATAGCTCTCGATGAAGCTGAACTCCAGGTCGAAGCCGGAGAACTCGGTGGTGTGCTTGCTGGTGAAGCTCTTCTCCGCGCGGAAGACCGGGCCCACCTCGAAGATGCGCTCAAAGCCGGCGGCCATGGCCATCTGCTTGTAGAACTGCGGGCTCTGCGCGAG
>CAMFCQ010000082.1 GCA_945948915.1 uncultured Clostridia bacterium | reverse complement strand
ATAAGTGCCCACGAAATCGACCGGGTTCTGCGTGGCCAGCACCATGAAGGGACGGGGAAGCGGATAGGTGACGCCGTCCACGGTGACCTGACGCTCCTCCATGACCTCCAGAAGCGCGCTCTGCGTCTTGGGCGAGGTGCGGTTGATCTCGTCGGCCAGGACGATCTGCGAGAGAATCGCGCCGGGGCGGTACTGCATCTCACCCGTCATGCTGGGAACCGTGTAGCCGGTGATGTCCGACGGGGTGATGTCGGGCGTGAACTGGATGCGCCTGAACGAGCAGGACAGCGAGCGGGCGAGCGCTGAGCACAGCGTGGTCTTGCCCACGCCGGGCACGTCCTCGATGAGAATATGGCCCTCGCACAAAAGGGCGGTGAGCAGGAGCTCCACCACGTCGTCCTTGCCGACGACGACCTTGGCGATGTTCTGCTTGAGCGCGGAAAGAATGGCGTTGGAATGCTGCATAACGTTCTCCTTTGGTTTCCTGAGGATACCCAAAAACTACGTTCATTATAATGGATACGGCAGGATTTGGCAAGGACGGGGAGAACGCCTTGCATGTACCGCCTGTTTTTGCTACAATAGGAGCAGCTTTATGCGCAGCTCACGGCGGCGCGCGGCACGGGAGGCACAGACATGACCAGACAGCAGATACAGGACGGCCTTGACACGCAGTGGGCGGGGCGGGCAATCGAGTATTTCGATGAGATCGATTCCACCAACCGATACGCCAAAGCGCTGGCCAGGGAGGGCGCGGCGCACGGCACGCTGGTGCTGGCGGACACGCAGACGGCGGGACGCGGACGGCGCGGGCGCGGCTGGATTTCTCCGGCGGGCGAGGGCATCTTCATGTCGCTGATCCTGCGGCCGGACATGCCGCCGGCACAGGTAGCGAAGCTGTCGCTCCTGACGGCGCTGGCGACGGCGAACGCGATTGCCTTGGTGACGGGGCTGGACGCGCGCATCAAGTGGCCCAACGACATCGTGGTGAAGGGGCGCAAGGTCTGCGGCATGCTGCTGGAGATGGACGCGACCCCGGAGAAGGTGGAGAGCGTCGTCGCGGGCGTGGGCATCAACGTGCATCAGACGCAGTTTGACAGCGAGATCGCGCACAGCGCGTCCTCGCTGGACCTGCTTGCGGGCAGGCGGATCAGCCGTTCGGCGATTGTGCGCGCGTTTCTTGAGGAATTTGAGCGGGCGGCGGCGCTTGATGACGAGGCGATGATGCGCGCGTACCGCGAGCGCTCGGCGACGATCGGACAGCGGGTGCAGGTGATCGGCCTCACCGGAACCTACACCGGGACGGCGGAGGACATCACGGAAAGCGGCTCGCTGCTGGTGCGCGCGGACGAGGACGACACGGTGCGCGAGGTGCTTGCGGCGGACGTCTCCGTGCGGGGGATCATGGGGTATGCCTGAGATCATCGGAATCGGCACGGATTTGTGCGCGGTATCGCGCATGGAGCGCGCGATTGGAAGAGAGCACTTTTATGCGCGCGTGTTTCTTGAGGGCGAGCGCGCCTATCTGAACAGAAAGGAAAAGGCGCGGGCGCAGAGCGCGGCGGCGATGTTCGCGGCGAAGGAGGCCGTCGCCAAGGCGATGGGCACCGGGTTTGCCAAAGGCGTGATGCCGTGGGCCATCGAGGTGACGCACGCGGAGAGCGGCGCGCCGGGCGTGAGGCTGCATGGCGATGCGCTTGCGCGGCTTGAGGAGATCGGCGGCGCGCGCGTGCTGCTGTCGCTGACGCACGAGGGCGACATGGCGATGGCGTTTGCGGTGATTGAGGGGACGAACGAGAGCGCAGGGTAATCAATCCCTTTGGGCAAACGGAGTTTGCCGATGGATGGCTGCTTGAAACAGGCGCGAAGCGAAAGAGGGGTCTGGGGACGAGTCCCCAGGCAGGTTTCAGGGCGGCAGCCCTGACGGAACCCCGAAGGAGGTTTTTATGCTGCACACGATTTCCCCGCAGGACATGCGGGAGATGGAACGCGCGTTTCTGGACGGCACGGGCTATCCGTCCATCCTGCTGATGGAGCACGCCGCGCAGGCGGTGGCGGACGCGGTGGAGCGGTATGCAAGCCGGGGCAGCCGCGTGCTGTTCGTCTGCGGAAGCGGCAACAACGGCGGCGACGGCTGCGCGGCGGCGCGCATCTGGATGCAGCGCGGCGGCAGGGCGGACGTATGGCTGATGAGCAGTCCGTCCAAAATGAAGGGCGACGCGGGCGCGAACGCGTGCCTGCTGAATGTCTGCGGCGCGAACATGACGATCCTGTACGGCGAAGCGCCCCAGATTCCTGAGGATTGCGCGGCGATCGTCGATGCGCTGTACGGCACGGGGCTGTCGCGCGCGATGGAGGGCGCGGCGCTGTCCGCGGTGCAGCGGATGAACGAGAGCAGCCTGCCGGTGATCGCGGTGGACATCCCCTCCGGCGTGGACGGCGCGACGGGGCAGACGCTGGGCGGCGGACAGCCGCTTGCCGAGGCGGTCCGCGCGGCGGAGACGGTGACGTTCCACCGGGCCAAGCACGGGCACCTGCTCTTCCCGGGCAGGATGCTCACGGGCAGGCTGACGATCGCCGACATCGGCATTCTGCCGGAATGGGACGGCGCGCAGGGCATCGATGTGCTGGAGGCGGCGGACGCGGCGGCGATGCTGCCCGCCCGCGCGCAGGACGGACACAAGGGGACGTTTGGGCATGTGCTGCTGGTCGCGGGCAGCGAGGGCATGAGCGGCGCGGCGTGTCTGGCGGCGCAGGCGGCGCTGCGCAGCGGCGCGGGACTGGTGACGGCGGCGTGCTGCGCGCCGGTGCGCATCCCGATGCAGACGCTCTCGCCGTGCGCGATGGCGAAGGTGGTCTGCGGCGGCGCGGTGCTGGACGCGGGCGCGTCCATGAAGCTGTACGAGCTGGCGCAGGGCAAGCAGGCGCTGGCCATCGGCCCTGGGCTTGGACAGGAGGACGGCACCTGGCGCGCGATTGCGCAGCTGGCAGAAAGTGACATTCCGAAGGTGATCGACGCAGACGCGCTGAACCTGCTCGCCAGGCACGGCGGCAGGGTGGGCGCGGGCACGGTGATGACCCCGCACCCGGGCGAGATGGCGCGGCTGACCGGCGCGGACGTGCGCGCGATTCTCGCCTCACCGGTGGAATACGCCCAGCAGCTGGCACAGGACTACGACTGCTGCGTGCTGCTCAAGGGCGCGACGAGCGTCATTGCGCGCGGCGAGGACGTGACGCTGAACCTGACCGGCTGCGACGCGATGAGCACGGGCGGCTGCGGCGACGTGCTGACGGGCGTGATCGCCGCGCTGATGGCGCAGGGCATGACGCCCATGGACGCCGCGCGCGCGGGCGCATACTATCACGGTCTGGCGGGAGAGGACGCGGCAAGGCAGCGCGGCAGCCGCGCGGTGACGGCCTGGGACGTGTGCGAGGCCCTGCGCATAGAATAAAAGCGCAGGGGAAGGCTCCATGATGAAGCAATGGGTTGTGAGATCATGGAGGTTGTACGCGGAGATATCTTTATCGCGGATCTCGATCCCGTCGTGGGCAGCGAGCAGGGCGGCGTGCGCCCGGTGCTGATCGTGCAGAACAACCGCGGCAACCGGTTCTCGCCGACGGTGATCTGCGCGGCGATGACGTCAAAGCTGCTCAAAAACGATCTGCCGACGCACGTATGGATTGCGGCGCGCGAGAGCGGCCTCAAATGCGATTCGCTCGTGCTGTGCGAGCAGATCCGCACGCTGGAAAAGCGCCGGCTGAAAGCCAGGGCAGGGCACATCGAAGGGCTGTCGCTCAAGCGGGTTGACCGCGCGCTGATGGCGGCGCTGGAGATCCAGTAAAAGGCAAAACAGGAGCGGGGTGAAACGCCCTGCTCCTTTTGGAGCATCATCATGGACGAGCACAAGAAGGGGTTTCAATGCAGAGAATCAAAGAGATTGACTGGGCCAAAGAGGGAAGGCAGCTGCTCAAGGACTATGCGATGATCGTGCTGGGCACGTTCCTGGCGGCGATTTCGTTCCCGCTGTTCTTCCTGCCCTATGACATCGCGCCGGGCGGCATTTCCGGTATTTCGACGGTACTCTCCAGCGTGCTGCCGCTGTCGGTCGGCCTGCTCAGCTTTGTACTGAACGTGCCGCTGTTTCTGCTGGGCTGGCGGACGGTCGGCTGGCGGTTCGCGGTGCGCTCGTTCATCGCGATGACGCTGATGTCGCTGTTCATCGACCTGGTGCCGGTTTGCGACATCTCCGGCAGTGTGATGCTGGCCACGGTGTTCGGCGGCGTGCTGCTGGGCGTGGGCCTTGGCCTGGTGGTGCGCGCGGGCGCGACGACGGGCGGCACGGACATGGCGGCCAAGATGATCCACAATCGCGTCGCCTTTCTGACCATTGCCACGATCCTGTTCATGATCGACGGCCTCGTCGTGGCGGTGGCGGCGCTGGCGTTCGGCATCGAGGCGGCGCTGTGGGCGCTGATCGCCCTGTTTGTCTCGACACAGGCGATGGATATGGTGATCAAGGGCTTCAACACAGCGATGCAGTTCATGATCATTTCGCGGAATTCGGAAGGGATCGTCCGCCGGATTCACGAGGACCTTGAGCGCGGCTGCACGCGCCTGATGGCCGAGGGCACCTACTCCGGCAAGCCGGTGGGCACGCTTTTGTGCGTGGTCTCCCGGACGGAGGTGCCGAGACTGAAAAAGATCGTCTCGGAGATTGACCCGGACGCGTTTGTGACGGTGTGCAACGTGCACGAGGCGCTGGGCGAGGGCTTTACCGGCATGGATGCCCAGTGAGCAAAACAGCGCAAGATACTGTTTGCAATTCGCTATGGGCAATGCTATAATAAAATAGACGTCTGCCGGAAACGGCAGCAAAAAACGACAGGAGGAACGTTCCATGAAAAAGACTCTTTCCATGATGCTCGTTCTGGTCGCCATGCTGGCGATCTTCGCCGTCCCGGCCAATGCCGCCGAGATCGCGCTGGTCACCGACGTGGGCACCATCGACGACGAGTCCTTCAACCAGGCCTGCTGGCAGGGCGTGGAGGCGTACGCCGTCGCGAACAACATCACCTACCAGTACTATCAGCCGGCGGCTGACTCCGACGACGAGCGTCTGGGCTCCATCGACCAGGCGGTCTCCGACGGCGCGAAGGTCATCGTGCTGCCGGGCTACCTGTTCGGCGCGTCCGTCGCGCAGGCGCAGGAGCTGTATCCGGACGTGAAGTTCATCGCCATCGACGTGTCCGCGGGCGACCTGGGCACCGATCCGCTTTCCAACGTGTACTGCGCGGTGTTCGGCGAGGAGCAGGCGGGCTATCTGGCCGGCTATGCGGCGGTGAAGGACGGCTACACCAAGCTGGGCTTCCTGGGCGGCATGGCGGTTCCGGCTGTTGTGCGCTACGGCTACGGCTTCGTGCAGGGCGCGAACGCTGCGGCGGTTGAGCTGGGCACCCCGATCGAGATCAACTATACCTACGGCGGCCAGTTCTACGGCGACGCGAACATCACCGCCAAGATGGACGGCTGGTACACCGCGGGCACCGAGATCGTCTTCGCCTGCGGCGGCGGCATCTGGACTTCTGCGGCTGAGGCTGCGCTGGCCCACAAGAGCTATGTCATCGGCGTTGACGTTGACCAGCACTACCTGGGCGAAGCCTACGTGGCTGACTACGGCTACAACCCGTTCGTGACCTCCGCGATGAAGCAGCTGCAGAACGCGACCGAGGCCGCGCTGGCGAAGTTCTACGCCGGCGAGTGGGACACCATCGGCGGCAAGATCGAGACCCTCGACCTGAGCGCCGGCGACTTCGTGGGCCTGCCGACCGCCGAGACTTCCTGGTGCTTCAAGACCTTCACCGTCGAGGAGTACAACGCTGTGCTGGAGGGCATCAAGTCCGGCGCAGTGACCGTGTCCAACGCGATTGACGCCGCTCCGGCGACCGACGCGTCCGTGACCGTCAACTACATCGACTGATTTTTCCCGCAATGGAGGACAGGCCGGGCGCCTGTCCTCTTTCTTTTTGGCTAAAATGCGGGATATCGGTTGAAAAATACGGTCAATATGATATAATGTGGACAACGGATTCATGCACTTTCATCTGCATTGGAGGAGATTTTCATGGGACGCAACGCTATTGTCGGCCAGAGTGGTGGCCCGACTTCCGTCATCAATGCGAGCCTCGCCGGCGTTCTGCAGGCCTGCCAGAAGCGCGGCGCTGAGCATATCTACGGCATGCGGCATGGCATTCAGGGCCTTCTGAATGGCCAGGTGGTCGATCTGGGCGAGACCTGCGGCTCCACGCTGGAGATCGAGCTGCTCAAGCGCACCCCGTCTTCCTATCTGGGCAGCTGCCGCTATAAGCTCCCCAGCTATATCGAGAACCCGGAGGTCTACGCCAAGCTGTTCAAGATCCTGGATCAGATGGACATCGGCTATTTCTTCTACATCGGCGGCAACGACTCCATGGATACCATCATGAAGTTGAGCGACTATGCCAAGCAGGTTGGCAGCCACATCCGCTTCATGGGCGTGCCCAAGACCATCGACAACGACCTGATGGGCACCGACCATACGCCGGGCTACGGCTCTGCCGCCAAGTATGTGGCGACTGTGACCAAGGAGCTGTGCCGTGATGCAGCGGTGTACGGCAGCAAGTACGTCACCATCGTGGAGATCATGGGCCGCAACGCCGGCTGGCTGACCGCTGCCGCCGCGCTCGCCCAGGGCGAGGACTGCGAGGGCGCCGACCTGATCTGCCTGCCGGAAGTGCCGTTCTACATGGATCGCTTCATGACCAAGCTGGAGGCGCTGCAGAAGGATCATCCGTCCATCATTGTCGCGGTCTCCGAGGGCGTCAAGGCGCCGGATGGCCGCTATGTGGCGGAGCTGGCGAGCGATGGCCTGGCCGTCGATTCCTTCGGCCACAAGAGCCTGTCGGGCACTGCGCGCTTCCTGTGCGACTATGTGCAGAAGAACATGAACACCAAGACCCGCGCCATCGAGCTGTCCACGCTGCAGCGCTGCGCCGGTCACATCACCAGCCGCACCGACATCACCGAGGCGTATCAGGTGGGCGGTGCCGCGGCAATGGCGGCCTTTGACGGCAAGACCGGCATGATGGCTTCCCTCAAGCGCGTGTCCAACGATCCGTATCAGTGCATCACCGAGCTGGTGGACGTGCACAAGTGCGCCAACTTCGAAAAGAAGGTGCCGATGGAGTGGATCAACAACTACCGCAACGGCATGACGCAGGACTTCATCAACTATGCCCGTCCGCTGATTCAGGCCGAGCTGACCCCGATTTACATCGACGGTCTGCCGCGCCACATCTACATCAAGGACTGAAATGCATCATAAAGCCGGGGCTGCAGGCATGGATCTGCAGCTCCCCTTTTTGTATGCAAAAAAACCGCACAGACAGCTGTGCGGGGAGATGCCGGGCGTTTACGGACGGCGGCCGTGGAGCGCGCCCTTGGGCAGGCGCTCCGCAAACAGATCATACAGCTCGGCGGGAGAGAGCGCGCACTGGCCGTCCGGCAGGATGAAGGCGCGCGCGGGCGCGGCATAGAGATAATACGCGCCGGACGCGCGCCACACGCCGTGCAGCGACGCATAGGGAAGGATGACCTCCGGCTCCTTTTGGATGTCGTTGATGACGCGCAGCTCCTTTTCGCCCAGATTAAGCGTATAGGCCGGTCGCAGGGCCCTGAGCCCCAGGCGTCTGCACTGGTCGTGCACCTGCACCATGAAGGACAGCACGTAACACACAGGCAACCCGATGCCGACAATCTGCAGAATGGTGCCGATCAGACCGGCCTGCTCCCGGCCGCTGGCCATGCAGAGAAAGGAAAAGGCCATGAAGACGGCGCAGAAAACGGCGGGCGACACCCATCGGCGCTTGAGGCGGAAGGTGTCAAACAGCGCAAAACGGCGGAAAATGGCCGCGTTGATTTTGACATGAACGGTGACGGTGCGCTCGCGCATGGGAGAACCTCCTGCATAGCCGGACTGTCGTGAACAGAGCGAAATGATACGCAAATATTTTGACATAAATTCTGCATAAAATCAAGCGGTTTGCGCTGACCGGATCCGGAAAGCCGGGACAGATTATGTCGGTTTTCTTAAATTTTGAAAATCCCTTGTTGCAGACTAGACAATAATGATGCGGTTGTGGTATGATGGTGATAATAAATCGGCACAGGGGTATTGTATCGCTTTGCCGAGAGAAAAGACAGGAGGAACCTATTATGAAGAAGCTTCTCGCTCTCGTTGCGGCGCTGGCGCTGGTGCTCACCTGCGCTGCGGCGACCGCAGAACCGATTACCCTGACCTACGCTGAGGTCAACCCGCTCGACACCATCGTCGGCAAGATTGCTACCGATTTCAAGACCAAGGTTGAAGAGCTCTCCGGCGGCGAAGTCATCATCGACGTGCAGGCTTCCGGCGTTCTGGGCTCTGAGGCTCAGATCCTGGACGGCATCCTCTCCGGCGGCGACACCGTCGACATCTCCCGTATTTCTGCGTTCGCTCTGACCAGCTACGGCTGCGGCAAGGCGACCCTGCTCTCCATCCCGTACACCTTCGCCAACCGCGAGCACTTCTGGAACTTCGCCGGCAGCGACCTGGCGCAGGATTTCCTGGCTGAGCCGCAGCAGATCGGCCTGCCGCTGCGCGGCCTCATGTATGGTGAGGAAGGCTTCCGTCACTTCTTCTTCAAGAACGAAGTCACCGACATCAGCTCCCTGAACGGCATGAAGATCCGCGTTTCCGAGGACCCGATCATGACCGGCATGGTCAAGGCGCTGGGCGCGAACCCGACCGTCGTTTCCTTCACCGAGCTCTACTCCGCGCTGCAGACCGGCGTCTGCGACGGTGCTGAGCAGCCGATCGCCAACTACAAGTCCAACGCGTTCCCGGAGGTTGCCCCGTACCTGATGCTGGACGGCCACACCCTGGGCGCCGTGCAGGTTGTCATCACCGACAATGCCTGGGCGAAGCTCAGCGAGGAGCAGCAGGGCTGGATCATGGAAGCTGCGAAGTACGCTTCCGAGCAGAACGCTGCCGGCGTGCAGGCTGCTGAGGACAAGGTTCTGGAAGAGCTGAAGACCTCCGGCGTCAATGTCGTTGAGGTTCCGGACAAGTCCGCCTGGCAGGCCGCCGTGGCTGATGTCGACGCGATCAAGAGCGCGACCGCCGCGTATGCTGATCTCTATCAGCAGATCCTGGACATGCAGTAAGCTGCAGGCAAGGAATATCGCACAAACTGAATGGGACTCCGTTGAGGAGGGGGTGCGGGGTGGTATCCCTGCACCCCCTTCCTGCTCTCGTAAAGATTCCTTAACGAAAGGAACGTGAGGCACTCATGCCAAAGATTTTCTCAATTCTTGACAAGATCAGGCCTGTGTATGACTGGACGTACAAGATCGTCATGGTCATCTGCAAGCTCCTGCTCATCACAGACATCCTGATTACGACGATGGCGGTTTGCGGCCGCTACATTCCCTTCATTCCGGATCCGGCCTGGAGCGAGCAGGTTGTTCTGACCTGCATGATCTATATGGCCGTGCTTTCCGCGACGCTGGCGATCCGCAAGAATGCGCATATCCGCATGACCGCGCTGGATTCCTACCTGCCCAAGAGGGTCGTGGACGTGCTGAACGTCCTGTCCGATATCGCGGTGCTGGCGCTGGGCGTCATCCTGCTGGTGCAGGGCTACAAGGTGTTCACCTCCCCGCTGGCCAAGTTCGGCAAGTATGAGTCCCTGCCGTGGCTGAGCCGCAAGTGGATGTACTTCCCGATTCCGCTGGCCGGCGCTTCCATGATCATCTTTGAGCTGGAGCAGCTCTATGAGCACATCAAGGTCTTCTTCGTGAAGGAGGTGGCGTAAGTGAATCCTGAAATCTTCTCGACCATCATCCTTCTGGGAAGCTTTCTGATCATGATCTTCCTGCGCTTCCCGATTGCCTACGCCGTCGGCCTGTCCACGGTGTTCTGCCTGCTCTCCCAGGGTCAGGCGCTGGTCACCCTGCCGCAGCAGATGGTCAAGGGCGTCTGGTCCTACTCGCTGATGGCGGTTCCGTTCTTCATCACCATGGGCGTCCTGATGGGCTCCGGCGGCATCTCCGATAAGCTGATCGCGCTGGCGAACGCGCTGGTCGGCTGGATGCGCGGCGGCCTGGCGATGGTCAACATCGTGGCTTCCTACTTCTTCGGCGGCATCTCCGGCTCCGCTTCTGCGGACACCGCGTCGCTGGGTTCCATCCTCATCCCGATGATGGTGAACGAGGGCTACGACGACGACTTCTCCATCGCGGTCACCATCACCTCCTCCTGCGAGGGCCTGCTGGTTCCGCCGAGCCACAACATGGTCATCTATGCGACGACCGCGGGCGGCATCTCCGTGGGCAGCCTGTTCCTGGCCGGCTACCTGCCGGGCGCGCTGCTGGCGGCCTGCCTGATGATCGGCTCCTACATCATCTCCGTCAAGCGCAACTACCCGAAGGGCGCTCCGTTCAGCCTGAAGGGCTTCATCAAGCAGCTGGGCACCTCGATCTGGGCGCTTGCCGCGGTCATCATCGTCGTCTTCGGCGTCGTCGGCGGCGTATTCACGGCGACCGAGTCCGCCGCAATCGCGGTCATTTACTCGCTGATTGTTTCCGTGTTCGTGTACAAGGGCCTTAACTGGAAGGGCGTCTGGAAGGCGCTTGACCAGTGCGTGGAGACGCTGGCCATCGTGCTGATCCTGATCTCCACGTCCTCCGCGTTCGGCTACTGCCTGACCACGCTGCATGTGCCGAGCATGGCGGCGAACCTGATCACCAGCATCTCGAACAACCCGATCATCATCGCGATCCTGCTGAACCTCATCCTGCTGATCCTGGGCATGATCATGGACATGGCGCCGATCATCCTGATCGCGACCCCGATCCTGCTGCCGGTGGCGCAGTCCATCGGCATCGATCCGATCCAGTTCGGCATCATGGTCGTGCTCAACTGCGGCATTGGCCTGCTGACCCCGCCGGTCGGCGCCGTGCTGTTCATCGGCTGCGCAGTCGGCAAGCGTCCGATGGAGAAGGTCGTCAAGGAGACCCTCCCGTTCTACGCCTGCATGATCCTCGCGCTGCTGCTGATCACCTTCATTCCGGACATCTCTCTGTTCATTCCGAAGGTGCTGGGCGGCTACACCACCACAGCTGTGGGCGTGCTGGGCATGCTGTAAATCCCAATCCTCTGAGGAGCTTCCGAGCATTCGGAAGCTCCTTTTGATACTCTTTTCTGATAGAAACGAGCAATAAACGCGAAGCGAAGAAGGGAGT
>CAMFCQ010000081.1 GCA_945948915.1 uncultured Clostridia bacterium | reverse complement strand
AAGTTCAACGTGGGCGACACCCTGCGTGTGATGGTGAAGGTCGTTGAGGGCGAGCGCGAGCGTCTTCAGGCGTTCGAGGGCATCTGCATCGCCAAGCGCAATGGCAGCGTCCGTGAGACCTTCACCCTCCGCCGTGTTTCCTACGGCATCGGTGTGGAGCGTACCTTCCCGCTGCATTCCCCGCGTCTTGATAAGATTACGGTGCTCCGCCGCGGCAAGGTCCGTCGTGCGAAGCTGTATTACCTGCGTAATCTGTCCGGCAAAGCCGCCAAGATTAAGGAAAAGTAATTGTGCTACCGGCCGCCGGTTCTTCCGGCGGTCTTTTTGTTTGTGAATGCGGCAAAGACCTCACCCGCCCTATGGCACCCTTCCCGTAGGGGAAGGCGGCAGCCGTAACGGATGAGGTTCTCGCCGATTGATATAGAGAAAGAGGACATCATGGACAACGATTTCATCGTCCGCGCACAGGACAAGAAGATCAACTGGTATCCGGGCCACATGGCGCGCGCCAAAAAGAAGCTCATCGAGCAGCTCTCGCGCGTGGACGTGGTGGTGGAGCTGTGCGATGCGCGCATCCCGCGCGCCAGCCGCAACCCGGACCTAAACGAGCTGGTCAAAAACAAGAAGCGCCTGCTCATCCTCAACAAGGCTGATCTGGCGGACGAGGCGCAGACCCGCGCGTGGCTGGGCTATTTCCGCGCGCAGGGCATCGACTGCATGAGCTTTGACAGCGCGAAGGGCCGCGCCAAGGACGTCATCCGCCGCATTGAGCAGGCGGCCAGCGAGGCCGTGGAGCGGATGGCGGCCCGGGGCGTGAAGAAGACGGTGCGCGTGATGATCGTCGGCGTGCCGAACGTGGGCAAGTCTACCTTCACCAACAAGGTCAACGGCGCGTCCATCGCCAAAACCGGCGACCGTCCGGGCGTGACCCGCAGCAACCAGTGGGTGCGCATCACGCCGTATCTGGAGCTGCTGGATACCCCCGGTCTGCTCTGGCCGAGGCTCGACGATCAGAACGACGCGCGCGCGCTGGCGTTTGTGGGCACCATCAACGACCAGATCATGGATCAGCAGATGCTCGCCATTCAGCTGCTGGAGGCGCTGCTGGAGGTCAAACCGGAGGCGGCGATTGCGCGCTTCAAGCTCAGGGACGCGACGCTGCGCGGCGTGGCGCTGCTGGAGGAGGCGTGCCGGGGCCGGGGATGGCTTCTGCCCGGCGGCGTGATGGATACCGATCGCGGCGCGGCGGTGATCCTGGACGAATTCCGCGGCGGCAAGCTGGGCCGCCTGACGCTGCAGAGCGCGCCGGCGAAGAAGGCGGAGACCTCATCCGCTGCGGATGGGGTTGATGAGGAGAACAGAGGATGAAGAAGGACTGGAATGCGCGTCTGCAGGAGATCAGCCGGACGGACCGCGAGATCTGGGAGACAGGCCGCACATTCGCGGGCATCGACGAGGCAGGCCGCGGCCCGCTGTGCGGCCCGGTGGCGGCGGCCTGCGTGGTCATGCCGAAGGAGCCGCTGCTGCTGTACGTTGAGGACAGCAAGAAGCTGACGGAGAAGCGCCGCGAAGCGCTTTACGATCAGATTCTGGAAACCGCCGTCTACGCGAAGGTGATTCTGGCTTCGCCGGAGGAGATTGACCGCGTGAACATCCTGAACGCGACGAAGAACGCCATGGCGCTGGCTGCGAAGGACGCGCCGTGCGATCTGTTTCTGGTGGACGCCATTGACAGGCTGGATGTGCCTGGTGAGGTGCGCGGCATCGTCCACGGCGACGCGCTGTGCTACTCGATTGCGGCGGCGTCCATCCTGGCGAAGGTGACGCGTGACCGGCTGATGCGCGAGCTGGATGCACAGTACCCGCAGTACGGCTTTGCCCAAAACAAGGGCTACGGCACGGCGCAGCACATCGCGGCGCTGAAGGCATACGGCCCCTGTCCGGCGCACAGGCGCTCGTTCATCGGGCATTTTGTGCAGGTGTGAGCGCAAAGGCGATGGCAAAGCGCGCGAAGCGAAGAAGGGAGTTTGAGGGACGATGTCCCTCAAGCAGGTTTTAGGGCGGCAGCCCTAACGTCTCCTGCGATAGGAGGATGTGCATGCAGAAGCTCACGGGCAGCCTCGGTGAAATCCGCGCGGAGCAGCTTTTGACGGAAAAGGGCTACGAAATCCTCGCGCGCAACGTCGTCCTGCCCGGTTCGGAGATCGATCTGATCGCCCGGGACGGCAGCGTGATCGTCTTCATCGAGGTGAAGACGCGCAGCAGCAGCTATGCGCCGGGGCGCGCGGCGGTGACGCCCGCCAAGCAAAAGCGCATCTGCAAGGGTGCGGTGTACTATATGATGCGAAACGGCCTGATGAATCGACAGGCTCGGTTTGATGTGATCGAGATTCAGGGCGCGCGCGTGACGCATATCGTGAGCGCGTTCCCGTATCAGGGGCCAGCGTTTTGACGCGGCCTGTCGAAGACGGAGGCGTCAGAGTTCATGAAGAAGAAAACCAAGGTGAGTCTCGTTGCCGCGGCGCTGGTGCTCGTGCTGGCGGTCTGCGCCGCGCTCCTTTTGGGACAGAAGGACGAGCAGCCGATGGCGCAGGGCAACCTGCTTGAAAACGGGGACTTTTCCGCCGTGACCGGCGGCATGCCGGATCACTGGAATACCGGCATGTGGGTGACCAGCGCCGGCGCGTCGTATCTGGAGGCGGCGACGACGGCGGACGGCACGACGGCGGCGCTGGTGGAGAACATCGCCGCGAACGACGCGCGCTTTGAGCAGACGGTGTCCGTGCGCGAGAACGCGACCTACCGGCTGACTGCGCGCGTGATGGCGGAGGACTGCGATCCTACGGAGCTGGGCGCGAACGTGTCCTTTCTGGGCGTCTACGGCACGAGCGACGACGTGCACGACACGGACGGCGCCTGGCAGACGCTGACGCTGTACGCGCACACGGGCAAGGGGCAGAGGGAAGCGACGGTCTGCGTGCGCCTGGGCGGCTACGGCTCTGAGGCGACGGGCCGCGCGTACTTTACCGATGTGTGCCTGGAGCAGGTGGAGGATGCGCCGGTGGGCGCGTTCGTGCTCGACCTGTCCACGCCCGCGCCGCAGAAGGAGACGGCGCAGTTAGGCGGCGGCAAGGGCGGCGTGATCCCCGGCCTGCTGGCTGTGGCAGCGGCATACCTGTTCGCGGCGCTTGCCATTGCACGCACGCTGCTGCGCGGCGGACGGATAGACGAGCGCAGGGGCTATGCGGCGCTGGCGGTGCTGCTCTTTGCGGCGCTGCTTGTGCGCGTGGCGCTGTCCGCCTGCGTGGCGGGCTACGGCGTGGACATGGGCTGCTTTGGCGCATGGGCCTCGCGCATGGCCGCTGTCGGCCCGACAAACTTCTATGAAGCGGGCTACTTCTGCGACTACCCGCCGGCGTACATGCTGGTGCTGGGCGCGCTGGGCGGCCTCGCGAACCTGTTTGGCATTTCCTTTGGCACGATGGGCGGCGAGATGCTGCTCAAGACCGTGCCCGTCTTCTGCGATATCCTGCTGGCGCTGGCTGTGTTCCTGGTCATGGACCGCGCGGTGGGCAGAAAGAGCGCGCTGGGCATGGCGGCGCTGATCGCGTTGAACCCGGCGTACATCATCACGAGCTCCTGCTGGGGTCAGATCGACTCCGTGCTGGCGGTGCTGCTGGTCGCGCTGCTGCTGCTGGCGCGGCAGGGCAGATGGCAGGCGGCAATTCCGGTGTTCGCGCTGGCGGTGCTGGCGAAGCCGCAGGCGGGCCTGCTGGTGCCGCTGGGCCTGGCGGCGCTGGTGCGCGACGCGGTGAAGGAGAAGGAAACGAGAAAGCCCATCGCGCTGGGCCTGCTGGGCGGCGTGCTGGTGACAGCGGGCATCGTGCTGCCGTTTTCCATCAATCAGGCTTCTCCGCTCTGGATCGTGGATAAATATGTAGAAACGCTCTCCAGCTATGCCTATGCGACGCTCTCCACCGGCAACCTGATGTTCCTGCTGAGCGGCAACTGGACGCCCAACGCGCAGGCTGTGCTGGGCCCCATCACCTACGGGCAGCTGGGCATGGCGCTGATGGCGCTGTCCTTCGCCTTTGGCATCGCCGTGTACCTGCGCGGTGAGGGCAGGCACCGCCTGATGCTCTCGAGCGCGGCGACGATGCAGCTGGTGTTCGTGCTGGGCAGCAAGATGCACGAGCGCTACATCCTGCCCGCGCTGGTGCTGCTGCTGCTGGCCTATCTGGAAACGGCGGACGTGCGCCTGCTGCTGTCCTTTGCGCTGGCGAGCGCGGCGGCGGCGGTGAACATCGGCGTGGTGCTGGCCTTTGAGCATCTGATTGCGCCGAACCTGTGGCTGGGCTACGTCATCGGCGTGGTGCAGCTGCTTGCCGCAGGCCTGACGGTCTGGGCGGCGGTGAGCCTGAGCATGGGCCGGGAACCGATGCGCCTGCGCGCGCGAGAGGCGCGCACGGCGAAGGAGGCGAACGAGGAAGCGGCGGACGATGCAGCACCCTCCGCGTCGGAAATGCGCATGCGCCGGGAGCTGCTGCACGCGCAGGACTACAAGCTGCATCTGACCCAAAAGGATGCGCTCATCATGCTGGCGCTGACGCTGGTTTACGGCGTGGTCGGCTTCTGGGGCCTGGGCGCGACGAAGGCGCCGCAGGGCGGCTATACCTCCACGGCGGCGGGCGAAACCGTGGTCATCGACCTGGGTGAGCGGCATGAGGACTTCCACATCTACTATTACGGCGGCGTGTCCAGTACGGCGTTCTCCGTGGCAACCAGCGACGACGGCATGACCTACACCGAGGAAACCGGCGCGTACTTTGACATCGGCGAGTGCTACAAGTGGCTGGCCATGCGCCAGCCGATCTACGCCGCAGACGGCACCGTGTCCTCCGTGACCGGCGGCATGCTGCCCTTCTCCGGAAGATACATCCGCCTCACGTTTGACGGCGCGGCATGCGCGCTGTGGGAGGTGGCGGCGGTCGATGGAAGCGGCGGGGTGATCCCGCCTGCCGGAGTGAGCAATGCCGGCGGTGTGGAGGGCCGCATGAGCGACCCGAACACGCTCATTGACGAGCAGGACACCGTGCCGGACAAGCCGAGCTATTACAATAGCATGTACTTTGACGAGATCTATCACGGGCGCACGGGCTATGAGCACGCGCACGCGCAGCACACCTATGAGACGACACACCCGCCGCTGGGCAAGGTGTTCATGTCCTGGTGCATCCGGCTGATGGGCATGACGCCGTTTGCGTGGCGGTTTGCCGGGGCGCTGTGCGGCGTGCTGATGGTACCGGCGATGTACCTGCTGGCCAAAACGCTGCTGGGCACCACGCTGTGGGCCTCTCTGTGCGCGCTGCTGCTCTCCGCGGACTGCATGCACTTCACGCAGACGCGCATCGCGACGATCGACTCCTTCCCGGTGCTGTTCATGATGCTGATGTTCCTGTTCATGGCGCGCTGGATGAAGATGAGCTTCTATCACCAGCGGCTGCGGGATACGTTCGTGCCGCTGGCGCTTTCGGGCATCTGCATGGGCCTGGCGATTGCCAGCAAGTGGATCGGCTGCTACGGCGCGGTCGGCCTGGCGGTGCTGTTCTTTGCCCGGTTCATCACGCTGTGGCGGCAGGGGCTGTATGCGGCAAAGCACCGCGACGAGGAACCGGCCTTTGTGCGCGCGGCGGACACGTTCAGGGACAAGGGCGTCAAGACGATCCTCGCGTGCTTCGTGTTCTTCGTGCTGGTGCCGGTGGTCATCTACGTTCTGAGCTACATCCCGTATCTGCGCGCGTACGGCGAGATCAAGTGGAACCTGACGACCTTTGAGCGCATCTGGGACGCACAGGTGCTGATGTTCGACTACCACAAGAACCTGGTGGCGGAGCACTACTTCGCCTCGCCCTGGTACGAGTGGCCGCTGATCGTCAAGCCCATGTGGTACTACAACGCGGACTTCAAGGGCGCGGGCATGGCTTCCTCCATCCTGGCCTTCGGCAATCCGGCGGTGTGGTGGTCGGGCCTTGCGGGCATCCTGTTCGTGCTGGGCTACAGCGTCTACCGCAATGCGCTGCCCGCGCTGCGCGTGATCCCGGGCCGCGAGGACGAGGACGACCGCACGATGCCGGTCATCGCGGTGGGCTTCCTGTCGGCGTATCTGCCGTGGGTGCTCGTCTCGCGCCTGACGTTCATCTACCACTACTTCGCCAGCGTGCCGTGGATCATCATCGCCACGGCGCTGGGGCTGAAGTACCTGGCACGCCATCGCAGGCGTCTGGCTTACGTGCTGGCGGCGGTGCTGGCCGTCGCGGCGGTTGCGCTGTTCATCGGGTTCTATCCGCTGGCTTCCGGCGTGGAGGTGCCGCGCGCCTGGTGCGACGCGATGAGCTGGTTTGACGGGTGGATGTGGTACTGAGTACTGCTTTTGATAGAAACGAGCTATCAGCGCGAAGCGAAGAAGGGAGTCTGAGGGACACCCGGGAAACTCGCATAGTCGTGCCGTGAACGGCACTCCTTGCGATTTCCGACGCTCTGCCTGTCTGTTTCCGCCACAGGCGGCGGCAGGCTTCGGTCCCTCAGGCAGGTTTGGGCGGCAGCCCAAAACATCCCCAATATGGCGAAGCCGTTCAGACAAAGCCGTCAGTGAGCAAAGCGTTACCTGACGTGTTTCGCACATGGCTGGCTCTATTTGAAAACAGTATTATTGTAAAACAAAAGCCGGCTCTTGACGGCCGGCTGTGATTGCTGTACAATGTAGTCAAGAGGTTGGACGCCTTACGGTCGTACCCGCTTTTGCGGAATAGGCCATTCGCCGCCGAAGTAGACTGGTACTCTACACGGCGGCATTACTTTTATTTCCGGAGGTTGTATACCGATAAAAGTAAAGATGCGATGGACAACAGAATGCTGAGCAATTCAATGTTGGTCATAGCACTTCACCTCTCTTTCGCAGCGCAAAAGCGAGGCGATCACCGTGCAGCCCTCTTGACTACAAGGAGATTATATCATATCGTTCCCCGCTTGTGCAAAGGGGAACGTTTTTATTTGGAGTCTTTTCATCATGGCCGTTTTATAATATAATACAATAGATAAATCCAAATGCGATACATCGCAGGAGGGGGAAAGACGATGATGAAAAGGATCATTTGCCTGCTGATGTGCTTGGCGATGCTCTTTGGCACGACGGTGCTGGCACAGACGGGCACGGCGTCCGCTCAGAGCAGGGCGGATCAGATGGAAGAGGAGGCCCAGTTCCCGTTCCTCGCCCAGACGGATGAACTGGCGGTCAACGTCCGCAGCAGCACCAGCACAAAAGCCCAGAAGGTCGGGCGGCTGGAACGCGGTACGCTGCTGACGGTGCTGGCGGCGCAGATCAACGGACAGGGCGAGGTCTGGTATCAGGTTGAGCTGCAGAACGGCACGCAGGGCTATATTCGCAGCGACCTGCTGGTCAGGGCCGACGAGGCGGCGATTGAGGAAGCGGCTGCACAGGCTGAAAAGAAGACGGCGAAAACGTCCTCGTCGGACTCGGGGCAGTACATCGGCAACAGGAACACGAAGAAGTTCCACCGGCCAAGCTGCCATACGCTGCCCAAGCAGAGCAACCGGGTCTACTTCAAGAGCCGGGACAAGGCGATTTCCTCCGGCTATGTGCCCTGCAAAAACTGCAATCCATGAGAAGAATACACAGGCCGTTCCCTGCCAGATGGCAGGCGGACGGCCTTTTTGCCGTTATTCCTTTTCAATGCAGGATCTTTGTGCTATAATAAACTGATTCACTGCAATCCTTTGCACCAAAACCCTGTACAGAATCTGATTGAGTTGGGAGTAAGAAGCATGCAGCTGCCGTTCATTTCTGTCATTCTGCCCGTGCGCAACGAGGAAAAATATATCGCCGCCTGTGTGGACTCGATCTTTTCGCAGGATTACCCTGCGGAGCTGATGGAGGTCATTTTTGTCGATGGCCGCAGCGAGGACCGCACCGTGACGATGCTGCGCGAGATGCAGAAGGTTCATCCGCAGATCGTCGTGCTGGACAACCCCAACCGCACGGTGCCCTATGCCATGAACATCGGCATTGCGGCGTGCAAAGCGGAGATCATCGTGCGCCTGGACGCGCACGCGGAGTACCCGGCGGACTACATCCGTCTGTCCGTGGAGACGCTGCTCACCCGCGACTGCGACAACGCCGGCGGCGTGTTTGAGACGCGCGGACGGGGCTTCATGGGCGAGGCCATCGCGGAGATGCTCAAGACGCCCCTGGGCGTGGGCAACGCGACGTACCGCCTGACGCAGGAGGACGGCTACGTCGATACGGTGCCGTTCGGCTGCTGGAAGAAGGAGCTGTTTGACCGCATCGGCGGCTTTGATGAGCGCATGACCCGCAACCAGGACAATGAACTCAATCACCGCATCCGCAAAAACGGCGGCAAGGTATACCTCAACCACAACATCCGCGTGCTGTATTACTGCCGCGACACGCTGCGCGGCATCATGAAGATGGGCTATATGAACGGCAAGTGGGGCGTCATCACGATGACGCTGGTGCCGGGCTCCATGGGCGTGCGCCACTTTGTGCCGCTGGCGTTTGTGGCCTCGACGATCGGTCTGGTGCTGCTGACGCTGCTGACGCGCAGCTGGCTCTTCGGCGGGCTGCTGGCGCTGGAGTGGGGCGCGTACCTGCTGCTGGATTTCTTCTACGCCTACACCATCGCCAGGGAGAAGGGCGTCAGGTTCTTCCCGGTTGAGGTGATCCTCTATCCGGCGTTCCACTTCGCGTACGGCTTCGGTTCGCTGGTGGGCATCGCGAATCTGCCCAGGTTCCTCAGGGCGGAGCGGAAAAAGAAGGAGAAGCGGGCATGAGCATTCTGCATATCTGCTGCAATCTGGCGGGCAGCACGGTGTTTGCCCAAATGTTTGAGGCGCTTCATGACGAGGGCCTTGAGCAGATCGTCTTCGTGCCGGAGAAGCGCGCCCGCGACGTGGGCAAGAACGTGCCCAAGGGCGTGAAGACGCATGTGAGCCTGACGGTTCGCCCGAGCGACGCGCTGCTGTTCTTCCGCAAGGCGCAGCGTACGATCCCGGAGATCGAGAAGCAGGTTGATCTCAAAAGCGTGTCGCTGATTCACGCGCATACGCTCTTCACCGACGGCTGGATTGCGCGCGATCTGAGCAGGAAGCACGGCATTCCCTACATCGTCACGCTGCGATACAGCGACATCGAGGCGATCTGGAAATATGAGCCGCACCTGCGCGGCATGGCGCGAAAGATCCTGCGGGACGCCAAACGCGTCGTGTTCCTCTCTGAAGCGGCGCGCGGGAAGGTGCTCGCCCGCTGGCTGAGCAAAAAGGATCGGGCGCTGATCGAGCCGAAGACGGCGGTGGTGCCCAACGGCCTAAGGCCCGAGTGGCTCACCGGCACGGCGCGGGAGAACCCGCAAGCGCCGCTGCGCGTGGGCTTTGCCGGGCGAATGAACAAGCGCAAGCGTCCGCTGGACGCGCTGTCCGCCGTGCACCGCGCATCGGAAAACGGCATGCCCTGCGTGCTGCGCGCGGTGGGCGAGGGCAAGCTGATGAACGACCTGGTCGCAGGACTCCACGAGGGCGACAGGTATCTGGGCGTTGCGCGCGGCATGGACGCGATGAAGCGGTTCTACGCGGATGTGGACGTGCTGCTCGTGCCGTCCAGCGCGGAGACGTTCGGCATGGTCTATCTGGAGGCGATGAGCCAGGGCGTGCCGGTGCTCTACACGCGCGGCCAGGGCTTTGACGGGCAGTTCCCCGAGGGCGAGGTCGGCTACTCCGTGGTCTGCGGCGATACAGCGCAGCAGGCGCAGGCGCTTGCCGATATCAAAACGGACTACGCGGCGCGGTCCGCGCGCTGCCTTGAGCACGCGAAGGACTACGCCTGGCCGCTGATTGCGAAGCGGTGGCTGGAGATATATCGATAACAGGAGGTTCGCCGGATGGAGAAAAGGCTTCGCATTCTGATGATGATTCACCGTCAGGCGGACAACTCGCCGTACTGCTTCTATGTGCACGAGCAGGCGAAGGCGCTGATGGCGCGCGGACACGAGGTCGTGGTCATCTCTGCGGTGGGCGTGACGCCGATGATGGAGCGTCTGCGCCCGGCGCAGGCGCAGGTGGCGGCGCGCACGCCGAAGGAAGCTGTGATCGACGGCGTGCGGGTGATCTATCCGCGCTATCTGACGCTGGGCAACGCGGGCGAAAGGCTGCTGGGCGGCCGCCTGCTGGCCCAAAGCGCGCTGCTGATCGCCAAAAGACTGCACCGGGAGAAGCCGTTTGACCTCGTGCACGCGCACATGCTGCCCAAGGACGGGCATGCGGGCCTGATCGTGGCGCGGTCGCTGGGCGTTCCCTTCGCGCTGACGGTGCACGGCACGGACATCTTCCATTACTTCATCCCCGGAAAGCAGCCGTGGGCGCGCAACGTGCGCATCGCGCAGCAGGCCGATGCGCTGATGGCGGTTTCTCACCTGCTGATGAGCCGCGTTGCGCCGTATCGCGGCGAGGGGAGGATTTCCCACGTTGTGCCCAACGGCGTGGACCTGTCGCTGGTGCCCCGGATGACGGACAACACGCCGCGCGCGGTGATCTCCGTGGGCACGCTCAAGGCGCGCAAGTGCATGGACAGGACGCTGGAGGCGTTTGCGCGTCTGGCGGGCGAGTACCCGGACGCGACGCTGACCATTGTGGGCATCGGCGAGATGGAGGCGCAGCTGCGCGCGCGCGTTGCCGAACTGGGGCTTGAAACGCGCGTGACGCTGACCGGCGGCCTGCCGCACGAGGAAGTGCTTGCCCGGATGGCGAAAAGCGATCTGTTCGTGCTGCCCAGCTGGGGCGAGGGCTACGGCATCGTGTACATTGAGGCCATGGCCGCAGGCTGCATCGCCGTGGGCGCCAGGGGCGAGGGCATCGAGGACACGATCACGGACGGCGAGAACGGCTTTCTCGTGCCTGCGGGCGACGTGAACGAAATCGAGCGCGTGATGCGCGGCGTATTTGAAAACCGCGAGCAGTATGTCGCACTGCGCGAAAGGGGACGGCAGGATGCCCGTGCGCTCACCTGGGCGCGCAATGCGCAGACCGTCGAGGAGATTTACTTTGAACTGCTGAATTCCGGAGGGAACAACCATGCGCAAACAAGGCATTGACGGCACAAGGGTGCTCAACCTGTACGACAGGGTGACGGGCATCTTCAACGAGATCTTTGACAGCCGGCTGCTCACTGCGTCGCTCTTCGCGCTGATTGGCTACTGCACGCTCTTCACGCAGCGCAAGTTCCCGATGCGCTGGATGATCTTCG
>CAMFCQ010000080.1 GCA_945948915.1 uncultured Clostridia bacterium | reverse complement strand
AGTCAGAACGGAAAAGATGGTGCGCGGATTAGGCCATTTTAACAAGAATTAGTATCAGGCAAAGATCGAGGCAACCGCATTGAAGAAGCCGCAGAAGCCAAAGACGATGTAGAACAGCAGGAAGATCCCCGCGAAGATCAGCTGTTTGGACCACAGACTCTCGCGAACCTTCTCATCCTTGCAGCCTGTGATGGCCATTGCGCCACCCTGAGAGAAGGGGCTCATGCCCGTCGCGCCGGTGCCTGCAAAGAGCGCCGCCGTCAGGGCAATCACACTGATGCCCGTAGCAGCAGAGAGCGCCGGGAACATCGGAATGAACAGCGGGAAAATAACGGCAGGGCCCGTGGTGATGAAGCTCAGCAGGCCTGCCAGGAGCACGATCACCGGGATGACCAGCATCGTCGGCAGATTGCTGCCCAGCCAGCCGCCCATCAGATCCGCAATGCCGGTTTCAACCGCGAGGTTAATCATCATGGACATGCCGCAGACCACAAGGACGCGCGCTACATCTACCTGCGCAGCAGGCCTTACGCCGGGTACACGGTTTTTACGCTCAGCAACAGTTACGAAGAGGCCTGTACGGACGCTTCCGGCCACTTTCTGACCACAAAAAAGGACGTGAACAATCACGGTTACGGACTGTCCAACGTCCGCGCGGCTGTGGAAAAGCATGGTGGGATTCTGCACGTCCACGCCAATCAGGAAAAGCGGGAATTCCAGCTCAGCATCATGCTGCCCACAGCGCCATACGCAAAAACGACTGCTTCAGATTCGCCGTGAATCGGCCCTCTGAAGCAGTCGTTTGATTCTTCAATAGCGCTCTGAAATCAGAAACTGGAAATACCGTGGCTGTTGACCAGCGCGTCCAGCTTGACGCCGGCCCTGCACAGCGGACAGTCGCGGGAGGAATAGCTCTCGTAACCGTCCAGATCCTGCTTGCTGTAAATGCTGATCACCGGGAAGCCCTCGCACTGCTCCACGCAGGCGAAGATGGAGCAGATGCCCACCGGAATGCCGCTGTAATAGCGGATTGCCTCCACGGCGGCCTGCGCAGTATAGCCGGTGGCGACGGAGGCCGCCAGCACCAGCACGTGCTTGCCTGCGATCATCGGCGCGGTGTTGTCGCGGAAGATCAGCTGGCTGCCGGAGGCGTGTTCCGGCGTGGCCACGTAGATGGTGCGGTGGGCGTTCATGTTCATGTAGCCGGCGCGGGTCAGCTCGCTGGCCATGCACGCGCCGATCACCTCCGTGCCGTCAAGACACAGGATGGTGTCGATGACCGTGGACGTGCTGAACTTGCCGCACAGCTCAGCCGCCGCGTCACGTGCCTCAGAGAGACGGTGCTTGGTCATCGTCATGTCGATGTAGTAGTTGAGGTGGCTGTGGCTGGTGGCAAAATGCCCCGTTGCCAGACGAAGCGGTACATTGCCGTGCCGGTGAGGATACTGGATCAGCTTAATGGCCATAGCGCGCACTCCTTTTCCGACGCCGCAGCCCGGCATGAAGGCGCCATGCGCCCGCCGGGCCCACGTCCATCTTTTCTACAACATATTATGCCGTATTTTGGTTAATGTGTCAATATCCAAGTCCAGCCAGACCGCTTGAGATTGTCCGCCAATTCTGCTATACTGCACGTAATCCCCTAGCATTTGGCATCATGCCGGAGGCTCCCTATGATGATCCGTCTTTCAGCGCTCTTCCTCCTTCTTTCCCTCCTCTGCGCCCCCGCCCTGGCGGACAAGGCGCCCGCCTGCGAGGCGCTGGGCAGCGCCAAGGCCGCCGCACACCTGTACACGCACGTCTATGCCTATACGGACGGCTGGGACGGCGTTGCGCCCTCCGACTGCACGGACGAGGGCTGCAGGGAATACGGCCATGTGCACTGCTATGGCCGGCGCGTCACGCTCTGGGATACGCCCGCCGGGGGCAACAGCCGCGTGGCCTATTATCCCTTCGGCTCGGACGGCAAGATCGGCCCGGGCACGGAGTTCCAGCTCGTCAACGTCCTCGCCTACAAGGGCAAGTATTACGCCAACATCCGCATTGAGCAGGACGGCCATGTCGTCAATTCCGGGTTTGTCAACGCCGATTACATCGGCTGCGACTGCGAAACCTACGAGGTCTTTGACGAGGACATTCCCGAATACGTCCACGACCACGGCGCGTTCGACCTCCGGTAACGCCGCTTTTCCCCGCCATGTCCAACCAGAATGAAAGGATGTCAGCGCATGTTCACCACGATCCGTCTTCCCTTTGCCGCGGCCGATCCCTTTATCATGAGGGCCTCCGACGGCATGTACTATCTCTACTGCACCACAGAGGACAGCACCGGTCTGCACGGCACGGGCTTTCCCGTCCGCTGCTCCCGAGACCTGATGAGCTGGTCGGACTGCGGCGCAGCGCTCACCAAAGAAAACGCGCGCTGGGGCGTGGACAATTTCTGGGCGCCGGAGTGCTACGAGATCGGCGGAAAGTTCTACCTGTTCTACAGCGCAGACTGGAAGGAGAATCCGGCCGGCGTGCTGGAAAACTTCCGCATCGGCGTCGCGGTGTCCGACACGCCTGCCGGCCCGTTTGAGGACATGGCTGACAGGCCGATCTTCGACCCCGGCTATCCCATCATCGACGCCAACCTGCTCGCGGAGGACGGGCGGTTCTTCCTGTACTACTCCCGCTGCTGCTACGAGCACAGCGTCAACGGTCTGGAGGAAAGCTGGATCTACGGCGTGGAGCTGAAGCCCGATTTCTCCGGCGTCATCGGCGAGCCGGTGCTGCTGTTGCGCCCCTGCCAGGCCTGGGAGAGCCGCTCCGCCGCCGCCACGGGCCGCCGCTGGAACGAGGGCTCCTTCATCATGAAGCACGAGGGCAGGTACATCATCACCTATTCCGGCAACTTCTTCATGGGCCCGGATTACGCCGTCGGCTATGCGGTGGGCGACGCGCCGCTCGGCCCGTTTACCAAGGCGGAGGAGAATCCGATCCTCGAACGTACCGGCCGCGTCACAGGCACAGGCCACAGCTGCATGCTGCGCAGCCCCGAGGGCGAGCTGCTCATCTGCTACCACGGCCGCACGGAGGAGACCGGCAGCGCGCGCGTCGGCTTCATCTCCCCGGCGGTCTTGACCGAAGATCACCGGCTCGTCATCCGTCCGTAAGCCGCAAAAAACTGCATCAATCGCGCCTGCCCCATTGACAGGATTCTCCTCAGGGCGTACAATAGGCTCGAAGTTAAAACTGAATGGTCTTTGGGGCAGGGTGCAAATCCCGACCGATGGTAGAGTCCATGAACCTCCTTTTGGAGGCCGATCTGGTGCAATTCCAGAACCGACGGTACAGTCCGGATGAGAAAAGACAGTTCCTCCTGCGCGGCAGGCGCATATCGTTTTGCCGTGATAGGAAATTTCCTGAGGCCAGCATCTTTTGGCTTCAGGAAATTTTTATACTAATTCGCAGTTAAAATGCCTAATAGAGTGCATCAGATTTTTCGCTCTGACGAAGCCGAGTGAAGTGAGGCGTACTGGAGGTACGTTGAACGGAACAAGGCAAAGTCAGAACGGAAAAGATGGTGCGCGGATTAGGCCATTTTAACAAGAATTAGTATTATTTAGGAGGATGTCCTATGAACAGCAGAACCCGTATCCGTCGTCTGACCATGGCCGCCATGATGGGCGCCGTCGCCTTCGTGCTGATGTACCTCAGCTTCCCCACGCCGCTTTCCCCGTTTGCGGATCTCGACTTCTCCGCTGTGCCGGAGCTCATCGGCGGCTTCATGCTCGGCCCCGCCGGCGCGCTGGAGATCGTCGCCGTCAAGATCCTGCTCAAGATCGTCTTCAAGGGAACCAGCTCCATGTACACGGGCGAACTGCAGGCCTTCCTGCTCAGCACGGCGTTTGCGCTGCCGGCCGTGCTCTACTACCGCAGCCACCGAACCAAGCGCGGCGCGGTCGCCGGTCTGGTCATCGGCGCGGTGTGCAGCGTGCTCACCGCGATTCTCACCAACATCTACCTCATCTTCCCCTTCTACATGCACCTCTACGGCATGAACTGGGAGGCGATCATCGGCATGTGCTCCGCGCTGATCCCCGCCATTCACGATATTCCCACGATGGTCCTCTTCTCCATCGTCCCCTTCAACGTCCTCTCCCGCACGCTCAACGCGCTCATCACCCTGCTGGTCTACAAGAAGATCAGCGTGCCGCTGCGCAAGTTCACCATGTAACGCAATCCGCAAAGGAGGATTCCCGATATGAAGTTTTCTGCCGACAAGAATCTCACGTTTGAGCAGGCGGTCGAGATCATGTTTGACAAGCTGGGCGATTCCAAGATCATGGCGCTGGCCAGCTCTGTTCATGACTACGTGATGGTGCGCAACGTCAGCTGCCTGTTCTACGACCGGAAGATCTGGTTCAAGACCGACAAGAACTTCCGCAAGACGCAGCAGCTGTTCGCCAACCCCAACGTCGCCCTGTGCTGGAGCGGCATCCAGGTCGAGGGTACCGCCAGGAACAAAGGCCTGGTCGTCGACGAGCCGGACCGCCGGTTCGAGAAGCTCTACGAGAAGTATCTGTGGGGCAGCTACAACCGCTACTCCCACGAGGACACCGAGATCATCATCGAGGTCACGCCCAGATTCGTGGAAATCTGGGACACCTGCGAGGACAACTACGCCTTCCAGATCTTCATCGACTTTGACAAAAAGAGCGTCGAGGTCAAGCAGTACGATCAGAAATAACAGGCCGTTTTCCCGCCGCCCGGCTGTGCCGGACGGCGTTTTTTCCTGCGCGCCGGGTTTTTATGCCGGATGGACAAACCGTCCTTGTATATTTATTGACGATTCCCATTTTCAAATTTTCCTTTGAATGCTATAATATATACAGTTCTTGATGGACGCTTCCGCTTTTTTCGGATGTGTTCAAAAATTAACAATCCATGATCTTTCCGCCGTCTCAGCTTCTGCGGATCAACGAAGGAGTGTATTTATGAAGATTACCGTTTGTATCGGCTCCTCCTGCCATGTGAAGGGCTCCCATCAGGTCGTGCGCGCGCTTCAGCAGCTCATCAGCGAAAACGGCCTGGAAGACAAGGTTCAGCTCGCCGGCACCTTCTGCCTGAGCAACTGCCAAAAGGGCGTATGCGTCACCGTGGACGACGTGCTGCACTCCGTGTCGCCGGACACTGTGAAGGCCTTCTTTGACGAACAGGTGCTCGCGAAGGTGTAACAGCATGATTATTCAGATTTGCGTCGGCTCCTCCTGCCATCTCAAGGGCTCCGCGGACATCGTGCAGCTCATGCAGCAGGCTGTCGAGGAAGGCCATCTTGAAAACGAGATCACGCTGGCCGGCAGCTTCTGCACCGGTCAGTGCAACCGCGTCGGCGTCACCATCCAGGTCGATGACGAGGTCTATACCGGCGTCACCCGCGAGGGCTTTCAGGCGTTCTGGAACGAAAACGTGCTCAAAAAACTGTAAGAGAGGATTGCCATGTCCAGCTTTCTCACGCTGAAAAAATCCAACTGCAAAAACTGCTACAAGTGCATCCGCCACTGCCCGGTCAAGTCCATCCGCTTCTCCGGCAATCAGGCGCACATCATCGATAACGAATGCATCCTCTGCGGCCATTGCTTCGTCGTCTGCCCGCAGGGCGCCAAGCAGATCGTGGACGACACCGAAAAGGTGAAGGTCATGCTCATGGGCGAGGATCCGGTGATCGTCTCCCTCGCGCCCTCCTTCATCGCCAATTACGACGGCGTGGGCATCGAGGCAATGCGCAGGGCGCTGAAAAAGCTCGGCTTTGCCGACGTGGAGGAAACCGCCATCGGCGCGACGATCGTCAAGAAGGAATATGACCGCATGCTCGCAGAGGACAACAAGGACGTCATCATCTCCTCCTGCTGCCACTCTGTCAACCTGCTGATTCAGAAGTACTTCCCCGGCGCGCTGCCCTACCTGGCGGACGTGCTCTCCCCCATGCTGGCGCACTGCCAGGACATCAAGCGCCGCATTCCCAACGCGAAGACTGTGTTTATCGGCCCGTGCGTCGCGAAAAAGGACGAGGCCGATCACTACAAGGGCCTGACCGACGCCGTGCTCACCTTCGAGGATCTGACCCGCTGGCTGGAGAAAGAGGGCATCGAGCTGGAGCACGAGGTTGACGCGCAGCAGGAGAGCCGCGCGCGCTTCTTCCCCGTCACCGGCGGCGTGCTCAAGACCATGCGGCGGGACGCCCCGGGCTTCACCTACCTGTCCGTCGACGGCGTGAGCAACTGCATCGAGGCGCTCAAGGACGTGGAGAGCGGCAAGATCCATCACTGCTTCATCGAGATGAACGCCTGCGCCGGCGGCTGCATCAGCGGCCCGGTCATGGAGAAGTACCACAAGAATCCGGTCAAGGACTATGTCGCCGTCGCGAGCTACGCCGGCGCGAAGGACTTTGACGTGCCGCAGCCGGATCTCATGCACCTGCGCAAGAGCTTCTCTCCGATCCAGTCCGAGGCGAGAATGCCCAGCGAGACCGAGATTCAGAGCATTCTGCGCCAGATGGGCAAGTTCCGCCCGAGCCAGGAGCTCAACTGCGGCTCCTGCGGCTACAACACCTGCCGCGAGAAGGCCATCGCCATCTATCAGGGCAAGGCGGAGGTCTCCATGTGCCTGCCGTACCTCAAGGACAAGGCAGAGAGCTTCTCGGATACCATCGTCAAGAATACGCCCAACGGCCTCATCGTGCTCAACGAGGACCTGGAGGTGCAGCAGATCAACGCCTCCGCGCGCAAGATCCTCAACATCCGCAACGCCAGCGACGTGCTGGGCGAGCCGGTCGTGCGCATCCTCGACCCGATGATCTTCATGAACGCGCTCGAGTCCCGGCTGGGCATCCTCGAGCAGCGTGAATACCTGGCCGAGTACAAGCGCTACGTCGAGGAGACGGTCATCCACGACAAGGAGAGCCGCCTGCTCATCTGCATCATGCGCGACGTGACGCAGGAGGAGCGCGAGCGCGAAAAGAAGGAAAGCATCAGCCAGCAGACCATCGAGGTCGCCGACAAGGTCGTTGACAAGCAGATGCGCATCGTTCAGGAGATTGCATCTCTGCTGGGTGAAACCGCTGCGGAAACCAAGATCGCCCTGTCCAAGCTGAAGGAGTCCATCTCGAATGAATGATCTTTGTGCGGATATCGGATACAAGAGTATCAACCATGTCGGCGAGCAGCTGTGCGGCGACCACGTCGACATTGTGGATCAGGGCGACGGCTCCACCGTCATCGTCCTGGCGGACGGCCTGGGCAGCGGCGTCAAGGCGAGCATCCTTTCGACGCTCACCTCCAAGATCATCTCCACGATGCTGGCCGCGGACCTGCCCATCGAGGAGTGCGTCGCCGCCATCGCCGCCACGCTGCCGGTGTGCTCCGTCCGCGGCGTCGCCTATTCCACCTTCACCATCATTCACCTGCTGAACAACGAAACCGCCGAGCTCATCCAGTACGACAACCCGCATGTCATTCTCATCCGCGATGAAAAGAACTACGACTATCCGCGGACCGAGATGAACATCGGCGGCAAGAAAATCTTCAAGTCCGTCATCAAGCTGCAGGAGAACGACCTGTTCATCGCCATGAGCGACGGCTGCCCGCACGCGGGCATCGGCATGAGCTACAACTTCGGCTGGAAGCGCGAGGACATCGCCGCCTTCATGGAGACCGTCTCCGTGGCCGGCTACACCGCCAAGACGCTCTCCACCATCCTCATCGACGAGGTCAACAAGCTCTACGGCGGCAAGCCCGGCGACGACGCCACCGCCTGTATCGTGCGCATCCGCAAGCGCGTGCCGATGAACCTGCTCTTCGGCCCGCCGAGCAACCGCGACGACTGCGACCGCATGATGAACCTGTTCTTCTCCAAGGAGGGCAAGCACATCGTCTGCGGCGGCACCACGTCCTCCATCGCCGCCAAGTACCTGGGCAAGCCGCTCAAGGCGACGCTGTCCTTTGAGCGCAGCGACATCCCGCCCATCGCCGAGATCGAGGGCGTGGATCTGGTGACCGAGGGCGTCATCACGATCAACCGCGTCGTGGAGTACGCCAAGGACTACATCGAGGCCAACACGGAGTACGCCGAGTGGAGCATGAAGCGCGACGGCGCCTCACTGATCGCCCGCCTGCTCTTTGAGGAGGCCACGGACATCACCTTCTTCGTAGGCCGCGCGGTCAACCCGGCACATCAGAATCCTGACCTGCCGATCAACTTCAACATCAAGATGAATCTGGTCAGTGAACTGAGCGATTCCCTGAAGAAAATGGGCAAGCACATCAAGGTCAGCTACTTCTAAGGAGTGAGAAACCATGAGAAAATTCGATACCAAAGTGCAGTACCTCAAGTACAAGGTGCTGCGCGAGGTCGCGCGCGACGCATGGAACGACACGCTGCTTGAAAACGTACTGAATATTCCCAAGATTATCGTTCCCGGCAAGACGCCGACCATGCGCTGCTGCGTTTTCAAGGAGCGCGCCATTCTCGGCGAGCGCGTGAAGCTCGCCATGGGCGGCGACAAGCACAACGGCAACGTCGTGGAAGTCATCGAGATCGCCTGCGACGAGTGCCCGGCCGCCGGCTACGAGGTCACCGATTCCTGCCGCGGCTGTCTGGCGCACCGCTGCGAGGACGTCTGCAGGCGCGGCGCCATCACGTTTGACCACAACCACGTCGCCCACATCGACAAGAGCAAGTGCGTCGAGTGCGGCCAGTGCGCCAAGGTCTGCCCGTACGCCGCCATCGCGCACCGCACCCGTCCCTGCCAGAACGCCTGCAAGGTCAACGCCATCTCCATCAACCCGGACGGCGCAGCCGCCATCGACAACGAGAAGTGCATCTCCTGCGGCGCGTGCGTGTACCAGTGCCCGTTCGGCGCGATCATGGACAAGTCCTTTATCGTCGATGTCATCAACATCCTGAAGGACAGCGATTTCGGCAAGAACTACAAGGTCTATGCCGTCGTCGCTCCGTCCATCGCCAGCCAGTTCTCCTATGCCAAGCTGGGCCAGGTCATCACCGGTCTCAAGAAGATCGGCTTCCACGCGGTCGTCGAGGCCGCGCTGGGCGCGGACATGGTCGCCATGTGGGAGTCCAAGGAAATCGTGGAGAAGGGCTTTGTGACCAGCTCCTGCTGCCCGGGCTTCGTGCGCTACATCCAGTCCGCCTTCCCGGCGCTGGAAAAGTACATTTCCCACAATCCGTCCCCGATGGCCGCGATGGGCCAGTACATCAAGCGCATCGATCCGACGGCCAAGGTCGTCTTCATCGGCCCATGCACGGCCAAGAAGATGGAAATGCAGCGCGAAGAGGTTCGTCCCTACATCGACTCCGTGCTCACCTTCGAGGAGCTGCAGGCGCTGTTTGACAGCCGCGAGTTCGACATCATGAACCTTGAGGAGGACGTGCTGGACAACGCGTCCTACTACGGCCGCCTCTTCGCCCGCAGCGGCGGCGTGACCGACGCGGCCGTGCAGGCGCTCAAGGAGCAGAACATCGACTTTACGATCAAGCCGGAGGTCTGCGACGGCATCGAGGCGTGCAAGGTCGCGCTGCTCAAGAAGAGCAAGAACGTGCTGAATGCCAACTTCATCGAGGGCATGGCCTGCACGGGCGGCTGCATCGGCGGCGCCGGCTGCCTGACCCACGGCCCGAAGGACAAGTCCCAGGTGGACAAGTACGGTCAGGAAGCCTTTGAGAAGACCATCTCCGACGCGCTGTCTGTCCTGTAAGCTGCTCATACAGGCGCGAAGCGAAGAAGGGAGTCTGAGGGACACGTCCCTCAGGCAGGGGTATGGCGTCGAGGCCCCCATCGTCTCCTCATGCGCGCAGCGCCCCACGCCAGAATCGCAGCGGAGCCGAAGGCAACAATTGCGATTCCGCCCACATGGTGCCAAACCAAAATCACATCCCGAAAATCGGCGGACAGGAAAACCTGTCCGCCGCTTCTTTTCATGCTGTTCTCAAATCAAATCGAGCCATCAGGAAAACCACCGTCAGGTAACGCTTCGCCCCTGACTGCTTTATCTGATACTACTCTCAAATAAAATCGGCCATGCAATAACCGGCCGTCAGGTAACGCTTCGCTCCCTGACTGCTTTTCTTTGATCGCTTCGCGATATGGAGACGTTGGGGGATTTCATCCCCCAAACCCCTAGCCTGGGGACCAGTCCCCAGACCCCTTCTTCGCTTCGCGCTTATAGCTCGTTTCTATTTGAGAATAGTATGAATGGCTTCGCCATATAGGAATACGTTGGGCTGCCGCCCAAACCCGCTTGGGAATTTCATCCCCAAACCCCTTCTTCGCTTCGCGCAGATCATCATGCCCTTTTCATCAAGAGCAACATAAAAAGAGCGCCGCCAAAGCGACGCTCTATACGTTTGCAGTTTACTGCGCGACCGGGTACACGCTGCACTGGGTCTTGTCCTTGCCCTTGCGCTCAAAGCGGACCACGCCGTCCACCAGGGCGAACAGGGTATCGTCGCCGCCGATGCCGCAGTTGGTGCCAGGATGAATGTGGGTACCACGCTGACGGTACAGGATGTTGCCCGCCAGAACGAACTGGCCGTCCGCACGCTTGGCGCCGAGTCGCTTGGACTCGCTGTCGCGGCCGTTATGGGAAGAACCGGTGCCCTTCTTATGAGCGAAGAGCTGAAGATTCATCGTAAGCATCTGCTTGCCTCCATTCTTTTTGCTGTATCCGAATCAGGTTCGGATAGATTTTCTGAATGTCTGTCAGTCCTGTCATGATCGTACGAAGCACGATCTGCGCGCGCTCCTGCGCCGTTTCGTCCATTCCCTCAGGAAGGATGCAGCTCAGATAACCGTCCCTCACCTCGACCTTCGGCTCGACGCCGGCGACCTGGCAGAGGGCGTTCACGCCGGTCTGCGTCAGCGCGGAGACCGCGCAGCAGACCAGATCGTATCCCCGTATCCTTTTGGCGCCCGCATGGCCCGCCGCTTCAAAGCCGCCCAGCCTGCCGCCGTCAAAAGTATAGACCGTGATGGTGGTCATCTCTTAGCCGATCTTGGTGATCTCCACCTTGGTGTACGGCTGACGATGGCCCTGCTTACGGCGATAGTTCTTCTTGGACTTGTACTTGAAGACGATGATCTTCTCGCCACGAATCTGGCCGACGACCTTGCCCTCAACCTTCACACCCTCGACAACCGGGGTGCCGACCTTGACGTCACCCTCGTTGCCCACGAGCAGAACGTCGAAAGAGACCGTGGAGTCAACGTCCGCATCGATCTTCTCGATGTAGATCACGTCGCCCTCACTAACGCGGTACTGCTTGCCACCAGTCGCAATAATAGCGTACATTTGGTGACACCTCCTA
>CAMFCQ010000079.1 GCA_945948915.1 uncultured Clostridia bacterium | reverse complement strand
CGTGGCGACTTGATGTATTATACACGCCTTGACGCTTCTTGTCAACACCTTTTTTGAACTTTTTTGAACATTTTTCGCATGTCTTTTCCGGCCGCCCGAATTGCAGGATGCCGCATGCAATGATATAATAAAGAAGCAATCGCAAAAATCGAAAGGAGTGCTGCGCATGTCCACCGATGATTACCTTCAGGCACAAAAGAAGGGCCTGCGGCTGACGCATGCCCTGCAGTCCCGCGGCGAGGACACGACGCTGCCCGTCCTCAGTGAGCTCGTGCCGGAGCTCAACCGCCTGACACAGGTTCCCCTGGGCCTGATTCAGATTTCACTGGATCAGATTGCAGGCACCGCCACCCACGGCCGCACCACGGCCTTCGCCCGGAATTTCATGCCGCTGCTGGATGTCGAATCGGAATTCGCGCTCAAGTGGAGCATCCTCTACGACGACGTTGTGGAAAACGGCCTGCGCGACCCCGTGCTCGCGTATGAATACTACAATCGCTTCTACATCATCGAGGGCAACAAGCGCGTAAGCGTCATGTCCATGCTCGACGCTGTGACCATCGAAGCCCAGGTCACCCGCATTCTGCCGGAGCCGGAGGATTCCGAGCGCTATCGCGTGTACCAGGAATTCCTCAAGTTCTACGCGGACAGCGGCATCAACTTCATCAATTTCAGCCACGAAGGTTCCTTCGAGCGGCTGTACGCGCAGCTGGGCAAGCAGCCGGGAGCCAAATGGACCAGCGACGAGATCAGCGATCTGGAATCCTGCTATCACCGATTTGCTCAGGCCTATGGCACGCGCACCGGCTCCAAGCCACCCCTGCCCGTCGGCGACGCGTTCCTCGTGTATCTGGACGTGTTCCTCTACGCGGACAGCATCAGCAAAACGCCCTCCGATTTTGAGAAGGACATTGGCAAGATCTGGCCGGAATTTGTCGTGGTCGCCGCCAACAAGCCCGCCGTGCTGCTCAATCAGCCGGGCGAAAAGCAGCAGACCTTCCTCTCCTCCATGCTGCACCGCCCACCGCAGGTGCTGCGCTGCGCCTTCCTGTACAACCGCTCTCCGCAAAGCTCCGCCTGGACCTACTGGCACGAGCTGGGGCGCAAGGCGCTTGAAAAGGAATTCGGCGGGCGCGTCGAAACCACATTCCGCGAAAACGTTAAGCAGAAGCAGGCAGAGTCCGTCATCGACAGCCTGGCCAATGAGGGGTATCACGTCATCTTCGCTACGTCTCCGGTATTTCTGGACGCCTGCATCCGCCAGTCTGTCGCGCACCCTGACGCGAAGATTCTCAACTGCTCGCTGCTGGCCAGCTATCACAAGGTCCGTTCCTATTATCTGCGCATCTATGAAGCCAAGTTCATCCTCGGCGCGATTGCCGGCGCCATGGCTGACAACAACCTCATCGGATACATTGCGGACTATCCGATTTACGGCGTGCCTGCCTCCATCAACGCCTTTGCCCTCGGCGCACAGATGACCAACCCGCGCGCCAAGATTGTTCTGGAATGGTCCACGATCGCGGAGAACGACCCCGAAGAGAAGCTCGCGCAGCAGGGTGTGCGCATTATCTCCAACCGGGACATCAGCGCGCCGAACATGGAGTCCCGCGCGTTCGGTCTGTATCGCGAGATCGACGGCCACATCCAAAACCTGGCCATGCCGATGTGGAACTGGGAGAAGCTCTATCAGGGCATCGTGCGCAGCATTCTGACCGGCGCGTGGGCAGACGAGGCCAACAGCAACGTTGACCGCGCCATGGGCTATTACATGGGCATGTCCACCGATGCCATCGATCTGGTGTGCTCCCAGCGTCTGCCGCCGCGTGTGCGCCGGCTGGTGGATCTGCTGCACGAGCGCATCCGCGCCGGCGCGTTCCTCCCGTTCCTCGGCCCGATCCTCGATCAGAACGGTACGGTCCGTGTCGAGGCTGACACAGCGCTCACCCCGCAGGAAATCATCCGTATGGACTACCTGGCGCAAAACGTCATCGGCCGCATTCCGGAGATCGACGAGCTGACCGATGTGGCCAAGGTCATCGTCTCCCTGCAGGGCGTTTCCGCCGCCAACCCAACCAAAGCCAAGCTGCCTGCGGACATTGATGGGTGAAGCCTATGAAGATTCTGATTTTGGCCGATCAGGCCGAACCGTCGCTCTGGGAGCATCTGGACAAGCGCAAGCTCGAGGGCGTTGAGCTCGTGCTCTCCTGCGGCGATCTGCCCGCGGAATACCTGTCCTTTCTCACCTGCTTCACCTCCGCGCCCATCCTCTATGTGCACGGCAATCACGACAGCCGCTATGCAAGAAAGCCACCGGAGGGCTGTATCTGTGTTGAGGATACCATCTATACGCACAACGGCCTGCGGATTCTGGGGCTGGGCGGCAGCATGCGCTACCGCCCAGGGCCGCACATGTACACCGAACGCGAGATGCAGCGCCGCGTGCGCAGGCTGCGCTTCAAGCTCTGGCGCAGCAAGGGCTTTGACATCCTGCTCACGCACGCGCCCGCCTATCAGCTGGGGGACGACACCGATCTGGCGCACACCGGCTTTCAGGTATTCCTCGATCTGATCGACAGATACCGGCCGCGCTATCTCATTCACGGGCATGTGCATCAGAGCTACCAGCACGATTTCAAGCGCATCCGCCAGCGCGGGGATACGCAGTCCATCAACGCGTTTGGGTATTACATTCTCGAAATCTAAAAAGGCCCATAGGGCCTTTTTCCTTTGGCCTGCATCACATCTGCGCCGGCAGGATCTCCATGCGCTCGATGAGCCGGTGTCCCTGGCCGGCGGGCGAGGTGACGGCCAGCGCCGCGTCAACCTGCGCGACATTGTCCGCTGTGCGGCGTACGAGGCCTGCGCGCTCGTCAAACCGCTCGCTCGCCGCGACCGGCGCAAAGCGCAGCGGAACGGCCGCGTGGTACGCCGACAGGTCGATCCCCGCCTCGTCCTGCGGGCGCATCCAGAGCTTCTCCGCCTGCGCGTCGCCCGACAGCTTCATCAGCAGATAGCGCAGCAGCGCGTTCGGCGCGGCCTGATCCGTCTGCGCGGTTTCCTCCTGCTGCGTCTGCGGACGCAGCTCCAGCTGGATCACGCCGTCCGGCCAGATCAGCGCAAAGCACCGCGCGCGCGGCTCCAGCAGCGTGATCCGCCCCTCGCGCAGCAGCATCTGCGCCGTCAGCGGCACGCAGGGCTCATCAAAGGGGAACAGCTGGAGATAGATTTCCGCATCCCGTCCCGTCGGGAACGCCTGTCCCTCACTGTCCACCGGCCCGCAGAACTGGCCGTTCACCATGAGCAGGCCGCGCACGCCGCTCTCAATCATCAACATCCGAATCATCCGCTCCACCTCGGGGCATGTATATGCGACCGGCACGCAAAAACGAGCCTCTTCCCAACAGAAAAGGCTCGTTCGTTTTAAAATGCGATCTCCAGCGCGCCCGCAAGGCCCATTTGGCTGGAAAGCTCAGGAGAAACCTGCACTGCCTCTCCGGCGCACAGCGCCGCGATCACGTCGCACATGCCCTGCTGCAGCGGCGCCTTGCCCGCGATGTAGGCCTCCACATCCTCCCGGTCGCCCACGAAGGACTGCATGGCCTGCACGTCCAGCGCCAGCACCGCGCCCAGCAGATAGGACTGAAGCTTCGCCTTCTCCTTGCCGCCGAGCGTCTGAAGGATGCGGCCGGCAAACGCCGCGCGGCCCAGGCCGCTGACGGCACACTCGCGCGCGCCCGCCATGGCGTACTCGGCGTCGTATTCCTCCGCGCGCACGAAGCTGCCGCCCACCGCCCCGGAGAGGATCGTATGGTGTGTCACCGCGTCCAGCAGCTCGCCGGAGATGGAGGTCATGCAGCCCAGGATCCTGCCCTGCGCATCCATGGAGACGAACTTGTTGTGCGTACCCGGCAGCACAAACATCGCCGCGCCGCGGGGCGCCAGCAGCCTGTGCAGGCCGATGGCCTCGACCTCCTCACCGCGCATCATATCCATCTCGGAAAAGTTCGTCAGATCGACCGGACCGGCGAAATTGCGCACGCCCGGAATGAACGCAATCGGGAACGGCGCGATGTCCTCAAACGCCCTTTCCTGCATCGCCGCGCGCAGATCATCTGCACCCGCCGGAGCCGGGACGTGCGGAATCTCCACAAGGCCCAGCGCACTGGTGATCATGCCGTAGGCCACGCACTTTTCCACGTCCGCCATCGCATATCCGTTGCGCGCAAGCACGGTTTCGATGCTCTCGCGCAGCATCGTGCGCAGACGGCTGTTGTTTCCGTCGATAGCGGTATGGCGCACGCCGCCCGCCGCACTGACCGCGTCGAGCCTTCTGCGGTTTTCGTCAAGCAGCGTCACGCGCAGGTTGGTGGTGCCGCAGTCCACGACCAAAGCACACCTGCTCATTGCTCCGCCTCCCAGTCCCGGATCGCCCCGGTGAACATCCTGGCGCGCACCTCGATCGCCGCGTCGTCGCCGCTCTTCACGGCATCAGCGAGCACCAGCGGGCCGCCCACGCCAAAGCCGCACACGCCCGCATTGAGATAGTCCTTCACATTCTCCGGCTTCACGCCGCCCACGGCGCTCATCGGGATGTGCTTCAGCGGCCCGCGCACGGCCTTGATGTAGCCAAGCCCCAGCTCGCCGGCCGGGAAGAGCTTGACGATATCTGCGCCCATCTGGTGCGCCGCGACGATCTCCGTCGGCGTCAGCGCGCCCGGCATGGAGACCATGCCCAGCTGCCTCGTGCGGCGGATGACGCCCATATCGACGTTCGGCGAGATGACCAGGCACGCGCCCGCCTCATATGCTGCCTCGACCTCCGAAACGGTCAGCGTGGTGCCGCAGCCCACGAGCACCTGATCGCCGAAGCGCTGGGCCGTGCGGCGGATCTTCGCGGCGTTGGCGGCCACACAGTCCGGCTCGGCATGGTCAAATGTGAATTCCAGAATGCGCACGCCGCCGCGCACCAGCGCGCCGACCACGCCGTCAATGCGATCCATCGGCACGCCGCGCAGAATCGCCACCAGCTTTTCCTGCTTGATGCAGGCCAATACCTCGTCATGTGTCATGGGCTTTCCCTCCGTTTCCTCTGTTGCGCTTTCCTCAAATCCCCTTCAAAACCGCGCAAAGCGATGAAGAGACCTGCATCCCCAGCGTCCCTTACGCGCAGAGCGCGACGATCGCGTACGCGTAGATGCGCGCCGCCTTGGCAAAATTCTTCAGATCGATGCTCTCGTTCGCCTGATGCTCCAGCTCCAGATCGCCCGGGAAGAGCATGCCGTAGGCCACGCCCTCCTTGAGATGGCGCGCATAGGTACCGCCGCCGATGGCAAAGGGCTTCGCGTTCTCGCCGGTGATGCCGTTGTACACGTCCATCAGCTTGCGCACCAGCTCGGAGCTCTCCGGCACATGGTGCGGATGGCTCGCGTGGCCCGGCTCCAGAACAAAGCCCGCAGGCGCCAGGCGCTTTTGCACCGTCGCAGCGATGGTTCTGTCATCAAAGAAGACCGGGTAGCGGCAGTCAAAGGTCACGGACAGCGCGCCCTTTTCCGCGGACAGCAGGCCCAGATTCAGCGTCAGCGGGCCGGACACCGCGTCGCAGCCGGCAATGCCCATCGCCTCACCCGCGCTGCCCTCGCCGCAGGCCTCGTCAAGCAACGCGACCGGCGCGCCGCCGATGCCCAGCTTCCTGAGCACAGCAAGCAGCATCTTCGCAGCGTTCTTGCCCTTCTCGGGGGTGGACGCGTGCGCCGGCACGCCGGTGACGACGACCTTCGTATTCCCGTCCTCGAGCGCCGTCTCGATCGCGCAGTCCTCGTCCTCCACATCAAACGCTTCGGCAGCCTGCTCGCGCCAGTCACCTTGAAGCACCGCCACCGCCGTGCCCGGCACGACGTTGGGGCGCGTGCCGCAGGCGATGGACACCAGGCGCGCGTCGTCCATCGGCGCATCGAGCTTCATCTGCATGATGCCCTTCTCCGTGTTGATGAGCGGGAAGTTCGCGTCCGGGGAGAAGCCCATCGCCGGCAGACCGATCTTCTCTTCGTAATATTCCAGATCCTGCATGCCGCACTCCTCGTCGCAGCCAAGGATCAGGCGGCACCTGCGCTTCATCGGAATGCCCGCGTCCAGGATCGCCTTCATCGCGAACAGCGCAGCCACGCCCGGGCCCTTGTCGTCGCTGGTGCCGCGGCCGATCAGGCGGCCATCGACGATCTCACCGCCGTAGGGATCGTGATCCCAGCCATCGCCCTCGGGCACCACGTCCAGGTGCGCCAGCACGGCCACGGTTTCCTCACCCGCGCCGATTTCCGCGTCGCAGCAGTAGCCGTCGATGTCGCGCGGCTCCATGCCCAGGCGGCGGATGTCCGCCATCGCGGTATCCAGTGCGCGGCGCACCTCGGCGCCAAACGGCGCGTTGTCCGCGCTCCTGTCCGCGCGCACGCTCGGGACGCGGATCCAGCGCTGCAGCGTCTCGATCATGTCGTTTTCCAGCGCCGCCAGCGCCGTGTCCAGCCTCTCATTGGCCTTGAATTCCATCGGTATGTCCCCCTTTTATGAATGGTATGGGTTGTTCCCATCAAGTTGCGTTTAGTAAGCGCGAAGCAAAGCAGGGAGTCTGAGGGGCTTGTCCCTCAGGCGGGTTTCAGGGCGGCAGCCCTGACGCTTCCCCCATATCGTCCCGCTCACCCCAGCACCGCCGCCAACTGCGCCAGCGCACGCTCCAGCTGCGCACGCGGGCAGCCAATATTCAGGCGGATAAAGCCCTCACCCTGACTGCCAAAGAACGTACCCCCCGTCACCTTGACGTGCGCGGCGGCGATCTTCTCCATCAGCTCGCCCTGCGCCATGCCCAGCGCCGAGCAGTCCAGCCACATCAGGTACGTCGCATCCAGCGGCGTCACGCGCACGCGCGGCATGTTTTCAGCGATATACTTCACCGCGAAGTCGCGGTTGTCCGCCAGGTACGCCTTCAGGCCGTCCAGCCACGCATCGCAGTCGGTGTAGGCCGCGCGGGTCGCCGCCAGGGCAAAGGCATTGCCGCTGCGCACGCCGGCGGCCTCCATCTCGCTGCGCACGGCCTCCAGCATCGCCGGGTTTTTGCAGACGATGCTGCTCTGCTGCAGGCCTGCCACGTTGAACGTCTTGCTCGCGGCGCACAGCATCACAGTGCGCTCCGCCGCGCCCGGGATGCTCAGGATGCCGACATGCCGGTTCGGCGCAAATACGAAGTCCGCGTGGATCTCGTCGCAGATCAGCGGCACATCGTACTTTGCGCACAGGTTCACCACGGCGGCAAGCTCCTCCTCACTCCAGCAGCGGCCCACGGGGTTGTGCGGGGAGCACATCATGAAGGCCTTCGCCTCGCCGGAGGCCAGCTTTTCCTCCATCTCGGGCAGGTTCATGCAGAAGCGGCCGTCCTCGCCGCGAACCAGCGGGCTTTCGACCACCCGGCGGTTGTTGACCTTGATGGACTGAAAGAACGGGCCGTACACCGGCGGATTGATGAGCACGCCGTCGCCCTCCTCCGTCAGCGCGCGCAGCGCGACGCGCATGCCGGTGACGACACACGGGCTCATGAGCACCTCGCCCGGCTCAAACTGCACGCCGTGCCGGCGCGCCCAGTATGCGCACAGCGCCTCGGCGTCCTTCTCGCCGGAGATCGTATAGCCCCAGGTGCCCCAGGACAGCACGCCCTCCATCGCCTGCCTGATGGCCGGCGGGGACGGGAAGTCCATGTCCGCGACCCACATCGGGATCATGTCCTGATCGCCGGTCTCCTCGATCATGCCGTCCCACTTTTCGCAGTCGGTGCCCACGCGGCTGATGCCCGCGTCAAAATATGCCTGATCAAACTCCATGTGATTCATGGCCTCCTTTGCATGCAGCAAAACCTTAAACCGCCTTCTTCGTTCTGAAGACGAACAGCGGCAGAATGCAGATAAACGGATACAGGTACCTGCCCTGCATCACAGGGCCCAGCAGATACGTGCCCCACAGCAGCGCAGGCAGCAGCAGCAGGACAAACCGCCTTCCATTGCCGCTGTAAAGCTCGTACAGCACGATCATCAGCAGGTTCCAGAAGACAAAGCCCGTGTTAAGCAGCCAGCGGATCACCGGCACGCCGTCCGCGCCGGTGCTGAAAATGTGCGTGTTCATCCAATCGCGCACGCCCTCAAAGCGGGCCGGCTGCGTCATCGGCGGCAGGCCGAACGGCGCCGTCACCACGCCGGGCTGCAGGCCCGTCTCGATGTACGGCTGCGCCACCCGGTACTGCGAATACGGGTACAGCGAGGGCAGCGCCAGATTGAGGAACGCATCCAGATACACGCCCGGGCACTTTTGGCCGACGCTCAGCCACATCCGCGCCAGATCCGCAAAGCGCGCCTTCACCAGCTCCTCGTCCAGATAGTTCTTCACCGGATCGGCCAGCGTCGGCTCATAGCGCTCATACAGCGCGTCGCTCTCGCCGTACAGCGCATCGACGAACACCTCGTCCATCAGCGCCGCCTCCTCCTGCGTAAAGCATTCCGGCGCGTACAGCCGCGCGCGGGAGAGCTGCTGGATGGGGATGGAGAACATCTCGATGACGCTGCCGCTCTTTGCATCCGTCGCGCGCTGCAGCGCGCCGTTCACACCGGCGCCCAGCACGATGGCCAGCACGGAGCAGACCAGCACGCGCCGGCTTCTTTTGCCCAGAAGCAGCAGGCAGACGCACCACGCCGCCAGCGCATAGATCATGTTGTTGCGCAGCAGGCACGCCAGCGTACCCGCCGCCAGGCGCAGCGCCCTGCGCGGCGCGTTCAGGCCGCCGGCGAGCACCTCCTCAAAGCACAGCGCGAAGAACAGCGCAAAGAACGCGGAGAACAGGCCGTCCTTGGTGCAATTGCCGGCAAACGCCGGATGCGACGGATACAACCCGAAAAACAGCGCCGAAATCACCGCCGCGCGCCTGCCAAACATGCGCTCGACCGCCGCGCACACCTGCGCAAAGCACGCCGCGATGATCGTGAGCTGGATCACGCTGTAAAGCGCCGCACACTTTTCCATCGATCCCAGAAGGTTCTGCGCGGACAGGCATACCCGGATCAGCAGCGTGTGCATCAGCGGGTGGAACATCTCGTACTCGCCGCGCGCAATCTGGAACACCTGCCGCTGCGTGTCGTACATGAACGAGCCCGGATACTGGATCAGCAGCATCGCGCCGTAGCAGAGCGCCAGCCACGCAAAGACGCCCAGCGCAAAGAAGGGTTGCCCCTTCTGCTCCGGGCCGCCGCGCTCAAGCCGCGGCAGCACAAAGTGAAACAGCAGCGCCAATACGCCCAGCGCAATCGGGAGCGCCAGCGCAAAGCGCGGCAGCACCTGACCGGCGTCCACGCTTCCGCTGACATCCACCTGCGAGCACAGCGCATACAGCAGCGCATACACGAGCGCGCCCAGCAGCAGCACGGCGCCCCTGCGCAGGCGTGTCCTCTTTTCCGTCTTCATATCCTCACACATCGCAGCGGATCACCCAGTAGCCGCCATCCCGCGCAATGACCTCCGCCTTCTGATACAGGGTCTTCAGGAACTTGAGCGCGCTGGGCGCGCCCTGCTGCTTGCGGATGACCAGCACCAGCATGCCGCCGGGCCTGAGGTGCGCCTTTGCGTCCTCAAACATTTTGTAGATGACCGCCTTGCCCGCGCGGATGGGCGGGTTGGTGATCACCACGTCAAACATCCCCTCGATCTTCTCAAAGCCATCCGAGAGCACAGCTTTCGCCTGCATGTGGTTCTTCTCCACGTTGGAGACCGCCAGGGCCAGCGCGCGCTCGTTCACGTCCGCCATCGTGACGTTCACCTTCGGGAAGCGCGCCAGCGTCAGCACCGTCATCGCGCCCCAGCCGCAGCCCATGTCCAGCACGTCGCCGGAGAGCCCGTCCGGCAGGGCGCTGCACAGCAGCTCGCTCCCCGGATCGACGTGCTGCTTGGAAAACACGCCCGCATCCGTGTCAAACGCGAGCACGCGGCCCGCAAACACCGCGCGGAAGGCGCGCGCTTCGTGCTCGCTCGTCGGCGCGCTCGTATAATAATGCTCAGGCATGGTCATCCTCCTGTTCCAACAAAGCGACCTCTTCCTCCGTCATCTCCCGCCAATCGCCCGGCGCAAGCGAGGGATCCAGCGCCAGCGCGCCGATTTTCTCCCGCTTGAGATAGGTCACCGGCGCGCCCCGACTGGCGAGCATCCGCTTGACCTGGTGATACTTGCCCTCCGACACGCGCACGCGCACCTCGCTGCATGCGCCGTCCGTGGAGAGAATCTCCAGCCCGGCGGGCCTGGCATCAAACGCGCCGTCGCTGTCGTCAATGCGCAGCCCTGCGGCAAAGGCGGCGATATCCGCTTCACCCAGCAAGCCGCTGACGCGGGCGAAGTAGACCTTGCCGACATCCTTTTTGGGCGAGATGATCCGGTGCGCCAGCTGGCCGTCGGAGGTGATGACGAGCAGCCCCTCCGTATCCTTGTCCAGCCGTCCCGCGGGCATGCAGCCCATCGCCGCGTACATCGGCGGAAGCAGATCCATGACGGTCTTTTGTTTTTTGTCCCGCGCGGCGGTCAGCGTGCCCTGCGGCTTGTTGAGCATCACATGGCGCACCGCCTTGTAACGCAGCAGCCGGCCATTAAGGCGCACCTGCGCACGCTCCGCGTCCACCTGCATGCCGCTGTCGCGCACCAGCGCGCCGTCAACCGTCACGCGCCCGGCGCGCACCATGTCCTTGACCTGCGCGCGCGTGCCCTCGCCCAGCAGGGTCAGCAGCCTGTCCAGCCGCATCGTGTTTTTTGAAGCCACCCGGCCGCCTCCATTCTTCCCTGTGATGTGCATGATGGGTCTTTTACATTATACAGCACAGGACATCATTTTGCAATTTCTCTGTCCGCTCTTGCGCGCTTCTTTGCCCCATGGAGCCGCTTTCCCATACGGATATCCTGCGTTTTTCTCCGCGTTTTTGTGGGACGCAATTTGTTTGCCGGGACATTTCTCGTTCATAAACTGACCCTGTGCAGTTTCCTTTAATGAAAACATCACATGAATTCGCTTTCCCTTTTGCACAGTTTATGATATAATGACCGTAAGTAGATGGGCGAAACGGCTGCACATGCGTTTACCTGTCGCGCCTACGCTCACGCCAACTTTGGCAAGAAAACCCTAAATCACAGGAGTGTGTTCACCATGAGGAAGAAGCAATGCGTTGCCATGCTGCTGGCAGGCGGCCAGGGCAGCCGTCTGGGCATCCTGACCAAGAACGTGGCCAAGCCGGCAGTCCCCTACGGCGGTAAGTACCGAATCATCGACTTCCCGCTCTCCAACTGCACCAATTCCGGCATCGACGTCGTCGGCGTGCTGACGCAGTACCGTCCGCT
>CAMFCQ010000078.1 GCA_945948915.1 uncultured Clostridia bacterium | reverse complement strand
CCCAGACCCCTTCTTCGCTTCGCGCCTATAGCTCGTTTCTATTTGAGAATAGTATAAAAAAGAAGACCGGCCCTGTTTTGGCCGAATCCTCTTCTTCATACAGTTTTTTCTGTTTCACAGGCGATAGGCTTCCCGCAGCGCTTTCTTGCGCGCATCCGCCTCATCGAGCATCGTCATCGCATGGCGGATGCTGCTCTCGCTCTCGCAGCCTGCGCCGCCGACCATGCGCGCAATCTCCTGCGCGCGGCCGAGCCGGTCAAGGTGGACCACCGCTGTGCGCGTCACGCCGTCCTCGTCGCTCTTGCGTACCAGGAATTGCTCGTCCGCCATCGCGGCAATCTGCGGCAGATGCGTCACGCAGATCACCTGATGGTGGTCGCCGATCTGCGACATCTTCTCGGAGACCACCTGCGCCATGCGGCCACTGATGCCGGTGTCGATCTCGTCAAACACCATGCTGCGCGGAATGCCCGGCTTCTGCGCCGAGAGGTTCTTGAGCGCCAGCATGATGCGCGAGAGCTCGCCGCCGGAGGCCACGCGCGCCAGAGGCTTCATCGGCTGGCCGAGGTTCGCGCAGAACATCATCTCGATGCGATCCACGCCCTGCGCGCTGAAGCGGTCGGTCATGCGCTCGCCCTCCGCCAGCGGCGCAAACGCCATCGACAGCCGCGCGTTCTTCATACCCAGATCGTGCAGCTGCGCCTCGATGCTCGTCTCAAAGCGGCGCGCTGCCTCCTGCCGCGCGTGCGTCAGCTGCGTGCTGATGTCCTGTAGGGCGCGGCCTGTGCTCCTGAATTCCTTCTCCAGGCGCTCCATAGCCTCGTCGGAATCCTCCAGCTCGCCAAGCTCCGCCTCGATCCTGTCGCGGTACTTGATCATCTCGCGCGTCGTCGCGCCGTATTTGCGATTCAGCCTGTGCAGAAGATCCAGGCGGCTCTCCACGCGCTCGGCTTCCCGCTCGTCGTAGTCCATCTCCTCGCGCAGGCTGCTCAGCTCGCCCACCGCATCCTCAACCTCATAGCACAGGCCGTCCAGCCGCGCATACACCGCCTCATAGCGGCTGTCGAGCGTCGCCACCGGCATGAGCGCGCGCACGCCCTCGCGCAGCAGCTCCACTGCGGAGGACTCCTGACCGCTGCCGGAATCCAGCAGGCCGCAGGCCTCGTCAAACGACGCCATGATCTTGCCGGCATTGCGGTAGAACACCTTCTGCCGCTCCAGCTCCTCCTCCTCGTCCGCGACCAGGTGCGCGCTCTTGAGCTCCTCAAGCTGGAAGCGCAGCATGTCGATGCGCTGTTCGCGTTCGGCTACGCTCCTGCGAAGCCGCGAGAGCTTCTGCGCGCAGGCACGCCATGCCGCGTACGCCGAAGCGCAGCGCTCAAGCAGCGGATGGATCTCCTCCGCTGCGTACTCGTCCAGATAGCCGACGTGATTCCTGCTGTCCAGCAGCAGCTGATGCTCGTGCTGGCCATGGATGTCCAGCAGCTGCGCGGAGACCTGCCTGAGCGTCTGCAGCGGCACCACCGTGCCGTTGATGCGGCAGATGTTCTTGCCCGCACTGGTCAGCTCGCGGGAGATCGACGCGGTGTCCTCGTCGCCCTCCAGATTCAGCTCTGAAAGCAGCGCCTTCACCTTCTCGTTGTCGGCAATGTCAAACACCGCCTCCACGCGCGCCTTCTGCTTGCCGCTGGCGATCAGCTCGCGGTCCGCGCGTTCGCCCAGCACCAGATTGACCGCATCGACGACAATGGACTTGCCCGCGCCGGTCTCGCCCGTCATCACGTTCATGCCTGGCGCAAAGTCGATGCTCATGGCGTCAATCAGCGCCAGATTGGAAATGCTCAGCTGCAGCAGCATAGCCGTCCTCCTGCCCGTTTTTCCCCAGGAAACTCACTTGATGATGCCGTGGAACCGCTTCATCACCGTCTCCACCGCTTCGTTTGAGCGCACGATCACCAGAATCGTGTTGTCGCCTGCGATCGTGCCGATCGTCTCCGGCCACTTGAGGCTGTCGATCGCCTCGGCGGCCACATGCGCGCTGCCCGGCAGCGTGTGAATGACGATCAGGTTGCCCGCGCTGTTCATCTCCACGACGGATTCGGAAAGCATGCGGATGAGCCTTTCGTTCATGCCGGTGTCGCTTTTCTCCATCGTCGCGTAGCGATAGCTGCCGTCCTCCGCGAGCACCTTGAGCAGGTGCATCTCGCGGATGTCGCGCGACACCGTCGCCTGCGTGACCACAAGGCCGTGCGCACGCAGCGCCTCGGCCAGCTCCTCCTGGGTCTGAATGCTCTGCGCCTCCACGATTTCGCGGATCAGCGCCTGGCGTTTTGCTTTCATAGCGGCCTCCTTCGGTCTTTTACAAACTCCACTGCGAAAGCTTGTCCTTCAGCAGCGAAAAATAATTCCGTTTTTCATCAAAGCGGATCAGCAGTGCATCGTGCGGCGAGCGAATGATGCTGATCTCCTCATGGTTGCGCATCTCGCAGACCGCCTGACCGTCCACGGAGAGCAGGATGCCCTCGCGCATCTCCTTCATGTGGATCTTCAGGCGCACGCGCTCCTGTGCGGAGAGCACGATCGGCCGCGAGGTCAGCGAATGCGGACAGATCGGGTTGAGCACAAAGCAGTGCACATCCGGCGAAACGATCGGGCCGCCGGCGGACAGCGAGTACGCCGTGGAGCCGGTCGGGCTGGAGAGCACCAGGCCGTCGGCGATGTAGTGATCCACCAGCATATCGCCCACGAACGCATCCAGCGCGATCATCCTCTGGGACAGGCCGCGCGACACGGAGACCTCATTGGTCGCGTACGCCAGAATCTCCTGCCCGCCGCATGTGCCCTCCACGCGCAGCATCATGCGCCGCTCGATGTGGTATTTGCCCGATTTCAGCAGATCGAGGGCCCGATTCAGCTCCTGCGGCTGCGTTTCCAGCAGAAAGCCCATCCGCCCCAGGTTGACGCCCAGCATCGGGATGTTGCAGCTCACATAGGAATCCAGCGCGCGCAGCACCGTGCCATCCCCGCCGAAGACCAGGATCAGATCCGTCTCGCCCGGAACCGGACGCTCGAGCAGCACGCTGCCCCGCGTAACGCCCGGCGCATGCTCCTCCAGCCACGCTTCGTCTTCCTTCAAAAAGCACGTCTCAAACCCGCGCGCACGGCATAGCCGCGCGCAGCCGCAGACAGCCTCTGCCGCAGCTTCCTTGCTTTTGTTGAAGTAAAAGAGAATCCGTCTGATCAAATCAGTCGTCTCCTTTGCCGTTCGTCTTTACGCATCGTGCAGGCTCTCGTGCGCCGCCGCGACGACCGCGTCGATCTCCTCCTGCGTCACGCTGTGCGTCGCGCGGGATTTGGGCAGGATGTGCACGAGGAATTCGATGTTGCCCTCCGGCCCCTTGATGGGCGAAAAGGACAGCGCCTGCGCCGCCCAGCCCAGATCGTTTTCGATGAAGGAGAGCACCTCGGCGATCACGTCGCGGTGCACCTGCTGATCGCGCACCACGCCCTTCTTGCCCACGCGGTCGCGCCCCGCCTCAAACTGCGGCTTGATGAGCGAGATGAACGCGCCGTCCTCACCCATGATGGCCGCCGCCGCGGGCAGGATCTTGGTGATGGAGATAAAAGACACGTCCATCACGCCCAGCGTCGGATGCAGCGGCAGGTCCTCGCGCGTGAGATAGCGCGCGTTGGTGCGCTCCATCACCGTCACACGCGGGTCGTTGCGCAGCTTCCAGTCCAGTTGGCCATAGCCCACGTCGATGGCATACACGTGCGCCGCTCCGTTTTTGAGCAGCACATCGGTAAAGCCGCCCGTGGACGCGCCAAGGTCCATCGCCACCACGCCGGAAGGATCGACGTCAAACACCTTGAGTCCCTTCTCCAGCTTCAGCGCGCCGCGGCTCACATAGCCCGTGCCCGTCTGGCGGACGATCAGCTCGTCCGTGTCCGTCACCGCGACGGACGCCTTGGTCACCTTGTTCTCTCCGATATAGACCACGCCGGACATCACCAGCGCCTGCGCCTTCTCGCGGCTCGCGGCCAGGCCGCGCTCCACCAGCGCCACATCCACTCTCTTCTTATCAGCCATCGTTTTTCTCCGCAAGCGCAAGCCTGATCCTCTGCGCAATCTGCTCCGGCTTCAGGCCGCATTCCTCCAGCAGCTGATCGACCGAGCCGTGCGCGATAAAGCGGTTGGGCAGGCCGAGGATGGCGGCCGGCTCCTGCGCGCCGTGCTCCACGCACAGCCGCGCGATCTCGGCGCCGAAGCCGCCGATCAGCTCGCCCTCTTCGATCGTGATGATCCTCGCCTTTTTGTCAAACAGCGCGCACAGGCAGGCCATGTCCATGGGCCGCAGGCTCCACGCGTCGATCACGCCGATCTGGATGCCCTCCTCGGCCAGCAGCTGCGCCGCCTGCATCGCGTGCTTCGTCATCCGGCCATAGGCCAGCACCGTCGCGTCCGCGCCCTCGCGCAGCGTCTGCCAGCTGCCCACCTCGGGCGCTTTGCCGTCAAGCGGCTTGGCGTACGGCTCGATGCCGTCCTTGGGGTACTCGATCACGCACGGGCCTTCCACACCGATGGAGGCTTCCACCGCCGCGCGGATGTCGTCCGTGTCCCTGGGCGCCAGCAGCGTCAGGTTCGGAATGTTCAGCACCATCGGCACACTCAGCACGCCGTGGTGGGTCTTGCCGTCGTCGCCCACGAGCGCCGCGTGATCCGCCAGAATCGTCACCGGCACATTCTGCAGACAGACGTCGTGCACAATCTGATCATAGGCGCGCTGCAGGAACGTGGCATACACCGCGAAATACGGCCGCATGCCCGCGCGCGCCAGGCCCTCCGCCATCCTGACGGCATGCTGCTCCGCGATGCCGACGTCAAAGAAGCGCTCCGGATACGCCTCGGCAAACCCGGCCAGGCCCGTGCCGCCCGCCATCGCAGCCGTCACAGCCACCACGCGCTCGTCCCTTTCCGCCAGCGCGGTCAACGCCCTGCCGGCCGCCTGCGCCGCGCTCTCTTTCGAGGACTGGTTGCGCTTCAGTCCGTTTTCCACGCGGAACGGCGCCACGCCCTGGAACTTCTCCGGCTGTGGCTCTGCCAGGTCGTAGCCGTAGCCCTTTTTGGTGATCACATGGATGAGCAGCGGCGTGTCGCTGACCTGCTTGGCCTCCTCAAACACGCGCGTCATCTCGTCGATATTGTGTCCGTCGAACGGCCCCAGATACCGGAAGCCCAGCGCCTCAAACAGCTCGCCCTCCGTCACGACGGACTTGACCATGTTCTTGGCCTTTTCTATCAGATTGGCGATCGGATGGCCCACCAGCGGAATGCGCTGCAGATAATGCTTGATGCGCTTCTTGCCGCCGTACCAGGACGCGCTGGCGCGCAGATGCTTGAAATACTCCGACAGCGCGCCGACGTTTTGGGAAATGGACATCTCGTTGTCGTTGAGGATGACGATCAGGCGGTTCTTTCCGTTGCCCGCATCGTTCATCGCCTCATAGCACATTCCGCCGGTCAGCGCGCCGTCGCCGACGACCGCCACCACGTGATAGTCCTCGTGCTTCAGATCCCTCGCGCGGGCAAGGCCCAGCGCCATGGAGATGGCCGTCGAGGAATGGCCGGTATCAAACAGGTCGTGCTCGCTCTCCGCGCGGCAGGGAAAACCGCTCATGCCCTTGTAGGAACGCAGCGTGTGGAACATCTCCTGCCTGCCGGTGAGCAGCTTGTGCGCGTAAATCTGATGGCCCACGTCAAAGATGATCTTGTCGGTGGGGCTGGAAAAGGCGCGGTGCAGCGCAATGGTCAGCTCCACGTCGCCAAGATTCGAGGCCAGATGACCGCCCTGCCGGGAAACCGTATCGATAATCGTCTGCCTGATCTCCGAGGCAAGCGTCCTGCACTCGGAAATGGACAGCTTCTTGACATCCTCAGGCCCATGAATTGCGGGCAGAATAGCCATATTCACAGCGCCTCCTTACGCATTTTCTTCTTTTTCCTGATCTTGTTTTTCTTTTCAAAGACAGCCATGACTCTGCCGACCGCCAGCACAATGCTGTCGCTGTTGGCGATGGCCAGGCCCTTACCGTACGCCTTGCCGCCGATCATAAATGCGGACGTGAACGCCGTAATCAGCATGGACGCAATGGCGCTCTTCATGCCCAGCGATACCAGATACATCGCGATAACCGAACCGGCGGAACCGGAAATAATGCCCACAATGTCACCCACGACATCGTTGAGGATGCTCGATACGCGCTCCGCCTTGCGGATGAGCTGCAGCGCTTGCTTCGCGCCGAGAATCCGCTTGGAGGCCATGGCGATGAACGGCTGCTCGTCCGCGGAGGTCACCGCCGTGCCGACCACATCCGAAATGATGCCGATCATCACCAGCACAATCAGCGAAAGCAGCGCGACCAGCAGACCCGCGGACTCCACGAACATGCTCGTGACAAAGGACATCACCACAGAAAGGCCAAAGGACAGGCAGACGACCGTAAAGACCCACTTCTGCTTGCTCTGTCCGGCCTTTTCCCTTTTTCTCACAGAATCTTCACTCCGAAAAACACTTGATTATCAGCATTTCAAAAAAGCCCACGAACATGCGTGGGCGTTTCAAACGAAAAATAGGTGGTGATACGACAAATAAACCTTGCGGCATAGGTTCGGTAGGATTTCCCCGTCCGTTACTCCCTGTCGCCATAGGAGCGGTTTCCCTTGAAAACGAACGTTGCGCCGTTTCCGCGCGCACGACCGAATTACCACTGAGTCCACACTGTAATCTCTGTCATATCCTCATCGACAGTCTAGGAGCTTTCCTCGGCAGCATCGGCTGCCTCCTAGCCTCTTTTGCAGCCGTGGTTTCACACAGCGATCGCGGCGGTTTCCGTGAGCCTTTGGTCACCGCGCGTTGTTCCATGATCCGCCACAACCACTCAAGGCAGGCTACACTGCAGGCAGCTTTGGTACCACCATGCAGGTTTTCATGATGCCGGTGCATCATGCCTCCACGAAAAATGGGTCGAACTCCATCATGCCATTGACGGCCGCCCATAATTCTTACTTCCAGCACCGACCCCCGACTGGGCGTCAGCAGCCGGTACCAGAAACTTCATCGATATGCCCTTTAACGGATTTTTAGCCCCGTCTTCAGAGGCGGCTCTGCTGACTAGAATACTGCACCACCTGTCTGGTATTATATCACGTTTGTCAAGTCCGCGCAAGCGCTTGTGGGGCCGGTCAATCTCCCCGTGCCTTTGTCATGCAAATCCCTTTGCAAAGCGTCGGCCCCCGGCGCAAAACAACAGGCTTACATGGTTTTGCCGGTTTACGCCATCAGCGTGCCGATGAGCATGCCCAGCAGCGCGCCGGCCATCACCTGCACCGGCGTATGGCCCACCAGCTCCTTGAGACGCTTCTCGTCAAACGTGTATCCGTCGCCCGAGAGCATGTCCATCAGCTGGTTGATGACCGCCGCGTTTTTGCCCGTCGAGCGGCGCACGCCCGCCGCATCATACATCACGACGCCGGCAAAGCAGAACGCCAGCGCGAAGATAGAGGACGCAAAGCCCTCTCTGTATCCGATCGTCATGAGCATCGCGCAGGCCATCGCCGAATGCGAGCTGGGCATGCCGCCGGAGCCGAGCACGCGCGTTTTGTCAAACCGCCTGCTGACAGCCAGCGTCAGCAGCACTTTCAGCGCCTGCGCCACGGCCCAGGCCAGCGCCGCCGCCTGGATCACCCGGTTGCCCAGGATTTCAAGGATTACGCCCACAGCATGTTCCTCCCGTTTTTCCTGTTGGTTTGTCCCCTTCTTTTTGCATTCTGTCAGCTCTTGCGCGTGCGCATCTGCGCAGCAAAGCCGTGCATGAATGCAGCGCGCTCGCCGAAGATGCCCAGCGCTTCCTCCGCCTCGTCCCACAGGCGCGCGGAGCGCTCCTTTGCCGCCTCCACGCCCACCAGGGCCGGCCAGGTCATCTTGCCGCGCTGCGCGTCCATGCCGGTCTGCTTGCCCAGCAGCGCCGCGTCGCCTTCCACATCCAGCAGATCGTCGTCGATCTGGAACGCGATGCCCACACAGTACCCGAAGCGGCGCAGCGCGTCGATCTGTTCCTCGCTCGCGCCCGCAATGTATGCCGCAGCCAGCAGCGGCGCGGTCAGCAGGTCCGCCGTCTTGTGCGCATGGATGTAGAGCAGACGACCGGCATCCGGCTCCATGTGCTCGCTGAGCAGATCCAGGCTCTGGCCCGCGATCATGCCGCACACGCCGGCGCGGTTTGCGATGGCCCTGGCCGCCAGCACATGGCCCTGAAGGTTCTCCGGATGCGCCGCCGCATTGTCAAGCATGCACTCGTACGCGTAGTTGAGCAGGCCGTCTCCCGCCAGGATCGCGTGGCCCACGCCGTAGACCTTGTGGTTGGTCAGGCGGCCGCGGCGATAGTCGTCGTCGTCCATGCCCGGCAGATCGTCGTGAATCAGCGAATAGGTGTGGATCATCTCCAGCGCCGCCGCCGGCGTCTTCGCCTCCTCGAGATCGCCGCCCAGCATCTCGCAGGCAGCCAGCAGCAGCACCGGGCGGATGCGCTTGCCGCCCGCCAGCAGGCTGTAGCGCATGGATTCGCACAGTTGCGCAGGAATCACGCGCTCTTTCTCCGGACAGAATGCTTCCGTTTTGGGCAGGAGCCTTTCAATGGTCTCCTCCACCATGCCGACATAGCGGCTGTATTGCTCATGATACACCATTTTCATTCCCCTCAAACGCCTCAATTTCTGCCGTATCCGGGTCGATCATCTCAATGCGCTTCTTCTGCTGCGCAAGCATCGCCTCAAGCTCCGCGTGCAGCTTCACGCCCTGCTCATACAGCGCAATGGATTCCTCCAGCGCCAGCTCGCTTCCGCTGAGCTTCTCCACCAGCACCGTCAGTTCCTGCATGCCTTCCTCAAAGGAGAGCGCCTTTTTCTTTTTGACGGCCATGTTCAGCCCTCCTCTTTTGATATGTCCATCTTTCCGCATGGACCCGATCTCGATCACAAAACAACAGGATTACATTGTTTCGTCGTTGTCACCGGCATCATGCCGTTCTCGAATGTTCAGAATCTTCGCGTCCGCCATGCCGCTGGCAAAGCGAATCGTCACCATGTCGCCGTCGGCGACCTGTTCACAGGAGCGTACCGCCTGACCTTCTTTGGTCACGATGGCGTATCCGCGCGAGAGCACGCGGTATGGGCTGAGCATCTCCAACTCGCGCCGGCGCTGGAAAAGCTCAGTTTCTGCAAGAGATATTCTTCCGTCAATCGCCCTGCGGAGCAGCACCCTGCTCTGTGCAAGCCGATCCATTTCCGCCTCAAGCCGCTTGAGCGGACGGCAGGCAGCCAGCCTCGCCTCCAGCAGGCGAAGCGACGTCTGCTTCTGCCCCATTTGCCAGTTAAGCGCACCGTCCAGCGCTTCCCGCATCGCAGCAAGCTCGGCAAGCGTCTCGCTGCGCAGCGGCGTCACGCATTCCGCAGCCGCGGACGGCGTCGGCGCGCGCAGGTCCGCCGCCAGGTCGCACAGCGTCACGTCGGTCTCATGGCCGACCGCAGAGACGACCGGCTTTTTGCATGCCGCCACCGCGCGCACGACATCTTCCTCGTTGAAGGTCCACAGATCCTCCATCGAGCCGCCGCCGCGCGCCACGATGATCACGCTCACGCTGTCGATCTGTTCCAGCAGGCGGATCGCCTGCACCACCTCGTCCGCCGCGCCGATGCCCTGCACCCTCACCGGGCACAGCAGAATTCGCGTCTGCGGATCCCGGCGCAGCGAAACGTTCATGATGTCGTAAATCACAGCGCCGGTCGGCGAGGTGACTACGCCGATGGTATCGGGATACGGCGGCAGCGGCCGTTTGCGCTGCGCGTCAAACAGGCCCTCCTTGGAGAGCCTTGCCTTGAGCGCCAGCAGGCGCTCATAGAGCACGCCAACGCCTTCCGCGCGCAGGCTGCTCGCGTAGAACTGCATCTGTCCGCCCTTGACGTACAGGCCCACGCTGCCGGAAACCACCGCGCGCATGCCCTCAAACGGCGCCGCCTGAAGCCTCGCCGCGTCGGAGGCATACATCACGCAGTTCAGCGCAGCGTTTTCATCCTTGAGCGTGAAGAAGATCGTGCCTGTCTGATGGAATTTCAGATTGCTGATCTCGCCCTTCAGCTCCACGCCGTGCAGCATCGGATCCAGCTGCAGCATGCGCCGGATGTACTCGCACAGCTGAGAGACGGTCAGCGTTAGCTTACCGGCCACGCTTTGCCGCCGCGTCCAGCGTGTTCGCCAGCAGCATCGCGATCGTCATCTGGCCCACGCCGCCGGGCACGGGCGTAATATAGCCCGCGACCTCTGCCACAGCGTCAAAGTCCACGTCGCCCACGATCTTTCCGTCCACGCGGTTGATGCCCACATCGATGACCGCCGCGCCGGGCCGCACCATGTCCGCCGTCACAAAGTTCGCGCGGCCCACGGCAGCCACCAGGATGTCCGCCTGACGGGTGATTTCCGCAAGGTTCTGCGTGCGGGAATGGCAGATTGTCACCGTCGCGTTCGCGGCAAGCAGCAGCATGGCCATCGGCTTGCCGACGATGTTGCTGCGGCCGATCACGACGGCGTGCTTGCCCTTCGGGTCGATGCCGTACTGCTCCAGCAGCTTCATCACGCCCAGCGGCGTGCACGGCACAAAGCCCGGCTGGCCGTTCATCAGCCGGCCGGAATTCATCGCGTGGAAGCCGTCAACGTCCTTGTCCGGATCAATCAGCCGCAGCACGGCCGCTTCGTCAAGGTGCCTGGGCAGCGGCAGCTGCACCAGAATGCCATGGACGGACTCGTCCTCGTTCAGCCGCTTCACGGTGTCCTCGAGCTCCTGCTGCGTGCAGCTCTCCTCGAGGCGGATCACGGTGGAGCGGATGCCCGCCTTGATGCAGCCGTTCTCCTTGTTTCGCACATATACCTGGCTCGCCGGATTCTCACCCACCAGCACAACCGCCAGATGCGGCGTCACGCCCTGCGCAATCATCACCTGCGTGCGCTGCGCAATCTCTTCCTTAAATGCCTTCGCAACCGCACGGCCGTCAATCAGCGTTGCCGCCATCATTCATTCCCCCTTGTTGCTTCTCAACAATTCAGCGCCCAGCAGCGCCACGCCGACCGCGTTGTCGCCGGAAAGCTCCGGTCTTGCAAAGCATAGCCGGCAGTTCAACCTGCGCTTTTTCGCTCGCGTGCCAAGCAGCTCGCGCAGCAGCAGCGACGACGCCACGCCGCCCGCCAGCAGCGCCTGACGGCAGCCCGTTTGCTCGCATGCCGCCTCGATCTGGCGCTCGATGGTTCTTGCCAGAAAGTCGAACACCTCGGCCGCGATCTGCTCGCGGCTCATGCCGCCCTCGTCCAT
>CAMFCQ010000077.1 GCA_945948915.1 uncultured Clostridia bacterium | reverse complement strand
CGGATCTGCACGGCCTTGATGCCGCAGGCGACGATCTCGTTGCCCTTGTCGTAGGTAATCATCTCGTTGCACGGGACGATCACCTCGCCGGTCATCGGATTGACGACATCCTCGGCAGCCACGCGGCCGACGATGCGGTCGATCAGCTTCTCGATCGGATCGCGTTCGGAGCCGATGGCGGTCACGGTGATGCCGCGGATCTTCTCATGACGGGCAGCGAAGCAGTCCACCTCGCGCACGATGACCTCCTGAGAGACGTCAACCAGACGGCGGGTCAGGTAGCCGGAGTCCGCGGTACGCAGCGCCGTATCGGACAGCGCCTTGCGGGAGCCGTGGGAGGACTGGAAGAATTCAAGAACCGTCAGGCCCTCGCGGAAGTTCGCCTTAACCGGCATTTCCAGCGGACGGCCGGTCGGGGAGGCCATCATGCCGCGCATGCCGGCCAGCTGGGAAACCTGAGAGATGGAACCACGGGCGCCGGAGTCCGTCATCATGCGAATCGGGTTGAAGTCGTCCATGTGATCCATGATCTTGGCCTTGACATCGTCGGTGGTCTTGGACCAGACGTCGACCACGCGGTTATAGCGCTCCTCTTCGGTGAGCATACCACGCTTGAAGAGCTTCTCGATCTGGCGCACGCGCTTCTCGGCGTCCTCCAGGATCGGCTTCTTCTCCGGCGGCACGATGACGTCCGCCACGGCGACGGTAACCGCGCCGATGGTGGAGTACTTGTAACCCATCGCCTTCACGTTGTCCAGCACCTCGGCGGTCTTGGAGACGCCGTGCTTGCGGAAGCACATGTCGACGATGCGGCCCAGCTCCTTCTTGCCGACCTTGGTATCGATCTCCAGCGCGAACATGTCATCGAGCGTATTGCGGGGCTTGAAGCCCATGTCCTGCGGCACATTGCTGTTGAGGATCAGGCGGCCCAGCGTGGTCTCGATGGTCTTGTAGTAGGTCTTGCCGTCGCGGCCGCCGTAGATGTGATGCTCCTGCAGGTATTCGCTGCTCACCTCGCCCGTCCATTCACGCGCGATGCGGACGCTGATCTTCGCCTGCAGATGCAGCTGGCCGGTCAGGTAGGCCATCATGGCCTCGTCCTCGTTGGCAAAGCGGCGGCCTTCGCCCAGCACGCCCGGATGGATGCAGCTGAGGTAGTAGCAGCCGATGACCATGTCCTGGGACGGGGAGATAACCGGCTTGCCGTCCTGCGGCTTGAGGATGTTGTTGGCGCACAGCATCAGGAAGCGGGCCTCGGCCTGGGCTTCCATGGACAGCGGAACGTGCACGGCCATCTGGTCGCCGTCAAAGTCGGCGTTGAAGGCGGTACAGGACAGCGGATGCAGCTTGATCGCCTTGCCCTCGACCAGGATCGGCTCAAACGCCTGGATGCCCAGACGGTGCAGCGTCGGCGCGCGGTTGAGCAGCACCGGGTGCTCCTTGATGACGCTCTCCAGGATGTCCCACACGCGGGTCTCGCCGCGGTCAACCATGCGCTTGGCGCTCTTGACGTTGTGAACGACGCCGGTGTTGACCAGGCGCTCCATGACGAACGGCTTGAACAGCTCCAGCGCCATGCCCTTGGGCAGGCCGCACTGGTGCAGCTTCAGCTCCGGGCCGACGACGATAACGCTTCGGCCGGAATAGTCCACGCGCTTTCCCAGCAGGTTCTGGCGGAAGCGGCCCTGCTTGCCGCGCAGGAAATCGGACAGGGACTTGAGCGCGCGGTTGCCGGGGCCCGTGACCGGGCGGCCGCGGCGGCCGTTGTCGATGAGCGCGTCCACAGCCTCCTGCAGCATGCGCTTCTCGTTGCGCACGATGATGTCCGGCGCGCCGAGCTCCAGCAGGCGCTTAAGACGGTTGTTGCGGTTGATGACGCGGCGGTACAGGTCGTTCAGGTCGGAGGTGGCGAAGCGGCCGCCGTCCAGCTGAACCATCGGGCGCAGATCCGGCGGCATGACCGGGATGACGGTCAGCACCATCCACTCCGGCTTGTTGCCGCTCTGGCGGAAGGCCTCCACGACCTCCAGGCGCTTGATGGCCTTGGCGCGCTTCTGGCCCTCGGTCTCGCGCTCGCGTTCCTTCTCGGTCAGCTCGGCGATTTCCGCGCGCAGCTGCTGGCTGAGCGCCTCCAGATCGATCTTCTGGAGCAGCTCCTGCACGGCCTCCGCGCCCATGCCCACGCGCAGGGCCGGCTTGCCCATCGCCACATCGGTGACGTAGCTCGGCGCGGTGATCTGCTGGCGGTACTCGGTCTCCGTCAGGATCGCGTTCTGGCGCAGCGGCGTGCAGCCCGGATCCAGCACGATGTAGCTGGCGAAGTACAGCACCTTCTCCAGCGCGCGCGGGGAGATGTCCAGCAGCGTGCCCATGCGGCTCGGGATGCCCTTGAAGTACCAGATGTGGCTCACCGGCGCGGCCAGCTCGATGTGGCCCATGCGCTCGCGGCGAACCTTGCTGCGGGTGACCTCCACGCCGCACTTGTCGCAGATGATGCCCTTGTTGCGCACGCGCTTGTACTTGCCGCAGTTGCACTCCCAGTCCTTGGTCGGTCCGAAGATGCGCTCGCAGTACAGGCCGTCGCGCTCCGGCTTGAGGGTACGGTAATTGATCGTCTCCGGCTTGCTCACCTCGCCATGGGACCAGGCGCGAATCTGATCCGGAGACGCCATGGAAATTTGAATCGAAGACAGGTTTGTCAGTTCCGACAAAGGGGTGCACTCCCTTCTCTATGCGTCAGGCCGCCGCCGCGCACGGGCGCGCGGCGGGGCAATCATTGTTCATTCCGGCGGCGAAGGAGGGCTTACTCCTTGTCGTCCAGGTCATCCAGGGAGATATCCTCAAAGCTCGGCACGTCGTCAAAGTCGAAGACGTCGTCGCCCATGAAGTCATCGCCCATGTCGTCGCTGACATCCGCGGCGGCATCCGTGTCCTCAGCCTCCGGCGCGGCGTCCGCGGCGGGCGCGCTGCGCTCGTAGTCCTCTTCCTCGTCCTCCAGCTCCTTGATGACGATCTCGTTGTGATCGCCGTCCAGAACCTTCACGTCCAGGCACAGGGACTCCAGCTCCTTGATGAGCACCTTGAAGGATTCCGGCACGCCCGGCGCCGGGATGTTCTTGCCCTTGACGATCGCCTCGTAGGCCTTCACGCGGCCCACGATGTCGTCGGACTTGACGGTGAGGATCTCCTGCAGGGTGTTGGCGGCGCCGTAGGCCTCCAGCGCCCAGACCTCCATCTCGCCGAAGCGCTGGCCGCCGAACTGCGCCTTGCCGCCCAGCGGCTGCTGGGTGACCAGGGAGTACGGGCCGGTGGAACGGGCGTGCATCTTGTCGTCGACCAGGTGGTGCAGCTTGAGGTAGTGCATGTAGCCGACGGTGACGGGGTTGTCGAACTTGTCGCCGGTGCGGCCGTCGTACAGCTCGGTCTTGCCGTCGGTGCGCAGGCCGGCCTTTTCCAGCGCGCGCTGAATCTGCTCAAAGGTCGCGCCGTCAAAGTCCGGCGTGGCCACGCGCCAGCCCAGCGCCTTGGAGGCCATGCCCAGGTGCATCTCCAGCACCTGGCCCAGGTTCATACGGCTCGGAACGCCCAGCGGGTTGAGAACGATCTGCAGCGGCGTGCCGTCCGGCAGGAACGGCATGTCCTCCTGGCGCAGCACGCGGGAGACGACGCCCTTGTTGCCGTGGCGGCCTGCCATCTTGTCGCCGACGGAGATCTTGCGCTTCTGGGCGATGTACACGCGCACCATGCGGTTGACGCCCGCGGAAAGCTCCGCGTGATCCTTGCGGTCAAAGACCTTCACGTCCACGATGATGCCCTGCTCGCCGTGCGGCACCTTCAGGGAGGTATCGCGCACCTCGCGCGCCTTCTCGCCGAAGATCGCGCGCAGCAGGCGCTCCTCCGCGGTCAGCTCGGTCTCGCCCTTCGGGGTGACCTTGCCCACCAGGATGTCGCCCGGGTGCACCTCGGCGCCCACGCGGATGATGCCGTCCGCATCCAGATCCTTGAGCGCGTCGTCGCCGACGTTGGGCAGGTCGCGGGTGATCTCCTCCGCGCCCAGCTTGGTGTCGCGGGCCTCGCACTCGTACTTCTCCAGATGGATGGAGGTGAAGACGTCGTTCTTGACCAGCTCCTCAGAGAGCAGGACCGCGTCCTCGTAGTTGTAGCCTTCCCAGGTCATGAAGCCGATCAGGATGTTGCGGCCCAGGGCGATCTCGCCGTGGTCGGTGGCCGGGCCGTCCGCGATGACGTCGCCCTTCTTCACCTTCTCGCCCGCAGAGACGATCGGACGCTGGTTGATGCAGGTCGCCGCGTTGGAGCGGGCGAACTTGGTCAGCTTGTAGGTGTGGCACTCGTGCAGCTCGTCCTCGATGACGATGGTATCGGCGGATACCTTCTTGACGAAGCCGTCCTCGCGCGCGAGCACGCAGACGCCGGAGTCACGGCCGGCCTTGTACTCGATGCCGGTGGCGACGAAGGCCGCCTCCGGGCACAGCAGCGGCACGGCCTGGCGCTGCATGTTGGAACCCATCAGCGCGCGGTTCGCGTCGTCGTGGTCAAGGAACGGGATCATCGCCGTGGAGACGGAGACGACCTGGCGCGGGGACACGTCGATGTAATCCACGCGGCTGGGCTCGATGCTCTGGACATCGGAGCGGATGCGCGCGGTGACGCGGTCGTTGATGAAGTAGCCGTTCTCGTCCAGCGGCTCCTTCGCCTGGGCGATGTAGCAGCCGTCCTCCTCGTCGGCGGCGAGATAGACGATCTCGTCGGTGACGCGCGGGCGGTCGCCGCTGCGGTCGATGATGCGGTACGGCGCCTCGATGAAGCCGTACTCGTTGATGCGCGCGTAGGTCGCCAGGGAGCCGATCAGGCCGATGTTCGGACCTTCCGGCGTCTCAATCGGGCAGATGCGCGCGTAGTGGGAGTAGTGAACGTCGCGGACCTCGAAGGACGCGCGGTCGCGGTTCAGGCCGCCCGGGCCCAGCGCGGAGAGACGGCGCTTGTGCGTCAGCTCAGCCAGCGGGTTGTTGTGGTCCATGAACTGGGACAGCTGGGAGGAGCCGAAGAACTCCTTGATCGCCGCGGAAACCGGGCGGATGTTGATGAGCTCCTGCGGCTTGACCTCCGCCTGATTCTGCACGCTCATGCGCTCGCGCACCACGCGCTCCAGGCGGGCCAGACCGATGCGGATCTGGTTCTGCAGCAGCTCGCCCACGGAGCGCAGGCGGCGGTTGCCCAGGTGGTCGATATCGTCGGTGGAACCCACGCCGTAGGGCAGGCTCAGCAGATAGCTGATGGAGGCGACGATGTCGTCAATGAGGATGTGCTTGGGCATCAGCTCAGCGCGATTCTCGGCGATCAGGCGCACCTTCGCCTGCTCGTCCATGCCCTCCTGCTCCGCCATCTCCAGCAGCTGCTTGAGGGTGGGCAGGTGCACCATCTCGTTGATGCCGGCCAGGCTGATGGTCTCCTCGTCAAGCCACGCCTTCGCGTCCACGAAGTTGTTGCCGAGAACGCGGACCACGCGATCCTCCAGGCGCAGGTAAATGTCGTTGATGCCGGCGTCCTGGATCTTCTTGGCCAGCGGATCGGTCTTCGCGGCCGGGATGCGCTCGCCGGCGGCGATGAGCACCTCGCCGGTGCGCGGATCGATGACGTCCTGATCGACCACATGACCGCGGATGCGCGCGGCGATGGCCAGCTTCTTGTTGTACTTGTAGCGGCCCACGCGCATCATGTCATAGCGCTTGGGATCAAAGAACGTGGAGCGCAGCAGCTTGTCCGCAGAATCCACGGTGCCGACCTCGCCCGGGCGCAGGCGGCGGTAGATCTCCATCAGGCCGGCCTCGACGCTCTTGACCTCCGCGCCGGTGCGGGTGCGGCGGGTGCCGTCGTCGCCGCCGTCGCGGGCCATGGTCGCGTCCAGCTTCTCGTCGTGGCCCAGCAGGTCGTAGATCTGCTCGTCCGTGCCGTAGCCCAGGGCGCGCAGCAGGCTGGTGACCGGCAGCTTGCGCGCGCGGTCCACGCGAACCCAGATGACGTCGTTGGAGTCGATCTCGTACTCCAGCCAGGCGCCGCGGCTGGGGATGACCTGCGCGTCAAACAGGTGCTTGCCGGCCTTGTCGATGCTCTCGCGGTAGTAGACGCCAGGGGAGCGCACGAGCTGGCTGACGATGACGCGCTCGCCGCCGTTGACGATGAACGTGCCGTTCTCGGTCATCAGCGGGAAATCGCCCATGAAGACCTCGCTCTCCTTGACCTCGCCGGTCTCGTTGTTGGTCAGGCGGACCAGCACCTTCAGCGCGGTGGCATAGGTCATGTCGCGTTCGCGGCACTCTTCAAGCGAGTACTTGGGCGTCTTGTCCAGCGAGTAATCGATAAACTCCAGCTTCAAGTTGCCATTGAAATCGTAAATCGGCGAAACGTCATTGAGAACCTCGCGGAGGTCCTCCTTCAGAAAACGCTCGTAGGAATTCTTCTGAACCTCGATCAGATCGGGCATCTCCACAACTTCCTCGATGCTGGCAAAGCTCTTGCGAACCCTGCCCTTACCAAGCTGCACGTCATGAACCCCGACGTACTTCATGATCTCAGCTTCCTCGCGCGCGTCGCGGACGGTAACCATGAATGCCATCACCCCTAACTTGTCTAAAGCCTTGCAAAGGATATATGCAGCAATGCGCACTTCGCAGTGAACTGCCCATTGCCAAACAGCCCAAAGCGTTGTACAATGTTGTCGGGAAGCTATATCGCTCAGACATAACCTCTCTATTGTGCATACTGATGCAATATAGTATTGTATTCCTTTTTGAAAGGCCTGTCAAGCATTTCCGGCGCATTTTTGCAAAAATAATTTAGAAACTGTGAGATTCTGTAACACAAACCGTTCTGTTCCATGAAATACAGAAAGGGTTGCCTCCCACACGGCAGATTCCGCCGGAGGAGGCAACCTGTTTTTTCTATACCCTTACGCCTTGTCCACGACCTTGATGACGCCCTTCTTCCACAGGATGCGGGAGGTGATGATCGCCACCGGCAGCATCACAAGGATCAGGAAGCCGACCATGCCCAGCAGCGCGGAGCCCATCTTGAAGATGCGCGCCGCCAGGGACACCAGGGACACCAGCACGATGACCGGGATCACGCCCTTGACACCGCCCTTGACCACCTTGTTTCCGGCGCTGGTGCTGGCAAACAGGCCCAGCGTCATGGAGCCGAAGAGCGCCGGCAGCAGGTAGGAAGACATCGTCTTGACCGCCGGCAGCTCGAACACCGGGCTGATCCACGCCGCCAGCAGCGCCGCAACCGCCAGAATGACGATGGTCATGATGGAGCTGGCCGCCACGCCGATGGCCGCGACCACGTCGCCCTCCGGCGTGTTCGCCTCCTTGCCCGCGAGCTTGAGCGCGTTGACCGCGCAGGGCAGCTTGAGGTTCATGATGTTGCCGGTGATGAAGCCCAGGTACGCGGAGCAGCCCATGATCGGGGTATAGCCCAGCGCCTCGGAGAAGCCGACCGGAATGTAAATCGCCAGAATGCCCAGCGTCGCGACGTTGAACACCTCGCCCAGGGACGGAATGCTGTCATAATACCCCAGCACCACAAACGGCAGCGCGATCATGTACGCCAGCGCGATGACGGTGCCGACGCGGCCCCAGCGGTGGCACCACGCCTGAAAGGAATCCATGTTTCTCTTTTCGCTCATTGTCTTTCCGCCCCCTTCTCAGAAAATCGCAGTCCACAGCAGGGAGGACACCATGCCCACGACCATGGAGCCCGCCATGACAAAGTTGTTCACCCAGCCAAGGCCCGGCTTTTTGGCCAGCGCGCCCATCGCGAGCGCGACGATCAGGCCGGTGATCATGACCAGCGCCTGATAGGTGTCGCCGATGAGCAGGATCGGGACGTAGACGGCCAGCAGCGTCAGCATGAAGCAGCCGCTGAGCACGTTGCTCCAGCCGCTGCCGCCCCTGGTCTTGTCCACGCTGCCCATCAGCTTTTTGCCGAACGGGATGAGGATCAGGAAGCCGGAGAGCATGCCCACGCTCATGAGGATCATGACCACGCCGAACTCGCGCCCGGAGGCGCCGGCCATCATGTCCGCCGTGGAGGCGTAGCGCAGCGCAGAGGCCAGCGTGCCGGCGATCTGCGTCTCATAGGACAGCGAGCCGATGACGGACAGGCGCCACCAGGCCCAGATGGTGCCCAGGGAAGCCGCCAGCGCCACCATGCCGATGACGATGGAGAGGCTGGGCACGATGGAGAAGATGAGCGAGGACTTGATGATGTTGTTGATCTCCTCGCGCGTGATGCCCATCTCCAGCGCGCGCTTTCTCGCCTTGAGCAGGTAGACCACGGAGAACGCCAGGATGTACGCAAGGCCGCCGATGACCAGCGCCAGCAGCAGCGGGCTGCCGATGATGTCCTTTACAGTTGACATAATTCTTTTCCTTTCCCCTTGATTGATTCGTATGTGCGTGGATGTTTATTCATGTACCATATCATTGCATGGATGTGCTGTCAATCCACATCCGTCCATTCGGCGCAATCTTGTCCATTCTGCATAAGGCCAGTCGCCCAGAATTGCCCGACTTGTTCTCCGCGCGCAGATGAATAATCGCCGTATAAATAGACAGGAAGCGGCTTTCGCCGCTTCCCGATATCATTTTCCAGTTACGCGTTCTTTTCCTTAATATATGCGTCAATCGCCCTGGCGGCCTGCTTGCCCGCGCCCATGGCGAGGATGACCGTCGCCGCGCCGGTCACGGCGTCGCCGCCGGCGTACACGCCCTCGCGGCTGGTCAGGCCGTCGTCGCCATTGGTGACGATGCAGCCGTGGCGGTTGGTCTCCAGGCCAGGCGTGGTGCTGCGGATAAGCGGGTTCGGGCTGGTGCCGATGGACATGATCATCGTGTCCACGTCGAGCGTAAACTCGCTGCCCTCCTTGACCACCGGACGGCGGCGGCCGGAGGCGTCCGGCTCGCCCAGCTCCATCTCCACGCACTTCATGCCGCAGACGAAGCCGTTCTCGTCGCCCAGCACCTCGACCGGATTGGTCAGGGTCTTGAAGATGATGCCCTCCTCCTGGGCGTGCTCCACTTCCTCCCTGCGGGCCGGAAGCTCCTGCATGCCGCGGCGGTAGACGATGTACACCTCTTCCGCGCCCAGGCGCTTGGCGCTGCGCGCGGCGTCCATGGCGACGTTGCCGCCGCCCACGACGGCGACCCTGCGGCTCTTCTTGATCGGGGTCTTGCTGCCTTCCTTGTAGGCCTTCATCAGGTTGATGCGGGTGAGGTACTCGTTGGCGGAGTACACGCCCTTGAGGCTCTCGCCCGGGATGCCCATGAAGCGCGGCAGGCCCGCGCCGGAGGCCACATAGACCGCCTCAAAGCCCATCTCAAACAGCTCGTCGATGGTGAGCACCTTGCCGATGACCATGTTGGTCAGGATCTCCACGCCCATCGCCTTGAGGCCGTCGATTTCCTTCTGCACGATCTCCTTGGGCAGGCGGAACTCCGGGATGCCGTACACCAGCACGCCGCCGGCCAGGTGCAGCGCCTCATAGACGGTGACCGCATAGCCCAGCTTCGCCAGATCGCCCGCGGCGGTCAGGCCGGACGGGCCCGCGCCGATGACGGCGACCTTGTGGCCGTTCTGCTCGGGCACGGCCGGGGTCTCGTCGCAGTGCTCGCGGTGCCAGTCGGCGACAAAGCGCTCCAGGCGGCCGATGGCAACGCTCTCGCCCTTCACGCCGCGCACGCACTTGCCCTCGCACTGGTTCTCCTGCGGGCAGACGCGGCCGCAGACGGCCGGCAGCGCGGAGGAGGCGGACAGCACCCTGTAGGCGCCCTCCAGGTCTTCATTGGCCACGCAGGCGATGAACGCCGGGATGTCGATCTGCACCGGGCAGGCGGACACGCACGGCTTCTTGGGGCAGCTCAGGCAGCGGCGCGCCTCGCCGACGGCCATCTCATAGGTATAGCCGGTGGCGACCTCGTCAAAGTTCTTGTTGCGGACATTCGGGTCCTGGGCGGGCATCGGGCACCGCTTCGGGTCCATATTGCGCGTCACAGCCATCTCAGTGGGCCTCCTTTTTGAGCAGGTTGCAGCTCGCCTCGCGGGCGTGCTGCTCAAATTCGCGGTACATCGTGCCGCGCTTCATCGCCTCGTCGAAATCGACCAGATGGCCGTCAAAGTCCGGGCCGTCCACGCAGGCGAACTTGGTCTCGCCGCCCACGGTCAGGCGGCAGCCGCCGCACATGCCGGTGCCGTCGATCATGATCGGGTTCATGGAGACGACGGTCTTGATGCCGTACTTCTTCGTCACCTGGCAGACGAACTTCATCATGACCAGCGGGCCGATGGCGATGACCTCGTCGTATTCGTTGCCTTCCTGAATGAGCTTCTCCAGCGCAGCCGTAACCAGGCCCTTTTCGCCGTAGCTGCCGTCATCGGTCATCATGACCAGCTTATCGCTGGCGGCCTTGAATTCATCCTCGAGGATCACCAGATCCTTGTTGCGGAAGCCTGCAACGGCGTGCACCGTCGCGCCCAGATCGTGCAGCTTCTTGGTGACCGGGTACGCGATGGCGCAGCCCACGCCGCCGCCCACGACGGCGACCTTTTTGAGGCCCTCGGTATGGGTGGCCACGCCCAGCGGGCCGACGAAGTCGCAGATCGCCTCGCCCTCCTCCATGGCGTCCAGCTCCATGGTCGAGCCGCCGACGATCTGATAGATGATCGTCACGGTGCCTTCCTCGCGATCATAATCGGCAATGGTCAGCGGCACGCGCTCGCTGTCCTCATGCGTGCGGAAAATGATAAACTGGCCCGGCTCCGCCTTGCGGGCAACAAACGGCGCCCTGATGACCATCCGGGTGACAGTCGGGTTGAGGCGCTCCTTTTTGACGATGGTAAACATGGCAGTCCTCCCACTAGAAACATGACTGAAATTTGGGTTGAGTGTGAAAAGTATTATACGCTCACGTTCCGTCAATGTAAATGGGCAAGTCTTCTATATAATCCTTCAAAAATTGAAAAAGAGAGGCAATTCGCCTCCCTGCCCGGCCCGTTCAGTCCCCTTCAATCATCCGGTACCCTACGCCCACCTCGGTGAAGATATACTGCGGCTCGCCGGGGTTCTTCTCGATCTTGCGGCGGATGTTGGCCATGTTGACCCGCAGGATTTGGTTGTCATACGCCTTGTTCGGCCCCCAGATCTCGCGGATCAGGTAATCGTAGGTCAGCACGCGGCCGGCATAGCGGCCCAGCAGCGCCACAAGCTTGAACTCGTTCTGCGTCAGGTTCGCGTCGCGGCCGTCGATGAACACGCGGTACTTGTCATAGTCGATCACCAGCCCTTTGGCCGCAAAGCGGCTGCTGCGGGCGATGGTCTCGCTGCCGCTGGTCGTGCGCGTGTGCCGGATCGCCGTGCGGATGCGCGCCAGCAGCTCGGGCGTGCCGAACGGCTTGGTGATGTAGTCGTCCGCGCCGGCGTCCAGCGCGCGCACCTTCTCGCGCTCGTCCGTGCGGGCTGAAACGACGACCACCGGCATCAGCGACCAGCGGCGCA
>CAMFCQ010000076.1 GCA_945948915.1 uncultured Clostridia bacterium | reverse complement strand
ATTGCCGGGGTGCTGGGCGTGCGCGGCCGCAGGGACGGCTATCTGGAAGGAAACAGGGCGCTGGTCACATGGTGCCTGGGGCATCTGATGGAGCTGGCGCAGACCGAGGCATACGATGCGCGCTATGCCCGCTGGAGCCGGGACGACCTGCCGATTGTCCCTGATCCGTGGGTGTTTGTCCCGCGTGAAAAGACCCGCAGGCAGCTCGATCTGATTCGCCGGTTGGCGCAGGACAAGCAGGTGGACAGCATCGTCTGCGCGACGGATGCCGGGCGCGAGGGCGAGCTGATCTTCCGGCTGGTGTACGCAGAGTGCGGCTGCGCAAAGCCCGTCAAGCGCCTGTGGATTTCCTCGATGGAGGAGGAAGCCATCCGGGACGGCTTTGACCACCTGCGCGACGCCAGCGAGTACGACCATCTGTACGAGGCGGCGCTTTGCCGGGCCAAGGCGGACTGGCTGGTGGGCATCAACATGACGCGCCTGCTGTCCACGATGTACGGCTGCACGCTGAATGTCGGACGCGTGATGTCCCCGACGCTCTCCATGATCGCGCAGCGCGAACGGGAGATTACGGCGTTTTTGCCGGAGCCGTTTTACACGGTTGTGCTGCAAAGCGATTGGGAGGCGGTGAGCGCGCGGATGAAGGAGAAGGTGCAGGCCGAGGCGATGGCGGCGGCGTGCCAAGGCAAGGCGGCGGTCATCCGGCGCATCGAGCGCCGGGAGCGGATGCAGAATCCGCCGCTGCTCTACGACCTGACGACGCTTCAGCGGGAGGCGAACCGGATGCTGGGCTTCACCGCGCAGCAGACGCTTGACTATGCGCAGTCGCTGTACGAGAAGCAGCTGCTGACCTATCCCCGGACGGACAGCTGGTATCTGCGCACCGAGCAGCAGGCCATGCTGCCCGATCTGGTCAAGGACGTCGCCACGGCGCTTCCGTTTTCGCAGGGAATGATGCTGCCCATCAATGCAGCGCAGGTCGTCAAAAACGCCGCCGTGACCGATCATCACGCAATCATCCCGACCCGCTCCATGCCCAAGGCCGATCTCACTGCGCTGCCCGCCGGGGAGCGCAGCATCCTGACGATGGTCGCGGCGCGCCTGATGTGCGCTGTGGGCGACGCGCACCGCTATGAGGAAACCGAGGTCACGCTGGAATGCGGCGGGCAGACGTTCAAGGCCAGAGGGAAGCGCGTCACCAACATGGGTTGGAAACGCCCGGACAGCATGTTCCGCGGCAGCATCGGCATTCGCCCGGAGGACGACAGCGAGCGCAGCCTGCCGGAGCTTTTTGAGGGCATGACCGTAGAAAACGTCCAGGCTGCGGTCAGAACGGGCATGACCAAGGCCCCTGCCCGCTACACCGAGGACGCGCTGCTGCTGGCGATGGAGCACGCCGGGGAGGACGGGCTGCCGCAGAGTGCGGAGCACCGGGGCATCGGCACGCCTGCCACACGCGCGGGCATCATCGAGAAGCTCATCCGCGGCGGCTTCATCGAGCGCCGGGGCGACAGGAAGGTGAAGAGCCTTGTGCCCACGGCCAAGGGCATGAATCTTGCGGTGGTGCTGCCCGACAAGGTGAAGTCCGCGCAGATGACCGCCGAATGGGAGCGGATGCTGACCGATGTGGAGCGCGGGGCGATGAAGCCTGATGCGTTCATGGATGCGATTGAGCGGTTTGTCGAGGAGGAGGTCAGGAACGCTGTGCCAGCGCCGGATGCGCAGAGCCGCTTTTCCCCGTGGAAGAACGTCGTCGGCGTCTGCCCGCGCTGCGGCAGCCCGGTGGTCGAGACGGACAAGGGATTCTTCTGCGACAGACGCGATTGTCACCTCGCCATCTGGAAGAATAACCGGTTCTTCGCCGCGCTGGGCAGGGAGCTGACGCGCGACATGGCGTTGACGCTCCTGAAAAGCGGGCGCATTCTGCTCGACAACCTGCGCTCCCAAAAGAGCGGGAAGCTGTACAGCGCGGAGGTGGCGCTTGCGCTTGACGAGCACGGCAACGTGCAGTACGGGCTGGAATTTCCCCAAAAAAGATGCAGGCCGACGGGAGGTGAGACGGCGTGAACGGGCAGGACGCAGAACGGGAATTCCTGATGAATCCGCAGGATGCGGTTGTCATCTATCAGCTCAAACAGGGTGAGGAGACGCGCGATCTCCGATTTGAGGGCTATAACCATCTGCGGCGGGCTGTGGAGCGGGAGAATTATGACGCGGTGTACACGGGAGAGCTGCCTGCCATGCCGAAGGCCGGGCTTATCGATCTGCTGGAAACCCTGTACACGAAGTTCAACCTGAATCTCCCGGAAGACTTCACGGGGCACAGCCTGTCGGTCAGCGATGTCGTCGCCATCCGGCGTGACGGGCAGGTGTCCGCGCACTATGTGGACACCTTTGGCTTTGTGCGGCTGGACAGCTTTCTGCCGGAGAATCCGCTGAAAAACGTTGAGATGGCGCTGGAAGATGACTACGGGATGATCGACGGCATTCTGAACAACGGCAGGCGGGATGAGCCGGATGTGCGCCAATCTGTGCTGAATCAGCTCAGGACAGAGAAAACGGACAAGCCTGTGCCTGACCGTGAGGCGAGCAAGAGAACCAGGACGAACAGGGAAATGGAGCGATGACATGTCCCCAAAACTCAAAACCTACGAGGAGCTGTCCGTCCAGACCGCGCGGCAGATCACCGCCGGGCTTGACGGCTGGCGCGCGTTTCTTGATACGTCCGCGCGCCTGTACAAGTACAGCTATGAGGATCAGCTGATGATCTTCGCCCAGCGCCCGGACGCGACGGCCTGCGCACCCTACGAGCTGTGGAATCAGCGGATGCGACGGTATGTGCGGCGCGGCGCAAAGGGCATCGCCCTGATCGACCGCTCCGGCGATGTGCTGAAGCTGCGGTATGTGTTCGACGTATCGGACACGGGCACGCGGCGCGATTCGCTCTCGCCGGAGCCGTGGACGCTCGATGCGCGCAGTCAGGATGCTGTCTCGGACATGCTGGCAAAAACCTACGGCGTGCGCAGCCTTGTCGGGTTTCATGCGCAGCTGATGGGCGTCGCCGGGCAGCAGGCGATGGCGTACTGGGAGGAGCACCGGCAGGAGATTCTTGATAACATTGACGATTCCTTCCTCTCTGAGTATGATGAAGGCACCATCGGGGTGAGGTTCCGGGACGCGGCGCAGGCCAGCATCGGCTATATGACGATGACGCGCTGTGGGCTGAATGCCGGGGCGCATGTTCCCGACGAGGACTTCACGGCGATGCTGGAATTCAATACCCCGCAGACGGCGGGCATCCTCGCAGGAGCGGTCAGCGAAATCTCCGGCCAGCTTCTGCGGCAGATTGAAAGAACCGTTCGGACGGTGCAGCGCGAAAGGAGCGATGAGCATGAGCGAGCTGAATTACAGGAAAAGCGGCGAGATTCTGGTTCCCGATCTGGAGCTGAGCAAGACGAGGCCGCTGGGCAAGTACGGCAGGATACGCAGGGACTTCCTGCGGACGCACCGGCAGGTGACGTGGAACGCGATGATCTCAGCGGGCAGCCTGAGCAGCCATCTGAGCGAGATCGACGGGACGGCGAGGGAGCAGATCGAGCGGGTGACGGCGCAGCTGGCACAGCGCAGCGGCGTGGACGCGGCGATGAAGAAGCGCGACCAGATGGGCTGGGTGCAGGCGATGAACAGTCTGAAGACGCAGGCAGAGGAGCAGGTGATCCGGGAAATGATTCTCGCCTGAGCAGCTCCCCGCCGGAAACGGCGCAGATGAGCTTTTTCCCCTCGGAATCGGAACAGATTGAAATGATCGACATGGCGGAGAGCGCGATAGCTCCCGCCTTTTCCTTTGCCCAGAAGGAGATCGACGAGGTACTGCGGCTGGGCGGCAACGCGGATGCGGGCCGGATGCGCGTGGCGCTCGACTTCATGAAGCAGAAGTCCATCCCTGAAATCGCGGAAACGCTGAAGGCGCTCTGGCACGGCGGCAACGGTCTGCGCATGGGCAGCACGACGCTCTCTGCGTGGTATGCCGGGGATGGTATCCGCCTTTCACGAGGGAAATCCGCGAGGTTTGACCGAACGGCACAGGTGCTTGCGTGGGAGGACGCGGCAAGGCGCATCGGGGAGCTTTTGGAGCAGGGGCGATTCGCCTCCTATGTCGAGCTGGCCGAAGCGCCTGGCTGGGAACGGCACGATCTGGCGCAGCGGCTTTTTGACCTTGAAGGGGATTTGACCGAAGCGGCTCGTGAACAAAAGTACCTCTATTCCATTTATGCCATGCGTGGCGGCGGCTATCCCGAGCAGACGGACAGAATGGCTGAGATGATGACGAACCCAGCGTTTGTACAGTCGCTCTCGGTGGAGCTTCATGCCTTTAGGGAGGCGTATCGGGCAGACCGATCGCTTTTGCGGTTTCATCATCATCGCTTGAATGGGGTTCAAGCACTCCTTGACGAGCTGGTACTGCCGCTCCGGGAATTTGACTCAGAATGGATGGCGGATGCCCGTACAGAGCGGTTCATTACGGACGATGAAATCAACGAAGCACTTGCACATGGCGGCATTGTGTCTGGAGGTAAGGAACGGATCTACGATTACGTGATCCAGACGCACACCGCAAAGGAGCAGGCGGATTTCATCAAGGTTGAGTATGGGATCGGCGGACGTTCGCATGCGCTTTCCGGGACGACATATAGCTTTGAATCCTATGACGGAAAGGGCATCCGTCTGCAAAAACAGGATTGCCAGGATGTGCAGCTTTCATGGTCGCAGGTGGCCTCGCGCATCGCTGCGCTGATCCGGAAGGATCGCTTTCTCACACCGGAAGAAAAGGAACAGCTTGCCCAGAGGGAGGAGGCGCAGCGGCTGGCTGATGCGCCGGTAGATACGGTGGACGACGATGAACCCATAGACACCGAGGCTGTGCGTCAGCGGCTGACGGAGTCGGGCATCGTAGGCGGCGAGGTTGTGGATGCGGAAGCGCTCAATAATAACCCGTTCATTCAGCAGGTGACGGAGCTTGCGGAGCGGATTCAGGCAGAGCAGGAAAATGAGGAGCAACCTGCCCCGGAAGCGGGAAAAACTTTTCCCGAATCCTCTAAACGGGTGCTTCCGTACAAGGTAGGCGATACCGTCTATCTGGACAATACGCCCTTCGTCATCACAGAAGTCGGACGCTTCAATGTGCAGCTTCGTGACCCATCTCTGGATTATCCCATCTTCCGCTCGGAGAGTATCGAAAGCCTGGCACGGCTGCTGGCGCTGGATGAGCGCAATGCCGGTCTGCTTGCGTCTGAGCCTGTAAAGGACGAAAACACTTTGGTCACAGAGACGGAAGCCGTCTATCCGGGTGATCAAAACGGCCTGCCCTATGATGTCGTTGTGGAGCGGCTTCGTATGGAAGAACCTGCGCATCATCAGCCAAATCAGCCTGCCGCAGAGAACTTCCGCATCACGGACGACCATCTCGGCGAGGGCGGCGCAAAGACCAAGTACGGCTATAACGTTGCTGCCATCCGCACGCTCAAGCAGATTGAGGCCGAGGGACGCACGGCGACGCCGCAGGAGCAGGAAATCCTCTCCCGCTATGTGGGCTGGGGTGGCCTGCCCAACGCCTTTGACGAGAGCAAGGAGGACTGGAAGAAGGAGTATACGGAGCTGAAATCGCTGCTCATGCCGGAGGAATACGACATGGCGCGCGCCTCGACGCTCAACGCGCATTACACGTCGCCCACGGTCATCCGCGCCATTTTCGATGCGGTGGAGAGCATGGGCTTTCACACGGGCAACGTGCTGGAGCCATCGTGCGGCGTGGGCAATTTCTTCGGCCTGCTGCCCGAATCCATGCGCGGCAGCCGGCTCTACGGCGTGGAGCTGGACAGCCTCACCGGGCGCATCGCGCGGCAGCTCTATCCCAAGGCCAACATCACGATTTCGGGCTTTGAAAAGACGAACCGGCAGGACTTCTTCGATCTGGCCATCGGCAACGTGCCCTTTGGCAGCTACAAGCTCAATGACCGTAAGTTCAATGCGCACAACTTCCTGATTCATGATTACTTCTTCGCCAAGGCACTCGACCAGGTGCGCGCGGGCGGCGTCATCGCGTTCATCACCAGCAAGGGAACGATGGACAAGGCATCGCCCGATGTGCGCCGCTACATCGCCGAGCGCGCGGAGCTGCTGGGCGCGATCCGCCTGCCGAATAATGCGTTCAAGGCCAATGCGGGCACGGAAGTGACCTCGGACATTCTCTTTCTCCAAAAACGGGACAGACCCATCGTGCAGGATGAGCCGTGGGTACATCTGGGCCAGACGGAGGACGGCATCCCCATCAACGCCTACTTTGCTGAGCATCCCGACATGGTGCTGGGCCGCATGGCGTGGGACAGGAGCATGTACGGCAATGAGAAGGAGACGACCTGCGAGCCTATCGAGGGGGCGGAGCTGGCGCAGCAGCTTGCGGAAGCGGTCGGAAACATCCGCGGCGCATACCGGGAGGCGGAGCTGCCCGATCTGGCAGACGGCGAGGATGTCCGCGAAACCCTTCCTGCCGACCCGAATGTCAAAAACTATTCCTATGCCGTCGTGGATGGACAGGTTTACTTCCGTCAGGACAGCATCATGATCCGCCCGGAGATGAATCAGGTTGCGCAGGAGCGCGTCAAGGGGCTGGTCGCCCTGCGGGACTGCGTGCATCGCCTGATGGACGCGCAGATGGATGACGCCGGGGATCAGGAAATCAGCGCCCTGCAGGCGGAGCTGAACACGCTGTACGATGCCTTCACGGAGAAGCATGGCCTCATCAATGCGCGGGCAAACCGGCTGGCCTTTGCGGACGATTCCTCCTATTATCTGCTCTGCTCGCTGGAAAACGTGAACGACAGGGGTGAGCTGGAGAGCAAGGCTGATATGTTCACCAAGCGCACCATCCGGCAGCGTCGCAGCATTGACCATGCGGATACGGCGGTGGAGGCGCTGGCGCTGTCCATAGGGGAGCGGGCGGGTGTCGATCTGCCGTACATGGCGCAGCTCACGGGAAAGCCGGAGCAAGAGCTTGTGGGCGATCTGCGCGGCGTGATCTTCCGTGTGCCGATGGTTTCTGCTGATGACGGCACGGCGGTGTATGTCGCCGCGGACGAGTACCTCTCCGGCAACGTCCGGGACAAGCTGAGGATTGCGCGGCTTGCGGTGCAGCAGGACAGCACCTTTGCCATCAACGTGGAGGCGCTGGAAAAGGCACAGCCCAAAGATTTGGAAGCGTCTGAAATCGACGTGCGCCTCGGCGCGACGTGGATCAGCGCGGACATCATCAAGCAATTCTCGCGGGAGCTGTTCGGCTTGCCATTCTATCTGGACAGGGCGGTTAAAATCCATTATTCGCCGCATACGGCGGAGTGGCGCATTGAGGGCAAATCAACTGCCGGTGTGGGCAACGTCTCTGTCAACATGACCTACGGCACGGACAGGGCGAACGGCTTCAGGATTCTGGAGGACACGCTGAATCTGCGCGACGTGCGCATCTACGATACTGTGGAGGATGCGGACGGCAGCACGAAGCGCGTGATCAATCAGCGCGAGACGACGCTCGCCCAGCAGAAGCAGCAGGCCATCAAGGACGCCTTTCAGGACTGGATCTGGAAGGACCCGCAGCGCCGTCACGATCTGGTGAAGAAGTACAACGAGCTGTTCAACTCCACCCGTCCCCGCGAATACGACGGCAGCCATATCGTCTTTTCCGGCATGAACCCGGAAATCAGCCTGCGCGAGCACCAGAGAAACGCCATCGCGCATGTGCTCTACGGCGGGAATACGCTGCTTGCACACGAGGTAGGGGCAGGGAAGACATACGAAATGGCAGCGGCTGCGATGGAGAGCAAGCGGCTGGGGCTGTGCCACAAATCCATGTTCGTCGTGCCCAATCACCTGACGGAGCAGTGGGCATCCGAGTTCCTGCGGCTGTATCCCGGCGCGAACATCCTTGTAACGACAAAAAAGGACTTTGAAAAGGCGAACCGCAAGAAGTTCTGCGCGCGCATCGCCACGGGCGATTACGACGCGATCATCATCGGTCACAGCCAGTTTGAGCGCATCCCGATTTCTACCGAGCGACAGCAGCGCATCATCCAGCAGCAGATCGACGAAATCACCGAGGGCATCGAGGAGGCCAAGAGCCAGAACGGCGAGCGGTTCACGATCAAGCAGCTGGAAAAGACGCGCAAATCGCTGGAAGTCCGGCTGGAAAAGCTGCTTGCCGAGGAGAAGAAGGATGACGTTGTCACCTTTGAGGAGCTGGGGGTGGACAGGCTGTTTGTGGACGAGGCGCATGCGTACAAAAACTTATTTTTATACACCAAAATGCGCAACGTCGCGGGCCTGTCCACGAGCGAGGCGCAGAAGTCGAGCGACATGTTCGCCAAGTGCCGGTACATGGACGAGCTGACGGGCGGCAAGGGCGTGATCTTTGCGACGGGCACGCCCGTGAGCAACTCCATGACGGAGCTGTACACCATGCAGCGCTACCTGCAATATGAAACACTCCGGGAGAAGGGGATGACGCACTTTGACGAGTGGGCGTCCACCTTCGGAGAGACGACGACGGCCATCGAGCTGGCCCCGGAGGGCACGGGCTACCGGGCGAGAACCCGGTTCGCCAAGTTCTTCAATCTGCCGGAGCTGATGAATCTGTTCAAGGAGGTCGCGGACGTGAAGACCAGCGACCAGCTGAACCTCCCTGTCCCGGAGGAAAAATTTGAAACCATTGTGGCGCAGCCGTCCGAGCTTCAGCAGGAAATGGTGGAATCGCTGTCCGAGCGCGCCGCCGCCGTTCACTCCGGTGCGGTTGACCCGTCCGTGGACAACATGCTCACCATCACGTCGGACGGCAGGAAGATCGGCCTGGATCAGCGCCTGATGAATCCCCTGCTGCCGGATGATCCCAGCAGCAAGCTGAACGCCTGCGTGGGCAACGTGCTGCGAATCTGGGAGGAGGGCAGGGAGCAGAAGCTGACGCAGCTCATCTTTTGCGACATGAGCACGCCGAAGGGCGACGGGACGTTCAACGTCTATGACGACATCCGCACGAAGCTGATCGGCTCGGGCGTGCCGGAGAGCGAAATCGCGTTCATCCATCATGCGGATACCGAGGCTAAAAAGAAGGAACTGTTTGCCAAGGTTCGTTCCGGTCAGGTGCGCGTGCTGCTGGGCAGTACGGCGAAGATGGGCGCTGGAACCAATGTGCAGCGGCTGCTCGTCGCTGTGCATCATCTGGACGTGGGCTGGCGGCCTGCGGACATGACGCAGCGCAACGGGCGCATCATCCGTCAGGGCAACCTGAACAGGCAGGTGCAGGTCTACAACTATGTGACCAACGGCACGTTCGATGCCTATCTCTTTCAGACGCTTGAAAACAAGCAGAAGTTCATCTCGCAGATCATGACGAGCAAAAGCCCCGTCCGTGCCTGTGACGACGTGGACGAGGCGGCGCTGTCGTATGCGGAGATCAAGGCGCTGTGCGCGGGCGATGAGAGAATCAAGGAAAAGATGGACCTGGATGTGGACGTGGCCCGGCTGAAGCTGATGAGGTCCAACTACCAGAGCAATCAGTACAGGCTGGAAGACCGCATGATGCGCACCTTCCCGGAGGAAATTCGCACGCAGGAAAGCTACATCGCCGGATTTGAGGAGGATCTGCGCACATTGGAGGCGCATCCGCTGCCCACGGACAAGGAGCAGTTCGTCGGTATGGAGCTGCTTGGAAAGCACATCACCGACAAGGAGAAGGCCGGAAAGCTGCTGCTGGAAGCGACAAAGGCTGCGCCCCACGGCACAGAGGAGATGAAGATCGGCGAATACCGCGGGTTTTCGCTGTCGCTGCACTACGACGTGTTCAAAAGCAGCGTTCTGCTGACGATGCGCGGCAGCATGACGCACATTGCCGAGCTGGGACAGGATGCGCGCGGCAACTTGATTCGCATCGAAAACGCGCTGGGCGGCATTCCGGCGCGCATGGAAAAGGCAAAGGCGCAGCTGAACAATCTGCATCGGCAGATGGTAGCTGCAAAAGAAGAGCTGGGCAAGCCCTTCCCGCAGGAGGCGGAGCTTCAGCAAAAGAGCGCCCGGCTTGCTGAGCTGGACGCGGCGCTCAATATGGACAATGCAGGAAAGAACAGGCGGACAGAGAAAGCTGAGCGCCCGTCCGTGTTGGCGGCGCTGCGAAGCCATCCGCCGGCGGCAGACAGAGCAACACGACAGGAAAGGGAGGCTGAGGTGCGATGACGGAGATTTACAGACAGACGGCAGAATATGCGCGTGAGCACGGTGAGCTGGACGCTTACCGCGCATCCATGCAGGAGAACAGGGCGTGCAAGGAGGCCATTGAGGCGGCCATCTCCAATAACTTTGACGGCTGGCATCTGGCCAAGGGCATTGCGCAGCCGATCATGGAGCGGTTCGGCACGGAGCGCGTAATGCTTGTGCTGGCCAATACGGTGCAGGTCAAGGACTGGGACGGGCGGTTCTCCCGCAGCAACCGGGAATGGGCAAGCCGGTTCGACATTCACGGCGACCCGCAGAAGGGAGGCGATCACCGCTTTGTGTTCGTCGTGAGTTCCCATCCAGCTATCCTGGATGGATTCATCGACATGGCGCGCCGGGCAGAGAGGGAGGCGCAGTGTCCGTCCGTGATGGATGCGCTCAAAGCACCGAAGCCAGAGCATACGAAGTCTGCGCCTGCGCGAAAGCACGAGGCGGTGAGGTGATGGCGCGCAATCTTGGTCGCTCTGTTCCGTTGCAGTTCTATGTGACTGAGGAGGAGCGCAGGTTCATTGAGCAGAAGATGGCGCTGCTGGGTACACGGAACATGAGCGCATACCTGCGCAAGATGGCGCTGGATGGGTACGTCGTGCGCATGGATCTGCCGGAGCTCAAGGAGCTGGTTTTGCTGATGCGCTATACCAGCAACAATGTCAATCAGATGGCCAGACGGCTGAATGAGGGCGGGCAGATCTACGAGGTCGATGTCCGGGAGGTTTGTCAGAATCAGGAGCGGCTGTGGGAGGGGCTGCATGGGATTCTGGACAGGATGAGCAGGATTGCGTGAACACAGGAGAAAGGGTATTCGGTGCAATACTTGTACCTTTTGCTATCGAGAACTCTCATGTGGATTCATTCTCAAAAGCAGTCCGATTTTGTTGAATACTGGGTACTGCCAGTGACCTCTTTGGTCGATTTCCTTAGAGTTGTTAATGTTACCTGTTTACTTGAGCTTGTTGCGAATTGAATTTCTACTCTTTGCGTATACTTTTCTACTCATCTCAAATTTTACACAGATTTTGAGCATTGATAGAGGAGAAATGATCAAATCGTATTTCTATTGTATTGGATATGCGATACGCTAGGCACTGCCACTAATGTAAACGATGCCCGGAGGGCTAGATAGGTTCCACGGGCATCTCAGTGTTCTGAATTATTCAGTTATGCGACCACTCATTAAATATAATTAGCGGCATAATTCAATAAGCAATTCGATGGATGTTCGTAATTCCGTTGATGTAAATTTACGGGAAGGATCTGGATGGTCGATAGCGTTCCTAATAAATGTTGTTAACGTTTGATAAGTTGTTGTTCCGTGTGAAGATGCCTTTGCATGTCTGTTTGGATCATATTTTCCTACCTGGGATGCGATATATGTGTCGCAATCTTTTACGGAAGTTGCACCAATCTTATTTTGCAAATATCCGTACATCAGCGGCGCGGTGATTGCTCCGTGTGATTACACTGCGATTCGATTCAATGTTGACTATGAAGAGAATCTCAACTATGCGGACTTTGACGGCTTCGCACTGTATAAGGAAGAGTTTGGCAACACCTTTGCCTATGATGAAGATGGCAATGTAACGGCGGTCAAGGATCTTGCCAGCAAGCAGGCCAAGGCGGAATACGATGATTACAACAACCTCATCAGCTATG
>CAMFCQ010000075.1 GCA_945948915.1 uncultured Clostridia bacterium | reverse complement strand
TTGACGCGATGGGCCTGGGCACGCTGCGCGTGTCCATCACCGGCACGGCGCTCAAGCGGGGCCTGACGGACGCGGAGCTTGAACAGCTGCTGGACTGCGAGCATGTGGCGGGCGTATCGCCATCGCTGAGCGCGACGATGACCGCCAAGCGCGGCGGCGTCTGGTCGGACAATATGCTGGTCTCTGGCAACGACGGCGCCTTCTTTGACCACAATGCCGATCTGCTCGCGCGCGGCCGCGCGATCAATGTGATCGACGTCGAGCAGGAATCGCGCGTATGCCTGGTGGACGGCGATGCGGCGCAGACGCTGTTCTTTGCCGAAGATCCGATCGGGCAGACGCTGTACCTGGACGGCCGCGAGCTGACGGTCGTGGGCATGATCGATCAGGACGAGAACTCGAGCCTGTTTTCCCAGATCCTGCTGGGCGGCAGCAACGACGGCACGATCTATGTGCCGTACTCCACGGCGAAGAAGCTGATGAAGACCTCGACAGTCTCCACGCTGGAGGTCTACGTCACCGACCCGGACGAGACGGACGCGGCGGTGGAGGAGATGGAGGGCGTTCTGGACAGCCTCTTCAACTACAAGGACGACACCTACACGATCATCAACATGGAATCGATGACCGAGGCCATGAACCTGATGACCTCGATGATGACGTCCCTGCTGGTGGGCATCGCCTCCATCGCGCTGGTCGTCGGCGGCATCGGCATCATGAACATGATGCTCGTCACCGTCACGGAGCGCACCACGGAGATCGGCCTGCGCAAGGCGCTGGGCGCGGAGCCCGGACAGATTCAGATGCAGTTTCTGATCGAGGCCATCATCCTGTCGCTGCTGGGCGGCGTGATCGGCGTGATGGTCGGCCTGAGCGTTTCACTGGCGATTTGCGTGAACACGGACATCGCGTTTTCGCTCAACACGTTCGCCATCGGCCTGGGCGTGAGCTTCTCGGCGGCGGTGGGCATCATCTTCGGCTGGGCGCCCGCGCGCAAGGCCAGCAACCTTAACCCGATCGACGCGCTGCGCAGCATGTAACCTCATCCGCTGCAGCCGCGCCTGAAGGAGCGGGCGAGGCGTAAAAGGAACGACCATCTACCAATCAAGAACCGAAGAGGGATCAGTATGAAAAAGAAAATGGCAGCGCTGCTTGCGGCGCTGATGCTGCCGGCGTGCGCGCTGGCGGCGGAGACGATCCGCATCGACGGCACGGTCGAGGCGGTGAAGACCCGGACGATCGCCGCGCCGCACAGCGGCATGGTGGGCGACTTCGCGGTGCGCGAGGGCGACGTGCTCGCCGGGGGCGAGACGCTCTTTACGATCAGCGCGGACAAGATCTACGCGGACTTTGACGGCACGATCACCGGCGTATTTGCCAGGCCGGGCGACAGCGCAGCCGCCGTGCAGGGTTTTTACGGCGCGCTGTGCTGCATCGAGCGCGACACGCTCTATACCGCGAAGTGCACGACGACAGGCGCGGCCAGCGAGAACGAGTTCAAGATCGTCCATGTGGGCGAGAAGGTGTACATCCGCTCGGATTCCAACAACGACCGCGTCGGCGATGCGATCGTCACCAGCGTGGACGGCAAGAATTACACGCTGGAGGTGACGTCGTTTGACGACATCCGCCTCAATGAGAAGGTCAAGGTCTACCGCGATATCCGCTACACCGGCGCCAGCCGCATCGGCGAGGGCACGGTGCAGCGCGTCGATCCGGTCGGCGTGACGGCGGAGGGCTATGTCCGCGCGGTGCACGTCCAGGATGGACAGCGGGTGAAGCGCGGCGACCTGCTCTTTGAGATCGTGCCGGATGCACTGGACGGCCTGTGCGGCAGCGACGGCACCGTGACCATGCCGGAAGGCGGCGTGGTGCTCTCCGTGCTGGCGCAAAGCGGCGAGCAGATCGCCAAGGATCAGCCGATGGCCACCTTCTGCGAGCGCGGGGACATGCAGCTGGTCTGCCCGGCGGACGAGGAGGATCTGGCGGCGATTCAGGTGGGTATGCAGGTACAGGTGACGCTGGACGCGTATCGCGACGAGCCGATGACCGGCACGGTGGTCAGGATCGCGGGCGCGAGCGCCGAGGACGGCAGCAGCGCGAGCTTCGACGTGACGATCCAGCTCCCGGAGAATGAGCACGTGCGCATCGGCATGAACGCGACGGCGGAATTCTGACGGAAGCGACAGGCATCATACGGCATCAGTCACAGCGGCCTGATCTGCTGTGACTGATGCTGTATCCGATTCTGCGATGGAGCGGAGTCCGGAAGCTGAAAACAGGAATACGGCGGGTGATGGATGTGGAGATACACAATTTATCGAAAAGGTTTCATGTCCGTGAACTGGATCAGAACGATGTCGGGCTGATCTATGGGCTGAGCTGCGGCAATCGCATATTTTATCAGTATCATCCTCCTTTTGTAACGGAGAACAGCATACTTGAGGACATGGAGGCGCTGCCGCCGGGAAAAAGCCATGACGATAAATTCTATGTTGGTTTCTTTGAAAGCGGAACCCTGGCTGCAATAATGGATTTAATTCTTGACTACCCTGCGGAAAAGACCGCGTTTATCGGATTGTTCATGACCGACGTCCGGTATCAGCATCAAGGTGTCGGTTCGGGAATCATCGGCGAAACCGCCGCATACCTGAAATCGTTGGGCTATGGGAAAATCCGTCTTGGAGTTGACCGGGGCAATCCGCAGAGCTATTCCTTCTGGTCGAAGAATGGCTTCAGCGTGATCAGCGAGGACAAGTACATTCTGATGGAACTGGAGATATAGCGCCCGCTTGTCGGCCGGACGCCCTATCAAAAGAAAAGGCGTGACCATGAAGGTCACGCCTTTCGCGTGTTGAACAATTGGCGAACAAGCCGGAACAGAGGTCCTTATCGGGTTTACTTCGTCAGTTGGTCGTCCGGGATGCGGTAGAGCTGGCGGTTGTCCAGCCCCCAGACCTTCTCGGAGAAGCCGCCGGGGATGGCGCGCGAGAGCGCCTCGTCCATCTCAAACAGCCGCGCGTCGAGCGTGTCCAGCGTGTTGAGCACCTCGGCCTCCGGGAACTTGGGCGCCATCGGGCTGCCGTACTCCGGGATGCCGTGGTGGGAGAGCACCATGTGCTGCAGCAGCAGCGCCTTTGCCTTGCTGGCGCCGGTCTTCTCCGCGGCGGTCTGGATGTTGACCACGCCGCGCACGATGTGCCCCAGCAGCTTGCCGTCGATGCTGTAATCGGAGACCAGGCCCAGCACGTCCGCGTCCATCTCGTCAATCTTCGCCAGATCGTGAATGATGACGCCGGCGATGAGCAGGCTGGGGTTGAGCTGCGGATAGACCGTCATGATGGCGTTCGCTGCGCGCAGCATGGTGGTCGTGTGGTGGAGAAGGCCGCTGCGCTCGGCATGGTGCATCTGCTTGGCCGCGGGGAAGGTGAGCAGCTTGTCGCCGGCACGATCGAGAAGCGCGCAGGTGATCAGACGCAGGTCCTTGTCCGCGATGCGGTCCGCCGCGCGCACCACGTCCTCAAGCATCTTTTTGGGATCGTGCGGGGCGCAGGGGATGAGGGTGGACATGTCCACCGCGTCCTTCTTCTCCGCGGCGCGGATCTTCTCCACGCGCAGCTGCATGCGGCCGTTGAACTCGTTGCCCGTGGCGCGGACCTTCACGATGCTGCCGGCCACCGGCGGCTGCACGGTGCCGTCCCACATCTTTGCGTTGATGGAGCCGGTTCGGTCGGCGAGGGTCATGTCGAGATAGAACTTGCCATTGGAGGAGGCACGCTGCTCCGCCGCGCGCACGATCAGAAAGCCTTCAAAACGGTCGTCCCGCTTGAGTTCGGACAAAAGCATCGGATTCATTGCATAACCTCTTTTCATTCAAAACCGCGCACTGCGGCGACGATCACAGCTATCATTATGAACGATGTCGCGCCGGTTTGCAAGAGAAAGTTAAATGTAGGGCAAATTCGCTCTTTCGACAAAATAGGACGTTGACATCTGTGCAGAACTTGTTTATAATAAACGCAGAACTGGCGATTTTGACTGAAGAATCGCTTTCAATGTGTCAATCAGCGGGCGGAATCCCGTTGAAATATTTAATAGGAGCGTGTATTCCCAATGAAAAAGATCCTCGCTGTCCTTATGACATTCGTCATCGTCGCGACCTGCGGCGTGGCCCTGGCCGATGCCCCGAAGATCGGCATCACCATCTATCAGTTTGCTGATAACTTCATGACCCTCTATCGTGAGGAGCTCGTCCGTTACCTGACCGAAGACTGCGGCATCCCGGCTGAGAACATCACCGTGATGGACGGCAAGAACGACCAGGCAGAGCAGTCCAACCAGATCGATGGCTTCATCGCGGACAACGTTGACGTCATGATCCTCAACCTCGTGCAGTCCTCTTCCGCCGCCTCCGTCATCCAGAAGGCTGACGCCGCCGGCATCCCGGTCGTGTTCATCAACCGTGAGCCGTCCGCTGAAGACATGGCTCTGAACGGCAACTTCTGCTACGTCGGCGCTGACGCCCGTCAGTCCGGCACCATGCAGGGCAACATCGTCCTGTCTCTGGACAACAAGGGCGACTACAACGGCAACGGCGTGGTGGATTATGTCATGATCATGGGCGACCCGGAGAACGTTGACGCGCAGTACCGCACCGAGTTCTCCGTCAAGGCCCTGACCGACGCCGGCCTGCAGGTCAAAGAACTGTTCAAGCAGCGCGGCGACTGGGATCAGACCAAGGGCCAGGAGCTGGCTGCGACCGCTCTGACTCAGTTCGGCAGCGACGTTGACGTCATCTTCTGCAACAACGACGCTATGGCGCTGGGCGCCTATCAGGCGATCGCGGACGCCGGCCGTACCGTGGGCGAGGACATCGCGCTCCTCGGCGTTGACGCTCTGGCGGAGTGCGTTGAGATGGTCAAGGAAGGCAAGATGACCGGTACCGTCCTCAACGACCACAATGGTCAGTCTCACGCTGCTGCGGACGCCGCCCTCAAGGCTGCCGCTGGCGAGACCCTCGAGAAGTACTACTGGGTTGACTACGTGATGGTCACCAAGTAAGCTTCTTGCGCAAAGGATCCGTGGGTGCGTGCGCTGGTGCGCACGCACCCTTTTACATGGCAGTAAGAGGAGGCAGATTCATGTCGGAATATCGGCTTGAAATGCGGGGCGTTGTCAAGCAGTTCCCCGGTGTCAAGGCGCTTGACCACGCTCAGCTGAAGCTCAGACCCGGCACGGTACACGCCCTGATGGGTGAAAACGGCGCCGGCAAATCCACCTTGATGAAGTGCATGTTCGGCATTTACAAGATGGACGAGGGCGAAATCTACTACGAAGGCAAGAAAGTTACCATCAACGATCCGCTGCAGGCGCTGGAAATGGGCATCGCCATGGTGCACCAGGAGCTGCAGCCGGTTCCGGAGCGCTCCGTTGCGGAGAACATCTACATCGGACGCTATCCGATGAAGAAGCTGCTGGGCTTTATCCCGGTGGTGGATCACGCGAAAATGAACGAGGACACCGCCAAGCTGCTGAGGAAGGTTCGCATGAACTTTGATCCCAAGCAGCGCCTGGGCGACCTGTCCGTATCCCAGATGCAGTCGGTTGAAATCGCCAAGGCGGTCTCTGCGGACTGCAAGGTGCTCATTCTGGACGAGCCGACCTCCTCGCTGACGGCCAACGAGGTCGAGGCGCTTTTCCGCATCATCGAGGATCTCAAGGCCGAAGGCGTTGCAATCGTCTACATCAGCCACAAGATGGACGAGATCCTGCGCATTTCCGATGAAGTGACGATCATGCGCGACGGCAAGTACATCGGCACCTGGAATTCCAAGGAGATGACGACGGACAAGATCATCACCCAGATGGTCGGCCGTGAGCTGAACAATCTCTTCCCGGAGCGCCACAATGTGCCCGGCGAGTCCGTCTTCGAGGTGGAGGACTTCACCTCGATCAATCCGCGTTCTTTCCGCCATTGCACGTTCAGTGTCCGCAAGGGCGAGATCCTCGGCGTGGCGGGCCTGGTCGGCGCGCAGCGTACCGAGCTGATGGAAGGCCTGTTCGGTATCCGCCTGCACAGCAAGGGTACCATCAAATACAAGGGCAAGGAGCTCAAGATCAGCCGCCCGCGCGACGCCATCAAGCAGGGCATCGCGCTGCTGACGGAGGACCGCCGCGCGACCGGCATCATGGGCGTGCTCTCCGTTGCGGACAACATCTCCATTGCCAGCCTTGACCAGTACCTGGACATGGGCATCGTCATCAACGACAGGAAGATCGAGCAGCTGGTGCAGGACAACGTCAAGAAGATGAGCATCAAGTGCCCGTCCTCCAAGACGCAGATTCAGTCCCTTTCCGGCGGCAACATGCAGAAGGTGCTCATTGGCCGCTGGCTGGCGAACAACCCGGATGTGCTCATCCTGGATGAGCCGACCCGCGGCATCGACGTCGGCGCGAAGTACGAGATCTACTGCATCATCGAAGAGCTGGCGCGCGCCGGAAAGAGCATCATCATGATTTCCTCGGAAATGAGCGAGATCATCGGCATGAGCGACCGCGTCATGGTCATGTGCGACGGCCGCATTACCGGCTTCATCGACGGCAAGGATGCCAACCAGGAGAACATCATGACCCTGGCGACGCAGTTTGAAACCCAGCCCTCTGCGGCTGTCTGATGAACGGGCGATCTACCATGCATAAAGGAGAACAAGGATATGGGCAAGAAACTGAATGCGAAGGCCGTCACCAAGTGGCTTTCCGATAACGCGATTATCGTGATGATCGTGCTGGCCGCCATCTTCACCAGCACGCAGAACAAGAACTTCTACTCCGTCAACAACATCCGCAACCTGCTCTCGAACACCGCCGTGCGCTTCATCATCGCCTGCGGCGTGTCCGGCTGTCTGATTACGAAGGGCACCGACCTGTCTGCCGGCCGCGTGATGGGCCTGGCGGCCTGCCTCTCCGGCATCCTGATGCAGAAGGCGTCCTACGGCGACAAGTTCTATCCGAACCTGCCGGAGCTGCCGATGATCGTCGTGCTCCTGCTGGTCATGCTGCTGTGCGGCCTGATCGGTGTGGTCAACGGCTCCGTCATCGCGTTCCTCAAGGTGCCGCCGTTCATCGCAACCCTGGGCATGCAGACGCTGGTGTACGGCGCGTGCCTGATCTACACCGGCGCGATCCCGATCGGCGGTCTGCGCAATGACTACACGGGCCTGGCGACCGGCTATGTCGGCACCCGCATGCTCTCCAACCTCACGGTGATCGCCATCGGCGTCGGTCTGATCATGTGGTTCCTCTACAACAAGACCCGCTACGGCAAGTACATGTACGCGATCGGCGGCAACGAGAATGCGGCCGAGGTGGCGGGCATCAACGTGGCAAAGAGCAAGATCAAGATCTACATGCTGGCCGGCCTGCTCTACGGTCTGACCGGCTTCCTGGTCTGCGCCAAGTCCGGCGGCTGCTCCGTCAACACCGGCATGGGCTGGGAACTTGAAGCCATCGCGGGCTGCACCATCGGCGGCGTTTCCGTCAACGGCGGCGTCGGCAGGATCACCGGCATCCTCGTCGGCGTTCTGGTGTTCGAGGTCCTCAAGATCGTCCTGCAGTTCCTGGGCGTCGAGTCCTCCTATACCTACGTCGCGCAGGGCCTGGTCATCATCATCGCGGTCGCACTTGACCTGCGCAAGTATCTGGCCAAGAAGTAATTTCATCCACAATGCCCGCCGCCGGAGCAGCTCTGCAGCGGGCATTTGCTGTGATAACGATTCTCAGGAGGGTTTTCCGTTGGCAATCGTTGAAAAGAAGTCCGGCAAGAAGAAAATCGACGAAGAGATGGTGGACCGCATCGTTCAGGAGACCAAGCAGCGAAAGAACCTGAAGGAAGAGATCTATGATAAGATCAATATTCCGGTATGGGCGCTGGACATCCTGATTGCGGTGCTGATTGCGGCGCTTGCCGCTGTGCTGATTTTCGGCCGGTGAGGCGACACAGACAGACAAAGCGTTGATGTGAGAATTGTTCTCATATTTTTGCGAAAAGCATTGACAAGCGAAGCAAACTCGTGTATGATAAGGATACAGGGTTTCAAGAGAAACCTGGAGGCAAGAAGAAACAAATTAACTTGAGTATAGGAGGAAACGGATTATGAAGAAGTGGGTATGTCCGGTTTGTGGCTATGTGCATGAGGGCGACACCCCGCCTGAGAAGTGCCCGCTGTGCAAGGTGCCGGGCGAGAAGTTCACCGAGATGAAGGGTGAGAAGACCTGGGCTGCCGAGCATGTCGTCGGCATCGCGAAGGATGCGCCGGAAGAGATCATCAAGGGCCTGCGCGAGAACTTCGCGGGCGAGTGCTCCGAGGTGGGCATGTATCTGGCGATGGCGCGCGTGGCGCATCGCGAGGGCTATCCGGAGATCGGCCTGTACTGGGAGAAGGCCGCCTACGAAGAGGCAGAGCATGCCGCGAAGTTCGCGGAGCTGCTGGGCGAGGTTGTGACCGACAGCACCAAGAAGAACCTCGAGATGCGCGTGGACGCCGAGAACGGCGCGACCGCCGGCAAGTTCGAGCTGGCCAAGCTGGCCAAGCAGCTCAACCTCGACGCGATCCATGACACCGTGCATGAGATGGCCCGCGACGAGGCCCGCCACGGCAAGGCTTTTGAGGGCCTGCTCAAGCGCTACTTCAAGTAATTCCTTAAACATCGAAAAGAGGCGAAACATCATGCAGAAGTATGAATGTCCTTGCGGCTATGTGTATGATCCCGCCATCGGCGATCCGGATAACGGCGTTGCCGCCGGCACCGCGTGGGAGGATGTGCCGGAGGATTGGGTTTGCCCCACCTGCAGCCTGGGCAAGGATGCGTTCTACCCGGTTGACTAAGGCGAATTGAACATAGAAGGCCAGTCCCGAAAGGGCTGGCCTTTTTGTGTGCCCAAAGGGATACGGAGGGGGGACAGTCCGCTTGTGTCCGCCTCTGTGAAGAGGAGGCAGACCCAAGGCGTGCATCAGGTAAGTGGGATCCCATTGCATATTTCCGGGGGGCGGTGCTGGACGCCCATCTTATGCGCATCCCGGAATTCACACTTGAAATGATTGGTTGCAGGGATTATAATGATTACAAAATCTGACAAAAATGAGAGGGCCCAATGAAAACGAGAAGAATCCTGATGTCTTTATCCGGCGTACTGATCTGCGCGGTGAGTGTCGCAGGATTTAAGCTTGCGGCATTTGGGGTGGATCCGTTCCAGTCTTTGATGAGCGGCCTGGATGCGCTGATTCCCATTCCCTTTGGCACCCTGTATGTGATCGTCAATCTGACGCTGCTGCTGTTCAGTCTTTTCGCAGACCGGCATAATATCGGCATTGCGACATTTCTGAACATGTTTCTGCTGGGTTACATCATTCAGTTCACCCTCGCCTTCCTTCAGCGCATTTTTCCGGCGCCGACGATGCTGACCCGGTGGGTGTCATTGATTGTGAGTCTCATATGTCTGTGCATTGCCTCGTCGCTGTACATGACTGCCGATTTGGGCGTTTCCACCTACGATGCCGTGGCGGTGGTTCTGTCAAGGAAATGGAAGCTGGGAAAATTCCAGTATGTTCGCATTTGCTGTGACCTGGTCTGTGTCGTTGGGGGTGCTGTACTGTTCCTGCTGTCCGGGGGCGCACCGGCAGAGATCCCCACTTTTGTAGGCATCGGCACCATCATTACAGCCTTCTTTATGGGCCCCCTGATTGCATTTTTCAACAGAACCATCGCAGAGCCCATGCTTCGCAAGTAAAGATAAACCACTTGCATTGATCGACAGAAAGGAGAAAAAGTATGAACCCCAAGGCACTGTACAACATCACCTACGGCCTGTATATGCTCTCCGTCAGGGCGGATGAGCAGGACAACGCCTGCATCATCAACACGGCCGTGCAGGTAGCCAGCGACCCGCTGCGCATCTCCATCTCCGTCAACAAGGGAAATCATACGCATGACATGCTCATGCAGAGCGGCCGCTTCAATCTTTCCGCGCTGACGACCAGCACGCCGTTTTCGCTGTTTCAGCGTTTTGGCATGCAGAGCGGGCGCAGCGTAAAGAAGTTCGACGGATTTGAGGACGCCGTGCGCGCTGAAAACGGTATCCTCTACCTGTCCAGCCATGCCAACGCGCTCCTGTGCTGTAAGGTAGAGCGCACGGTTGATCTGGGCAGTCACACGATGTTCATCGCAGAACTGGAGGACGCTGAGGTGCTCTCTGCCGAACCGTCCTGCACCTATGGCTACTACCAGAGCGACATCAAGCCCAAGCCCCAGACGCAGAAGAAGACGAGCTGGGTCTGCACGGTCTGCGGCTATGTCTATGAGGGCGAAGAGCTCCCGGACGACTTTGTCTGCCCGCTGTGCAAGCACGGAAAAGAGGATTTCCAGAAGGTATAAACAGGGAAAGGAGCTGTCTCAGCGGGAGGCGGCTCCTTTTTCCGGCCTGATACTATTCTCATAATCTGCGAACCATCTTTTCCGCTCTGATACTAATTCTTGTTAAAATGGCCTAATCCGCGCACCATCTTTTCCGCTCTGACTTTGCCTTGTTCCGTTCAACGTACCTTAAGTAACGCCTCACTTCACTCGGCTTCGTCAGAGCGAAAAATCTGATGCACTCTATTAGGCATTTTAACTGCGAATTAGTATGACTTTGCCTTGTTCCGTTCAACGTACCGTGAGTAACGCCTCACTTCACTCGGCTTCGTCAGAAAAATCTGATGCACGCTATTAGGCATCTTAACTGCGAATTAGTATAAGAGAAAAAGCATATACGCAAGCGGCTGACCTGCAATCGGTTCAGCCGCCTTTTTTCTGCCTGGAGGGCAACCATACTTTTTGAGTTATGGGGTTATTATAAAAACATAGCCGTCTGGACAAGTGGGGATTTGATATGATATGATCTGAACACCCCCATGGATGCCCCATACAAGCCCTGACAGGATGATCGATGAGAAGAGACTGCCCATCCGCAGTCCCTCTTGCGCCCGGGCAAGCGTATTCCTGTCAGACGGCGAACGGAGCGAGACCCTTCCGCGATGACGCGCCGCCCCCCTGCGACGCGTCGGTTGCTGTTCTAAAGAGGAAAATGAAAGGAGCCTTACCCATGAGCGATATCCTTGTCGGAATTCTGGGACTCATCTGCATCATCGCCATTGTCGTTACGCTCTTCAAGAGCAAGACGCAGCCGGCCATTGCCTTCATCGTCTTCCCGGCGGTGCTGGGCCTCATCATGGTCATCGGCGGCCGCTACAGCTTTGACAATCTGGCGACGATGATCAAGTCCGGCTTCAACAGCACCGGCCCCACGGCCGCGCTGTTCGTCTTCTCCGTGCTGTACTTCGGCATCATGACCGACGCGGGCATGTTTGACGTCATCATCGGCAAGCTGATGGGCTTTGTCGGTGACAATGTCATCGGCGTTGCGGTGGTGACGGCGGTCATCGCGCTGGTCGGCCATCTGGACGGCGGCGGAGCCTCCACCTTCTGCATCGTGATCCCGGCCATGCTGCCGGTCTACAAGCGCATGCACATGCGCACGACGACGCTGCTGCGCATCGCCGTGCTGTCCATGGGCGTGCTCAACCTCATGCCCTGGGCCGGCCCGACCATGCGTGCCGCGTCCGTGCTGGGCGTGGAAGCCGGTTCCCTGTGGCAGACCATTCTGCCCATCCAGATCTTCGGCATCGTGCTGGCGCTGGCGCACGCGGCGCTGTCCGGCTGGCAGGAGAAGCGCCGCGGCGCGGGCCTGCACGGCAAGCTGGCGGAGACCGAGGGCGTTGTCGAGGTGACTGAAGAGGCGAAGACCGGCGAGTTTGGCGAGCTGGCCCGCCCGAAGCTCTTCCTGTTCAACATCCTGCTGACCATCGCCGTCATCGTCATGCTGATCTGGGACGTGTTCCCGAGCTACTTCCCCTTCATGCTGGGCGTGGCGATTGCGCTGTTCGTCAACTACGGCTTCACCGCGAAGATGCACAAGAAGATCATC
>CAMFCQ010000074.1 GCA_945948915.1 uncultured Clostridia bacterium | reverse complement strand
CAGCGAGGAAATGAAGATGCAGAACGAGGGCCGGAAGATCATGCATCTGCCGGAGTTGAAGGTCAGCTGCACCTGCGTCCGGGTGCCCGTGGTCCGCAGCCACTCCATTTCCGTCAGCTGCCACTTCGACGTGCCCGTCACCGTGGCCCAGGCCCGGGAGGCCATCGCCAAGGCCCCCGGCTGCCGTCTGGTGGATGACCTGAAGAATAAGCAGTATCCCATGCCTCTGGACACCAGCGATCAGGACATCGTCTTTGTTGGCCGGATTCGTCCCGACCTCACCGACGACAACGGCCTGTGCCTGTGGTGCTGCGGCGATCAGGTACGAAAGGGCGCTGCCACCAACGCCATCCAGATTGCCGAGCTGCTCATCGAAAAGTAAATATAAACCGCGCCTTCCCGATTCAAACGGAAGGCGCGGTTTTCTGCGCAGGAGTCACTCCTGCATGGAGCGATAAATTGGTGTTTGTCGCACTAAAATAGAACATGTCATTGCGAACCAGTCCGCAGACTGGTGTGGCAATCCCCCGGATTTTCAGGATACTATAATAGAACAACTTCCGTTTTTATCTACGTTTATGGAAAAACCGGGTCTGTTTTGGCTGGCCGGAAGATCCGGGGGATTGCCACGCCAGTGTGCGCACTGGCTCGCAATGACGAGGTTTCATTTTTGATGCACACATACAAATTCCAATTTGTCTCTCCGCATGCAGCGGCTGGCGTTATATATACCGGTCGTTTCTGGAGAGACTGCGGACCATTCGGTTGGCGGCTAGGAACATCACGGCCACAAAAACCACAAATACCCAGCTGCTGCCGGTGCCGGAGGCGATGAAGTCATAGGTGCCGTGGAGCAGCACCGGCACCAGCACTGCCAGACGCCGGAAGGTCCTGGCCTGGCCGGGGCGGCCGTAATTGTGGCAGCGTTTTGCCATGCCGTAGAAGGCACCCATGAATACGCCGAAGCAGGCGTGGCCCGGCACGGCGGTAACGGCCCGGAGCATGGCGGTGCCCAGCCCGTACATAATCACATAGTCGATGTTCTCCCACAGGGCAAAGCCCAGCGATACCGCCACGGCGTACACCACCGCGTCAAACTGGCAGTTGAATTCCGGGCTGTTCCAGGTCCGGCGCTTCAGCAGCAGATACTTGAAGCCCTCCTCCGAGCAGGCTACAACGACAAAATACAAAATGGCCCGGTAGACAACGGAGTTTTCCGGCAGCAGCCAGCCCAGTACGACGCTGCCCAGCCGCTCGGTCCACACGGCCAGCGCCGTGGAGACAATCCCCTGAAACACCAGCGAGGCGATGAGCCAGCCCGGCTCCCGGTCCAGCTTGTCCGCCCGGTAGATCTGCACCAGCAGGAAAATCGCCGGCAGCACCGCCGCGGCGATCAGAATGGGATTGGCATAAAACAGCATAATGAATTCCTCCCGGAGAATCCAGACTTTTGACTATAAAGTACCATAATCACAGGAGAAAATCAATGGATTTCCGCCTTGACGGAACCCGGGAATCTGATATAATGAAGAAAAGCGGATCCCTCAGGGGACAGTAACAGGTTAGGAGTTAGAAAGCTATGAATTACGACGTACTCATCATTGGCGCCGGTCCCGGCGGCATTTTTTCGGCCTACGAGCTGATTCTGCGCAATCCCGGGCTGAAGATCGGCGTGCTGGAGGCGGGCCATGCCCTGCACAAGCGGCGCTGCCCCATCAACGGTACCACGGTAAAAAGCTGCATCGGCTGCAAGAGCTGCTCCATCATGAGCGGCTTCGGCGGCGCCGGCGCTTTTTCCGACGGCAAGTACAACATCACCAATGATTTCGGCGGCACCCTTTACGAATACATCGGCAAGGCCCGGGCGCTGGAGCTGATGAAATATGTAGACGAGATCAATATGGCCTTCGGCGGCGCGGGCACAAAGCTCTACTCCACCGCGGGCACCCAGTTTAAAAAGCTCTGCATCCAGAACGACCTGCACCTGCTGGACGCTTCCGTCCGCCATCTGGGCACAGATATCAACTATGTGGTGCTGGAAAACCTGTATAACCATCTGAAGGACAAGGTGGAATTCTTCTTCGATACCCCGGTGAAGGCCATCTGCCCTGTAGACGGTGGCTACCGTGTGGAAACGGAAAAAGAGAGCTTCACCTGCACCGACTGCATTGTCTCCGTGGGCCGCAGCGGCAGCAAGTGGATGGAGCAGGTCTGCCGGGAGCTGGACATCCCCACCAAGTCCAACCGGGTGGATATCGGCGTCCGGGTGGAGCTGCCCGCCGTGGTTTTCTCCCACCTGACCGACGAGCTCTACGAGAGCAAAATTGTCTACCGGACCAAGAAGTATGAGGATAAGGTCCGTACCTTCTGCATGAACCCCAAGGGCGCCGTGGTCAACGAGAATACCAACGGCATCATCACCGTCAACGGCCACAGCTATGAGGACCCGGCCCGGCAGACTGAGAACACCAACTTCGCGCTGCTGGTGGCCAAGCACTTCTCCGAGCCGTTCAAGGATTCCAATGGCTACGGCGAGAGCATCGCGCGCCTGAGCAACATGCTCGGCGGCGGCGTCATTGTGCAGCGCTTCGGCGATCTGATCCGCGGCCGCCGCTCCAACGCGGACCGCATGCGCGATTCCTTCCTCACACCGACGCTCAATGCCACGCCCGGCGACCTGAGCCTGGTGCTGCCCAAGCGTATCCTGGACGGCATCATCGAGATGATCTACGCGCTTGACAAGGTCGCGCCCGGCACGGCGAACGACGACACGCTGCTCTACGGCGTGGAGGTCAAGTTCTACAACATGGAGGTCGCCGTCAACGAGCGCCTGCAGACCCGCTACGACGGCCTGTACATCATCGGCGACGGCAGCGGCATCACGCATTCCCTGTCCCATGCGTCCGCCAGCGGCGTGCACGTCGCGCGCGCGATTGCGGGAAATTGATACACTCTCCGTTTGAAAGTTCTGGTGTCTGCCGGAACTTTCGCTTTTTTAAGACACTCGGGAAGAAATCCCATACGTGCTTCGTCTGGTTATTGTCCGGCGAAGAGGCGGGACAGAAGCGCGAAAAATCCAAGGAGGATATGAACATGAACAAGAAGATGATCTGGGTGCTGCTTGCAGCTGTGTTGGTGCTGGCGGTGGCTGCGGCGGTGTTTTTTGCGGCGAACCGGGATGTTGCCGAGGTGAAGACCACGGAAATCGTCACCGTGACGGAGGAAAGCACGCCGGAACCGGAGGCTGCGGCGCTGAGCGAAGAGGAGGAGGCGGAGATTGAGCTCGTCACGCTGACCGGCGTGATCACCGAGATCACGGACGAGTATGTGATGCTGGACGCGGGCGAGCTGGGGCAGATTCAGGCAAATCTCTCTGAGGACACGCTCCTTGAGGGCGTGGAGGAGCTGGCGGCCGGCCAGGTGGCGATTGTGACGTACGACGGCAAGATGACCCGCTCCCTGCCCGCGCAGGTCACCGCACTGCGCATCGGCGTGTATGAGGTCAAGGGCACGGTGACGGCCATCGAGGAAGGCCGCATCACCATCGAGCAGACTGAGGGCGGCGGCGAAGTTGTGCTCACGCTGCCGGAGAGCGCGCCGGAGCTTCAGGTGGGCGACTTGCTCACCGCCTACACCACGGGCATCTCCACGATGTCCCTGCCGCCGCAGATGAACGCGATCGCGATTGTGAAGTGATCGTTCAGCAGGCAATCCCTGTATATGCCGTGGGATTGCCTGCTTTTTTCATGCGTTTTTTCGCGGATTCTGGCGGTTCAATCATCGGAGAAGTGTGCTACACTGAACATGCCAACCGGCAAATCGGTGAATAGTGAGGTGAGACCATGGACGGCGGCAGTAGTCGAAAACCAGACGGCGTATACATAGGATGCCCAAAACTGTGCGGAGCTCTGCCGTTTGCGGCAGGGGTCTAGTCTCTTTTTGCCACTCCATATGAACGCCATTGTCTGTTTGCAAGCTGCACTGCAATTGCATCGGGCGAACGCAGAGACGCTGCTTTGCATGCGACGATGTTTTTTTATGTCCATTTTCCTGCAATCCGGCCTTTGCGCCCGCCTTTCTCCCATGAGATGACGAGATAAGGAGGTACAGGACAATGACGAAAATGATGAACGAGAACATGATCCTCGCGCAGCGCCCTGATTACAAGACGGAAATCGCGGAGATTCTGCGCAGCAGCCTGACGCCCAAGCGGATGCAGGAGCGGTTGCAGGATTACCATGAAAACGACATCGCCGCTGCGCTGGAGCTGGTCGGCAAGGAGGCCCGCGTCGGCCTGGTCAACGGTCTGATTCTGGGCGCGCTGTCCGTGGTCAGCATCGGCCTGTACCTCTTTGCACTGAAGGGCCAGAGCGCCGTGATGGCGTTCTCCGTATCGCTGTGCATCGGCGCGACGCTGCTCTTGTCCATCCTGCTCTCCAGCATCTGCGGCACGGTGATTCCGCTGATCTTCAAAAAGCTGAACGTCGATCCCGCCGTGGCCTCCGGCCCGCTGATCACGACGATCAACGACCTGGTCGCCGTGGTTTCCTATTATGGATTGGCATGGGTGCTGCTCATCCAGATACTGCACCTGTGATCCTGATATCAAAAGCAAACCCCGCCGGAGAGACGAATTTCTCCGGCGGGGTTTGTGCGTTATCGGCTCTGAGCCGGAATCCGCTTCACCAGACGGCACATCGTGCCCAGAAGCACACAGTCGATGGGCAGCTGAATCAGATTCTTCATCACGCGCAGGGGCAGCGTCGCCAGACGCGAGGGTCCATAGAGCATCGTCAGGAACAGCGTGTTCAGACCGATGTTGATGACCACGCAGACGAGTACGCGCGCAGCGATGATCTGCCAGGTCGTCTGCCTGGTCTTGTAGAGCAGCATGCCGTAGATCACGCCCAGCAGCGCCGCGGAGAGCGTGAAGCCCGGGAAATACGGTCCGGTGGGCTTGAGCAGAAAGCCGAGGATGTCGCTGAGCGCGCCCTGAAGCCCCGCCGCCACCGGGCCAAAGAGGATCGCCGTAGGCGCGACGGCCAGATGGGCCAGGGAAATCTTGAGGCTGTCGTTCACCTCGATGACGCCGTAGGAGGAGAGCACCATCTGGATGGCCAGCAGCAGGCCGACCGTGGTGATCGTCCGCGTACGGGAGAGCGAACGAAGGGAATCGGAGAACTGGGAATGCATGAGGGAAAAGACGGAACGCATAAAAAACACCTCCGCAAATCAGGCCCATCAGGGCGGGGGGAGATTCGCAGAGATGACAATCTTCATTTTCTGGTAAAGAGACAGTCGGGTCCGAAGAGATACCGCGAAGGGGAAGCCCCTTCTTCGTCCCATGTTATTCCCGTACATGAGCACTTAACGCATCTTCTCCGTCGCCGCACGCATCGCGACGCCCTGTCATCCTCACGAATCGCATGTGACAGGAGCATTATACGACAGGCTTGTATGAAAATCAAGACTTATTGCCGTTCTGCTGCATGATCGCTTTGAGAATGTCGTGAAACTGTCCGCCGCAGCGGGAGAGCTCGCCGAGCACCGCGTCGATGCCTTCCGGGCTTTGCAGCCAGCTCTCACGTGTGACAGCCGCGCCCGGCGCCGGGCAGACGAGCAATTGGGCCTCGGGAAAGAGCGTCTCGTAGTACATCCTCGCGCGGCGCGCGTGCACCGGCATGCAGCAGATGATCCCGCGCGAGACGGTCAGCTTCATCGCGTCCATGCGCCTGCGGGAGAAGATGGCGTTCTGATAGGTGTAGGTGGCCTCGTCCTCGCGCAGAATCGCGCGCTCGGGTACGCCGTTCTCCAGCAGAATGCGGCGCATGAACGCCCATTCCGTGTCAAAGGCTCCTTCATACCGGCGCGCACCGGACAGCTGCCCGGCGAAGCCGCCTGAGCCGATGGCATAGCGGCCGGAGGGCAGCACATAGGGCGCAAGCCCTTCGCAGTACAGCCGGGCCGCCAGCTCGGAGGGGAGCGCATGACCATTGCCGGGGATAAAGATCACGTCCGCAGGCGCGGGCGCATCGTTGAGGAAAATGAAGTCAGCGACCTCTTCGATCCATTTGAGCATCAGGTCATCCCCTTCCGGAGAGCAGGCCTGCCAGAGTGCCCACGCCGTATACCACATGCACGGTGGGGAAGAGGAACGGCAGCGTAAAAAGCGCCAGCAGACGGCCGCTCTCCTGGGCGAGCGCACCCCGGACGGAGAAGACCAGGTCGCAGGCCAGGTAGGCGGAAGCAAGGAGCAGCATCGGCCAGACACTCAGCGGCAGGAGCAGAAGTCCCGCCAGCAGCGCCAGCACAAACAGCGCCGGGATCAGGTGGCGCGGGGCGAAGCATCGCGGCTGGATGCGCATCGTGCGGCCGATCCAGTAGCCATTGCCCCACTTCTGGCGCAGCTGCCCGCGCATCGTGGCGCGAGCTGCGTGGTAGGAGACGATGTCCGGGGAGAAGTAGAACCGGTAGCCGGCCCTGCGCATGCGGTAGTGCATGTCGTTGTCCTCGGTGCGGCGCAGGCGCTCGTCGTACAGGCCGACGTCGTCGTACACCCTGCGGCGGTAAAGCGCGTAGGCCAGCGTGTCCACATAGCGCGCCTCGCCGCCGTTGCGGAACGGGGCCGCCCCGCCGCAGAAGCGGGAGGTGTCCACCGTGCGCAGCACGCTTTCCCAAGCGCCGTTCGGCGTGCCGCCCAGCACGCAGCCCCCGACGATGTCCTCGCCCTGCTCGAGCGCGCGCAGATTGCGTTGTAGGAAGTCCTTCGGAATGCGCGCGTGCGCGTCCAGACGGATGATCGCATCGCCCGTCGCCGCGCCCAGCGCGACGTTGATGCCGCTGGCCAGCCAGCGCTTCGGGTTGTCCAGCACCTTCACCTCGAACGGCGCGGTCCTGGCAAAATCCAGCATGAGGGAGCGCGTGGCGTCCGTGGACGCGCTGTCCACCAGCAGCGCCTCGATCTGCTCGTGCGGGATCGTCTGCGCGAGCAGATCCTCAAGCAGCGCACCCATGCTGCCTGCGGCGTTGTACGCCACGATGATAAAGCTGATTTTCATCATATCATGCACCGTCTCTGTCAGGATGAAGGGGAAGGGTTACGCCGCGGTATAGTCCCGGCTGCGCACGCGGTAGGTGAAAAGGCCTGCCGGGAAGGCGAAGAAGAAGAGCTTCTGGGACACGAACGCGCGGATGCGTTTTCGGGAAAGAAAGCTGCCCAGCTGCGCCGACTGGAAAAACAGCGCGCCGAGGAGGCCCCACACGCCCAGCAGCAAAATGAGGATCACGCACATCCAGTCAAGCATATAGAAGAAAAACTTTTCGTTTTCGTGATGCATGTAGGCGCCCGCCTGATGCTGCGCCATCGCGCAGCGCAGCGCCTGCCCCTCACCCAGACGGCGGTGGGAGAAGATCACGCCCAGCACGCCGCGCCCGTCGCGGACGGCGTCCGTGTGCACGATCATGGGCACGGGCAGTTCGGCGATCACGCAGTCAGCCGCCTTCAGGCGCGCGTGCAGTTCCGCTTCCTCGCAGGCGACGGCATCCGGCGACCAGCCGCCGGCCCTCTCCAGCGCTTCCTTTTTGATGAAGAGCGCGCCGCCGAACTCCGGCGCAATGCGCTCCTGCGTGCAGCCGAAGTAGTTTGCGTGATGTCCGACGACCTGGCCGTCCCTGATGTAGCGATCCTCGCGGATGCCGGTGCACCCGTCATAGCCGCGCGAAGCCATGGCCATCATGGCCTTTTCACAAAAGCCCTTCTGCAGCTGCATGTCGCCGTCCAGAAACAGGAGGTACTCGCCGCGCGCCTCTCTCGCGCCGACGAAGCGGCCCAAACCCGCGGTGGTCCTTTCCTCGCTGAGCAGGAAGCAGCGCGCACCGTATGCTTTTGCGCGCGGGAGACTGTCGTCCGTGGAGCGGGAATCGACGTAGATGATCTCGTGGGCGAGCACACCCAGCGCTGAACGGACGCTCTCCATGCACAGATCAAGCCGCGCGCCCTCGTTCCGGCCGATTACCACAACGCTGATCATCGTTCTTTCCTCCTGCGGCGGAATATGCTATAATACACTATAGATCATCCTATTATCGCATAAAACAGCACGATGTGCAAGTGCTGGATTGGAGGACGCGCCATGCTGCTGAGCGTTGTGATCCCGTTTTACCATGTGGAAAAGTACATCGGCGCGTGCCTGACGCTTGCGGCGCAGCTGCCGGCGCAGGACTGCGAAATCCTGCTGGTGGACGACTGCGGCTGCGACGGCTCGGCGGTCATTGCGGCGGACTTCTGCGCGCGGTATGCAAACATGCGCGTGATCCGCCGGGAGCAAAACGGCGGGCTTTCGCTAGCGCGCAACACGGGTCTTCAGCAGGCGTGCGGCGAGTACGTCTATTTTCTGGACAGCGACGACCTGCCGCGGCCGCAGGCACTTTGGCAGCTTGTCCTGGCGGCGAAGGAGCAGGCGCTGGATGTGGCCAAGGCGCGCTTTGTCTACTTTGACGATGAGACGGGGGAGGAAACGCCCGGCCCGGCGATCGGAAGGACGGACGCGATGGACGGCGGCGCGCTGTTTGCCGCGCAGTGCCGCGCGGGGCTGTACGAGCCGATGGTTTGGCAGTGCGTCTACCGCCGCGCGTTCCTCGAGGAAAACCGTCTGACGATGGCCGATGGGCTGCTGTTTGAGGACGAGCTCTTTCAGGCACCGGCGCTCCTGCGCGCCAGACGCGCGGCGGCGTTTGAGACGGAGATCCTGCGCTACCGTCAGCGCGCGGGGAGCATCATGGGGTCGTTTGCCAGATCGAGCCGCTGGTGCGCAAGCTATCTGGAGGTGTGCCGCAGGCTAAGCGCGCTCGCGGGAACGCTGCCCGCGGGCGAGGTGAGGAACGCTCTGAGCAGGCGCGTGGGGCAGATTGCGCTGAGCGTGGTCAAGAATATCCCGGCATACGGCCTGCCGGAGCCGGTTGCCCGTGAAGCGCTGGCGTTTGCGAAGGCGCATAAAAGCGAGCTGAGCGGCTACGCGCTGCATAGCGGGGACGCCCTTGTGGCGGCGCAGGGCGCGCTGCTGGCGCTGTCGCCCGCCATATTTATGAAGGCATACGGCCGCACATAATCAAAGGGTTATCCCCTCAATCATGTACAATAATGCGAGAATCCGCTTGTCAGACTTGACATGTTTTTGCCGGTTGGCTATAATAGGAATGTCGAGAATTGTATGTTATGGGGATACTGCGCACGCAGCAAGCCCAAACTCGGTTCTCACAAAACTGGTAATCCTTAATTGATATAGGGAGGTTATACCAATGGCTGTTAAGAAAATGACCGTTGACGGCAATACTGCTGTCAGCCATGTCGCGTATGCGTTCAGCGATGTGGCAGCGATCTACCCGATCACCCCGTCTTCCCCGATGGCGGAAGTTGCGGACGATTGGGCTGCGCATGACCGTATGAACCTGTTCGGCCAGACCGTCCGCATCGCTGAGATGCAGAGTGAGGCTGGCGCGGCTGGCGCTGTGCATGGCTCTCTGAAGGCCGGCGCGCTGACCACGACGTTCACCGCGTCCCAGGGCCTGCTGCTGATGATCCCGAATATGTACAAGATCGCCGGCGAGCTGCTCCCGTGCGTCTTCCATGTTTCCGCCCGCGCGCTGGCTTACCACGCGCTGTCCATCTTCGGCGACCACTCCGACGTCATGGCCTGCCGTCAAACCGGCTTTGCGATGCTGGCGTCCAACTCCGTGCAGGAGGCCGAGGACATGGCGCTCGTCGCCCACCTCGCGACCCTGAAGAGCTCTGTGCCGTTCCTCCATTTCTTCGACGGCTTCCGTACCTCTCACGAGATCCAGAAGATCGACGAGATCTCCTATGAGGATATCGCCAAGCTCGTGCCGTGGGACAAGGTGGAAGCGTTCCGCGCCCGCGCGCTGAATCCGGAGCATCCGCATCTGGGCGGCACCGCGCAGAACCCGGATATCTACTTCCAGGGCCGTGAGGCTGCCAACAAGTACTACCTGGCCACCCCGGCGATCGTCGAGGAAGTCATGGAGGAAGTCGGCAAGATCACCGGCCGTCCGCACAAGCCGTTTGACTACGTTGGCGCTCCGGATGCGGAGTACGTCATCGTCGCCATGGGCTCCGGCTGCGACGTCGCGACCGAGGCGATCAACAAGCTCGTCGCGATGGGCGAGAAGGTCGGCCTCGTGGCTGTGCACCTCTACCGTCCGTTCGACACCGCCCGCTTCGTGGCTGCGATCCCGGCGACCTGCAAGAAGATCGCTGTTCTGGACCGCACCAAGGAATCCGGCTCCCTGGGCGAGCCGCTGTACCTCGACGTCGTCGCTGCGCTGGCCGAGGCCGGCAGGAGCATCGCGACCGTCGGCGGCCGCTATGGTCTGGGCTCCAAGGAGTTCACGCCGACCCACGTCAAGGCTGTGTTTGACAACCTGAAGAAGGACGAGCCGAAGAACCACTTCACCGTCGGCATCGTGGACGACGTGACGAACACCAGCCTGGAGGTTGGCGAGATCTTCAACGCCGCTCCGGAAGGCACCATCGCCTGCAAGTTCTACGGCCTGGGCTCTGACGGCACCGTCGGCGCCAACAAGAACTCCATCAAGATCATCGGCGACCACACCGACATGTATGCGCAGGCGTACTTCGCATACGACTCCAAGAAGTCCGGCGGTCTGACCGTGTCCCACCTGCGCTTCGGCAAGACCCCGATCCAGTCTCCGTACCAGATCGACGCGTCTGACTTCACCGCCTGCCACAAGAGCGCCTATGTCACCCAGTATGACATGGTGTCCTCCATCAAGGACGGCGGCACCTTCCTGCTCAACTGCGAGTGGACCGACGAGGAACTCGACGCGCAGCTGCCGGCGGCCATGAAGCAGCTGATTGCCAAGAAGAACATCAAGTTCTACGCCATCGACGCCATCAAGCTGGCCGCTGAGGTTGGCATGGGCAACCGCATCAACACCATCATGCAGGCCGCGTTCTTCAAGCTGGCCGACGTCATCCCGTACGAGCAGGCTGACGAGTACATGAAGGCGTATGCGAAGAAGACCTATGGCAAGAAGGGCGACGCCATCGTCAAGAAGAACTGGGACGCCATCGACATCGCGATCTCCGGCCTGCGCCAGGTGAACTACCCGGCCGACTGGGCGAATGCGACCACCGGCGCCGAGGCTGTCAAGATCGAGGGCGGCGAGTACTACGACAAGTTCATCAAGCCGGTTCTCGCTCAGGAGGGCGACAAGCTGCCGGTCTCCGCGATTGAGGCGGACGGCACCTGCCCGACCGGCACCACCAAGTTCGAGAAGCGCGGCATCGCCGTGAACGTTCCGGAGTGGGACGTCACCAAGTGCGTGCAGTGCAACATGTGCTCTCTGGTCTGCCCGCACGCCGCCATCCGTCCGTACATCGTGGACGAGGGCGTCGCTCCGGAGACCTTCGTGACCAAGAAGGCGCTGGGCAAGCAGTTCGCCGGCAAGCAGTATCGCATTCAGGTGTCTCCGCTGGATTGTACCGGCTGCGGCAACTGCGTGGATGTCTGCCTTGGCAAGTGCCTGACCATGAAGCCGCTCGCCACCCAGGCGAAGCAGGAGGCCAACTGGGAGTACGCGCAGACCATTCCGGAGGTCGACGAGACCATCCTCAACAAGGCCAACGTCAAGGAGTCCCAGTTCCTCAAGCCGCTGTTTGAGTTCTCTGGCGCCTGCGCTGGCTGCGGCGAGACCCCGTATGTCAAGCTCATCACCCAGCTCTTCGGCGACCGCATGCTCGTTGCGAACGCGACCGGCTGCTCCTCCATCTATGGCGGCAGCGCCCCGACCGTTCCGTACACCACCAACGACAAGGGTCATGGCCCGGCTTGGGCGAACTCCCTGTTCGAGGACAACGCTGAGTTCGGCTTCGGCATGAACCTGGCGACCACCCAGCGCCGTGCGAAGCTGGCGGAGCTCGTCACCGAGCTGGCCGGCAAGGTCGAGGGCGAGGACAAGGCCGTTTGCGAGAACTGGCTGGCCACGATGATGGACGGCGAGAAGAGCAAGGCGACCTCCGCTGCCCTGGCTGCGCTCGTTGAGGGCAAGGATTGCGACCTGTGCAAGCAGATTGCTTCCATGAAGGACATGATGGTCAAGAAGAGCCAGTGGATCTTCGGCGGCGACGGCTGGGCCTACGACAT
>CAMFCQ010000073.1 GCA_945948915.1 uncultured Clostridia bacterium | reverse complement strand
GGCGGCGATGCGGCTGTCGCGGATAGCCATAATCGCGCGGCCGGAGCGGCTGTCGATCAGGTTGAGCACGACGAAGAGCGTGAAGAGCACCAGCACGAAGCCCACGACGAACGTGGAGATTTTGGTCACGCCCGTCGCGCCCGCGGGGCCGTTGACGAGCATGCGGCCGGGGACGTTCGGGTTGTTGAAGGCGATGCGCACGGCCCTGCCGTCGATGGAGATATACAGGCAGTTGAGCACGTTGCGGATGATCTCGCCGAAGGCCAGCGTGACGATGGCCAGGTAGTCGCCGCGAAGGCGCAGCACGGGGATGCCGATGAGCACACCCGCGATTCCTGCGACGAAGCCGCCGAAGACGATGGCCGCCAGCAGGCAGGCGAGCTCATTCTGCACACCCATGCCCTCGGAGAGCCATGTCGCCATGACGATGCCGGAGAATGCGCCCACGCTCATGAAGCCCGCGTGGCCGAGGCTCAGCTCGCCGGAGATGCCGACGGTGAGGTTCAGGGACACGGCCATGACGATGTACACGCAGATCGGAACGAGCTGACCCTTCAGGGAGCGGCTCATCTTGAAGCCGTCGATCGTGCCGGACAGGGCCAGCTCACAGAGCAGGAACGCGATGACCACCATGGCGTAGGTGATAAAGTTGCTGGAAAAACCCTTGGACTTGCGCGTTTTCATGTCGCTCACCTCACACCTTCTCGTGAATCTTCTTGCCCAGCAGGCCCGTGGGCTTGACAAGAAGCACGATAATCAGCACGGCGAACACGAGCGCGTCGCCCAGCTCAGTAGAAACATAGGCCTTGCCCAGGATTTCGATGACGCCCAGCAGGATGCCGCCGATGAGCGCGCCCGGGATGGAGCCGATGCCGCCGAAGACGGCTGCGGTGAAGGCCTTGATGCCCGGCATGGAGCCGGTGGTCGGCATGAGCACCGGATAGGCGGAGCACAGCAGCACGCCCGCGATGGCCGCCAGGGCGGAGCCGATGGCGAAGGTCATGGAGATGGTGGCGTTGACGTTGATGCCCATCAGCTCGGCGGCGCCGCGATCCTCGGACACGGCGCGCATGGCCTTGCCCATCTTGGTCTTGCCGGTAAACTGGGTGAGGGCGATCATGATGATGATGTTGGCCAGAACGGTCACGATGGTCTCGCTGGTGATGCGCAGCTGACCGTTAAAGAGCACGACCGTGCCCAGATCGATGACGCTCTTGAAGCTCTTGGGGTTCGCGCCCCAGATGAGCAGGGCGATGTTCTGCAGCAGCCAGCTCATGCCGATGGCGGTGATGAGCACGGCGAGGCTGGTCGCCATGCGCAGGGGCTTGTAGGCCAGGCGCTCAATGGTGATACCCAGCAGCGTACACACCGCCACGGAGAGCAGCACACCAATCAGCACTGGCACGCCCAGATACTGCGTCGCGCTGAAGCAGATGAACGCGCCGATCATGATGACGTCGCCGTGGGCGAAGTTGAGCATCTTGGCGATGCCGTAGACCATCGAGTAGCCCAGGGCGATGATGGCGTAGACGGAGCCGAGGCTGATGCCGTTGACCAGATAGGACAGGAACTGAATCATGTTCCGTAACGTCTCCCTTCCGTAATTTCTTTGCTTATCGGGGGGAATAATACGCGAAAGGCTCCCCGGCCCTTGAGCCGGGCCGGGGAGCTTTGAAATTCCCAAATTGAGCGATTACTTCGCGCCGACGTACACGCCGTCCTTGATGACCACGGCGGTCGGGGTCTTGTCAACCTCGCCGGTGGCATCCCAGCGCATGGTGCCGGTCAGACCGTTGATCTCGATCTGCTGCATGGCGGCGATCATCGGATCGCAGGCATCTTCCGGAGAGGTCTCGGCGGTGATGCCGGCCAGCTCGACAGCAGCCTTGAGGGCGTAGACACCGTCGTACGCGTCAGCAGCGAACTGGTTCGGGATCTCGCCGTGCTTCGCCTGATAGGCAGCCACGAAGTTCTTGGTGAGATCATCCTCAGCGTCAGCGGAGAACGGGGTCAGCAGCATGACGCCCTCGGCCAGGGAAGCGTCAAAGCCTTCCAGGGTCAGGATGCCATCCATGCCGTCCACGCCGAAGAAGATCGGAGCGTAGCCCACGGAGCTGCACTGCGCCAGGATCAGGGAAGCCGGGGTGTAGTAGATCGGCAGGAAGACCAGCTCAGCGCCCGCCTCCTGCATCTTGGAGATCTGCACGGAGAAGTCGGCGTTGGTATCGTCGGAGAAGGCAGCCTCGGCGACGATCTCCAGACCCAGCTCAGCAGCCTTGGTCTTGAAGGAGTTGCAGATGCCGATGGAGTAATCCAGCGCGTTGTTGTAGATGATGCCGACCTTGGTAGCCAGGGCATTGTCCACGATGTACTGCGCGGAGGCCAGGCCCTGCGCAGAATCCTTGAAGCAGACGCGATAGATGTTGTCCTTGTCAACGGTGATTGCATCAGCGGAGCCAGACGGCGTCAGCATGAAGACGCGCTCTTCATGAGCAACATCGCTCACGGCCATGCAGGAGCCGGAGGTGACGGTGGAGAGCATGATGTTCACGCCCTTGTCCAGCAGGTCGTTGTACGCGTTGACGCCGAGCTCGCCGTCGCCCTGGTCGTCAGCAGCCAGGATCTCGAACTGAATGTCGCCGCCCAGCGCGTTGATCTCCTCAGCGGCGATCTGCGCGCCGTACTGAACGGCCAGGCCGTACACCGCATAGGGGCCGGTCATCGGGCCGATGACGCCGACCTTGATCGCGTCGGCCATCGCCAGAGAAGCGCACATCACGAGGACGAGCGCGAGCGCGATTGCGAGAATTTTCTTCATAAATCATTCCCCCTGTATCCGGGCATATGCCCGTTATGATATTGTGCAGTGCCCACGCGGGAAGCTGCAACTGATGTCGCCTATTATACCGCAATTTTTCTGACAAGACAAGCTGTTTTTATTCAGTTTTCCTCATGATTCCCGTGAATCCTTTTCATTTTATGCAACTGAGAATCAATGAAATTGCAATCTTAGCGCATTTTGGGCGCTTTTGCCCTGTACAGGCGGAAGATTTTCATTTATAATGATGCGAACCAAACGATGCTGAGAGGTTGAATACGGATGAACAGGAAGCATATGATCCCGCTGCTGGGCGCTTTTTTGTGCTGGGGCAGCCTTTACGTCGTCTCCAAGCTTGCGCTGCGGACGATCCCGCCGGTGACGGTGCTGGCGCTTCGGTATCTGGTGGCGATCCCTGCGCTGTATCTGCCGCTGCGCCTGCGCGGCGTGCTCAGGCCCCTGCAAAGGGAGCACGTCGGCACGATGCTGACCATTGGCCTGCTGGGGTACTTCCTCTCCTTCTGCCTGCAGATGCTGGGCATTGACCGCCTGACCGGCTCGGTCTCCTCGCTGCTGGGGGCGATGAACCCGATCTTCATCCCGATTCTCGCGGCCATCTTCCTGGGCGAGAAGCTGACGAAGGAGAAGGTCGGCTGCGTGATGCTCTCCATGGCCGGCGTGGTGCTGATCGTGGGCGTGAACGGCACGGTGGACGTGATCGGCGCGGCGCTGATGCTGCTGAGCGTGTTCCTGTGGTCGAGCACGTCGATCATCATCAGGCGTCTTGCCGGGCAGTACGATCCGATGCAGATTGCCATGATGGCGATGCTCTCCGCGCTGCCGTTTACCGGTGCGTGGGCGATGGTCGAGCTGCAGGGCAGCCCATGCACGCTGACGCTTTCCGCGGTGCTGGCGGTGATCTACATGGGCCTTGTGGGCACGGCGGCGGCGCATTCGCTGTGGAATTACAGCCTCAGCAAGATGGATGCGAGCTTCTGCTCGATGTTCTATCCGCTGCAGCCGCTGGTCGCGAGCACGCTGGGCGTGATCATCCTGCATGAGCAGATCACGCCGAACTACCTTGCCGGCGCGGCAGTCATCTGCTGCGGCATCGTCGCGGCGGTGCGCAGCGGCAGGAACAGCGCATAAATCAAAGCAGGGCCGGGCGAAAACCTGACTCTGCTTTTTTGACCGCAGGTTAGAAGCGGGAACGGGATCAGCACGCCGCTAGATGGACGATGGCGTCAGCGTGATGAGCGTAACCGTCGGCGGATTCAGCAGACGGAAGAAGAAAAAGGGATAGTCGTCATTCTCCGTGCCCAAACCGGGGCTGACATAGATCTGGGTCTTGCCCTCACGGGTCAGGCCGTAATGGGTGCTTCTGCCGGGGAAGAGGCCGTAGCGCGGGAGGCTGGGCGAGGGGATGAACACAGGCCCGACGACGGGCAGGCGAATCAGACCGCCGAGTGCGTGGCCGCAGAGCACCAGATCCACGCCGCGGTAGACCTCCGCGGAATACTCGCCGAACGCAGGCGGCGTGTGCGTGAGGGCGATGACCGCATCCCCGTCGGCGATTGCCGCGCGAGCGTCGCGCGTTTCCTGAAGGGACTTGAGGTTATGCTTGGCCAGCTCGATCTCGTTTTCGTCGCCGGAATCGAGCGCCTTGAGGTATTGCTGCTCGTACTGGCCCTGCATGGTATCCACGTCCAGGCTCAGGTGATTGCCGGCCATCAGCCAGACGGTTTGCGCGCCGCGGGCGATGGCTTGCGGAGAGGAGAGAAGCTGCGCGCCGCGCTGCTGTGCGCCGAGCACCCAGGGCGCAAACGGACTGCCGCCGGTGAAATACGCCGAGGAGGTGACGGGCGGGTCGTCGTCTCCGGCGATAAAGCAGATGGGCGCGTCGGGGCTAACGGCGCGCAGCCGCTCGATGAGCGCGTAGAGAGGCTGCGCATTTTCGTGTGCAGAGAGCATGTCGCCGGTCAGCACAACCGCGTCAAATTCGCTTCTGCCCAGGGCGAAGGAAAGCAGACGCTGGCCGCTGCCGAAGGTCGCGCCCTTGAGGTCGGAGATGTGCAGCAGGGTATAGCCGTCAAATTCCTCGTCAAGGCCTGTGACCGGCACGGTGACGCGCGCGACATGGATAAACTGGTTGACCAGAAAATTGACGGCGAGCAGCGCCAAAAAGAGGAGAAAAAAAGAAAAGGCCATCCGCAGGGCGAGCGGCTTTTTCTTTCGTACATCGAAGAAATCGTTTCCGGGCGTGGAGGCGGTGAAGTGCGCGGCGTGATGCGGACTGAAGGAGTCATAGCCTGTCCTGCTCTGACTGGGGCGTCGGTTCATCGAAAGGCCTCCCTGAGAAAAAGATGATATACAATTATAGCGTAAGGCGGCGCGGCGGATCAACTAAAAAAGAGACGATTTTGGATATGCATACGAAATAAAGTTCGGTGGTTTGCACGTGCGGCAGAATATGATACAATATCGGAAAACGATTGGAAAGAGCTTGGAGAGAAAATGTATGGCAAAGGAAAAGACGGTCTATGTGTGCAGCGCATGCGGGTATGAGACGCCCCGCTGGATGGGCAAGTGCCCAGGCTGCAATACGTGGAACACGCTGGAGGAGCAGGCGCCGCAGGCCAGCGTGAGCCAGGCGGCTCCGGTGAAGGCCAACAAGCAGCGCGGCGGCACGGGCGCGAAGGCGCTGCGCCTTGACGAGATCCCTGAGGAAAGCGCTGCGCGCGCATCGACCGGCATCGGCGAGCTGGACCGCGTGCTCGGCGGCGGTGTGGTGGAAGGGTCGCTGATGCTGGTGGGCGGCGATCCGGGCATCGGCAAATCGACGCTGCTGCTGCAGGTGAGCGAGCATCTGGCCCGGCAGGGCGCGCGGGTGCTGTACATCTCCGGCGAGGAAAGCGCGCGGCAGATCAAGATGCGCGCGCGCAGGCTGGGCGTCGCGGCTGACAGCCTGCTGATCCTCAGCGAAAACGCGATGGATGCAGCGGAGAAACGCTGGGAGGAGATTCAGCCGGATTACATGATCATCGACTCCATCCAGACGATGTACAGGCCGGACATGGCGAGCGCGCCGGGCAGCGTGTCGCAGGTGCGCGAGTGCGCAAGCCTGCTGATGCGCATGGCGAAGACGACGGGCTGCGCGGTGTTCCTGGTGGGCCATGTGACCAAGGAGGGGGCGATTGCCGGCCCGAGGATTCTGGAGCACATGGTCGATGTGGTGCTGTACTTTGAGGGCGACCGGCAGCACGAGTACAGGATCCTGCGCGCGGTGAAGAACCGCTTCGGTTCGGTGAATGAGCTGGGCCTGTTTGAGATGCACGAAAAGGGCATGATTCCGGTGGAGAACCCGTCGGAGATGCTGCTCTCCGAGCGGGCCAAAAACGTGCCCGGCTCCTGCGTGATTCCGGCGATCGAGGGCTCCCGACCGATGCTGGTGGACGTACAGGCGCTGGCGCTGCAGACGGCCTACGGTACGCCACGCCGCACGACAAACGGCTTTGACGCGGGCAGGCTGGCGCTGCTGCTGGCCGTACTGGAAAAGCGGGCAGGCGTGTCGATGCTGAACCAGGATGTGTATGTCAACGTTGCGGGCGGCCTGAGCCTGAGTGAGCCGGCGGCCGATCTGGCGCTGTGCGCGGCGGTGGCCTCCAGCGTGCGCGACATCTGCATCCCCGGCGACTGGGCGGTGATGGGCGAGGTCGGCCTGGCGGGCGAGATCCGCGCGGTGTCGCAGTGCGAGCGCAGGCTGAGCGAGTGCGCGAGGCTGGGGTTCACCTCAGCGGTGATTCCGCGCGAGAACGCCAGGCATCTGAAAACGCCGGCCGGTATGCGCGTCTACGGCGTGGAAACGCTCGCGGAGGCGCTGTCGATCCTCATGGGCTGACAGAATCAAAACAAGAACGCGCCTCCCGCTGCAGTTTCATGCAGCGGGAGGCGCGTTTGGTTGCTTTCAGATTACTTGCTGGAAACCGGCACATCGGTGCGCGGCTTGTCGTCAAAGATCAGAACCTTGACCTTCTTGTTCTCGTCGGTCATGTTCCAGATCCACTCGGCGTTGATGCCGCCGTCGGTAGAGGCGTCATGCGCGATGCAGACGGTGCCGCGGGTCGCCTTGGTGCCCAGGCTGTCCGCAACGTCCAGGAAGGTGGTGCCGTTCTTCTTGGTGGTCGGCATTTCCGCCAGATAGTAACTGCCGTTGAAACGGATGGTGTACTTGGTGTAGCCCATGCCGTAGTATTCGAAGGAGCCGCGGCGGGTGACGAGGATGAACTCGCCGGCCGGGGTTTCGCGGTGCGGATACTTCGGCGTGGCCAGACCGGTGCTCACCTTGCAGGAGCCCAGGCGCGTGCCGTCCTTGTAGATGGTCAGGGTCTGCGCGGCCTTGTCAATGACGATGCCGTAGTTCTGGTTTGGCTCCACGGTGCGGAGCTTGTCGTTCTTGATGTAGCCGCGCACAAACGCGCCGTCCTCATTGCGGAACGCCTCGACGAGGGACCAGCCGTCGTCGCGCTTCTTGATGACGTTGAGGCCCTGGGAGATGCCGGAGACGGTGCCGAGCTTCTGACGGCTGCTCTCAGGCGAATCATAGATGTAAGCCGATTCGCTCTCGCCCACGTCTGCGCCCGTCATGGTACGGGTCAGCGCGGCCCAGATCTCCGCGTCGGAAGCGTCGGCGCTCAGCGCCCAGTAGCCGGCATCGGTCTGCTCAGCGGCGTCGCTTACGCCCACACCGATCAGCAGGCCCTCGTCGCCCATCGCATAGGTGCCTTCGCTGTACTGCATGACATCAGAGGATGTGCTGGATGCCTTGGGCGCGGCAGTGGCTTTGGCGGATGCGGTATCCGTGCTTTCGGCGGACGCGGTCTGCTTCGTGTCCGCGCCGGCATCGGAGGTCTGGACAATGGGCGTGCCGGCAGCGGCGGCCTTGCGGGCGGCAGCGGCCTTGAGCGCAGCTTCCTCATCCGAGCTCTCCACAATCTTTGTCTCCTTGGTGACCACCTTGGAGGCTACGCCGAACTGGCTGACCATGTCGGCGCTGATCGTATAGGTGCCCGGCGAGAGCAGATCACCGTTGTCATCGACGGCGTAAAAGTCAAATCGGCTGGCTTTGGAGTGAATCTCCTGATGATCGGCGATGGTCAGCGCAATGCTGCCGTTTGCATCGAGCAGATACAGATTGAGGAAGCCCGGAAGGCTGGTGCTGATCTCGATGTTGTTCATGCTGCCGCTCTCAGTGCCTCTTGAGGGGGTGTCAGTGAACTTGATGGTCGGCACCTCGGTGAACGTCTTGCCGGGCGTTTTGGTCGCGGCGAAGGCAGCGGAGGCTGTGCACACCAGAATCAGGCAAAGAAGCAGAGCCAGGATGCGGCGGAGATGTTTCATATTCGGGCGAACTCCTTTCGGTATGCGCCGCAGACACACCTGACGCGGTGCCGGCAGCGATTCGATAATCCATTCTACATGCTCATATTGTAACTACCATCATACCGCAAAACGGGCGCGGATGCAAGAGCAAAGCGGAAGATGCGGCTTTATTTGGCGTCTGTTCTTGACGCGGCAGAGCGCGCATGGTACGATACGAGGGATTCGGAGAGGAGGGGCGGCCATGTGCGGCGACAGGTTGGCGCGCGTGACGCAGGCGCTTAAAACAATCCGCTGCGGCGCGAGTGATGCAGAGGAAGCGCTGCATGCCCAGGCGGCGCAGGCCCTGGCGGCGGCGGGCCTCGAGGCTGCGCATGAGGTGCGGCTGGCGCCGCGCTGCCGGATCGATTTCATGGTGGGCGAAATCGGCATTGAGATCAAAAAGAAGCGGCCTGAACGCGCGAAGCTGCTTGCGCAGCTGGCGCGTTACGCGGCCTGCGCGCAGGTGCGCGCGCTGATCGTCGTCGCGCCCAGGGGCGTGAACCTGCCCAGGACGATCGGAGGAAAGCCGGTGAAGATGATCGCGCTGGAGCGGCTTTGGGGCATCAGCCTGCCGTCTTGACGGAAGAAAGGGGGGGCGAACCGTGACAGAGAAGGAAATGGACAGGCTGCCCGGTTATCTGCGGGATGTGCCGCAGATCGGCCACATCTACGGTACGCTTTCCTATAATAGAAGGAGCAAGTGCTGGACGATCAAGGGCGAACCGTGCGTGACGGAGATGGCCAAAAGGCTGTTCCCCGGAAGCGCCAGAAAACGCGGCGAGGCGCGCTTCACCGCGAACCGGCGCATCATCGGCGAGGTGAACTGGCTGATGCAGCGCTATCCGCTGGAGGTGGCGACGCGGGACCTGGCGCTGTGGGAAAAGGCGCTTGATCAGGCGCGGGAGCACGCGATCAGGCGCGAGGCTGCGCTCCGGCTGCCGCAGCGCAGCAATCCGCCCGAGGGGACGTTTGCCGGCGAGCTGCGGGAATTCCAGAAGGAGGGCCTCTCCTTCCTGCTGGCCAACGAGCGCGCGCTGCTGGCTGACGAGATGGGTCTGGGCAAGACGGTGCAGGCGCTGGCCTGTCTGGCGGCGACGGGGGACATGCCTGCGCTGCTGGTGGTGCCGCCGCATCTGGTGCGCAACTGGGAAAACGAGGTGCGGCGTTTTCTGCGCGTGAACGGCGGTAAGCCGCGCGTGTGCGTGATCCGGGGCCTCAAGCCCTACGAGCTGCCGGAGGCAGATGTCTACCTGATTCACTATCTGCTCCTGCGCGGCTGGAAGACGACGCTGCCCGAGATAGGCTTTCGCGCGGTGATCTTTGACGAGATTCAGGAGCTTCGCCGAGCGGGGACGGAGAAGTACTCCGCGGCGAGCCTGCTGGCGGAGCGCTGCGAGCGGGTGATCGGGCTGTCCGGCACGCCGATCTACAACCGCGGCGCGGAGATCTGGAACGTCGTCAACATCCTCGACTTCCACTGTCTGGGCGACTGGGAGAGCTTTACGCGCGAGTGGTGCGACGGCTACGGCAACCACATCGTGCGCGATCCGGCGCTGCTGGGCGAGCACCTGCGGCGCGAGGGCCTGATCCTGCGGCGAACCAAGCAGGAGGTCCTTGCCGAGCTGCCGCCCAAGCGCAGGCTGGTGCAGGAGATCGATTCGGACGATAGGGTCTACCGCGAGCTGATGCGCCCGGTGATGGAGATGCTGGGCAGTCTGCGGGCGCTTCATCCGGACGCGAAGGAGCGCGCGCTGCTGGAGGAGCGCATCAGCACGGGCGAGCGTCAGGCGACGGGTATTGCCAAAGCGCCGTTCGTCGCGGCGTTTGTGCGCGCGCTGCTGGACAGCGACGAGAAGGTGCTGCTCTTCGCGCACCATCACGCCGTGATGGACATTTATAAGAAGGAACTGGCGAGCTACAAGCCCGTCTTCATCACTGGCCGGGAGAGCACGGCGCTCAAGGGTGCGGCGGTGGAGCGGTTCATGGGCGGCGGCACCAACCTGTGTGTGATTTCGCTGCGCTCGGCGGCGGGCCTCAATCTGCAGCGGGCGAGCTGCGTGGTTTTCGGCGAGCTCGATTGGTCGCCTGCGGTGCACGCTCAGGCGGAGGACCGCGCGCACCGCATGGGACAGAAGGACTCGATCCTGTGCTATTACCTGGTTGCGCCGCAGGGCTCGGACCGCGACATGCAGGACGCGCTGGGCCTGAAGGTCAGCCAGTTCGTTCAGCTGATGGGCGACAGGGCGCCGGATATGGACGACGTCCAGCAGGCACAGCGCGCGGCCAGGCGGCACATTGAGCGGATGCTGGAGCGATACGGCGAGGACGGGCAGCAAGAAAAACAGAATTGAGGACGGAAAGGCGAAAAGGCAGGCGCATCATGCAATCGGGCTTTGCACGCATTTAACGGAAGATTCCGAAGGGTTTTCCTTGAATAGCAGGAAATCTTTGCTATAATGGAAGCAGGAACCGTAATGGGGATTCCGGAAAACGAAAAAGGAGGCTTTCATCATGAAACGGATTCTGTGTCTGCTGCTGGCGATGGCGATGCTGCTTGGATGCGCTGCGCTTGCGGAATCGGCTGCGCTCACCCGCGACGTTGTGGTGCTCTTCACCAGCGACGCGCACTGCGGCATCGACCAGGGCTTCGGCTATGCCGGTCTGGCGGCCATGCGCGACAGCCTGGAGGCTGCGGGGAATTATGTGGTGCTCGTTGACAACGGCGACGCGATTCAGGGCGAACCGATCGGCACGCTGACCACCGGCGAGGCGATCATCGAACTGATGAATACGGTGGGCTACGACATCGCCATCCCGGGCAATCACGAGTTTGACTATGGCATGGACCGCTTCCTGGAGCTGACGGCCAAGGCGAACTTCCCCTACATCAGCGCGAACTTCAATAAGGAAGGCGAGCTGGTCTTCGCGCCTTATATCATCAAGGAGTTTGACGGCGTGAAGATCGCGTTTGTGGGCATGACGACGCCCAAGACGATCACCTCCTCCACACCGAAGTATTTCCAGGACGAGCAGGGCAATTTCGTGTACGGCTTCATGCAGGATGAGACCGGCGAAAAGCTCTATGCAGCCATCCAGTCTGCGGTCGACGCGGCGCGCGCAGAGGGCGCGGCTTATGTCGTTGCGCTGGGGCATATGGGCAACGAGGCGAGCTGCTCCCCCTGGACGTATGCTGACGTGATTGCGGCGACGACGGGTATCGACGCCTTCCTGGATGGCCACAGCCACGACACCGACCAGGTGGAGATGCTGAACAAGGACGGCAAGACCGTGCTGCGCTCCGGCTGCGGCACCAAGCTGGCGGGCGTGGGCTGCCTGCGCATCAGCGCGAAGGGCGAGTTGAGTACCGATCTGTACCTGTGGAACAACGATGTTGCGGCGCCGGAGCTGCTGGGCATCCGCAATGCAGCGTATGACGCGGTGACGGCTGCTGCCGGTACGCTCAGCGATAAGCTCTCCGAGGTCGTCGCCAAGACAGCCGTGGAGCTGACGATTAATGATCCGGTCGCCAAGAAGGACGACGGTTCGCCCATTCGTATCGTGCGCAACGCCGAGACGAATCTGGGCGATCTGTGCGCCGATGCGTACCGCGATCAGTCTGGCGCTGATGTTGCCTTTGTCAATGGCGGAGGCATCCGCACCTCGATCAAGGCGGGCGATATCACGCTGGGCAATATCCTGAAGGTGCATCCGTTCGGCAACGCGATGTGCGTCATCGAGGCGTCCGGTCAGCAGATACTGGACGCGCTGGAGTGGGGCGCACGCGCCGTGCCGAGCGAATCCGGCGGATTCCTGCAGGTCTCCGGCCTGACGTATGAGATTCATACCTATATTGAATCCACTGCGGTGGCGGATGAAAATACGATGTTTGCGGGCATAACGGGTGAACGCCGCGTGAAGAATGTGAAGATTGGCGGCGAGGATATCGATCCTGAGAAGATCTACACGCTGGCGTCCCACAACTACATGCTGAAAAACGGCGGAGACGGATACAGCATGTTTGCCGGTTGCAAGGTGCTGCAGGATGAGGTCATGCTGGACAACCAGGTGCTCATCAACTACATCACCGGTACGCTGGGCGGCGTTGTGGGAGAGAACTATGCCGAACCGTATGGTGATGGCCGCATCGTGGCTGTGCCTGAAAAGCCGTAATTCAAAACCCTGAACGGAGAGGATCCCGCCGGCGTAAGCCGGCGGGATTTTTGCACATGGAGCGTGAAAGAAGGTGCGAATAAAAAGTCTGGAAATCGAGAAGAAAAGTTTGAAAAAAGGTGTTGACAAGAAGCGTCAAGGCGTGTATAATACATCAAGTCGCCACG
>CAMFCQ010000072.1 GCA_945948915.1 uncultured Clostridia bacterium | reverse complement strand
CTGCCGAGCTGTCCCTGGCCGCCTGCAAGGCCGCCAAGAAGTGCGGCGTGAAGGTTTCCTGCGACCTGAACTACCGCAAGAACCTGTGGAAGTACGGCAAGGAAGCCAAGGAAGTCATGTCCGAGATCGCGAAGTACATCGACGTGGCCATCGCCAACGAAGAGGACTTCCAGAAGTCTCTGGGCATCACCGCGGATTCCGACGTCGAGTCCGGCTCCCTGGACCGCAACGTCTATGAGGGCATCGCGAAGAAGGCCATGGCGCTGTATCCGAACCTGGAGCGCGTCGCCATCACCCTGCGCGAGTCCAAGAGCGCGGACCGCAACGACTGGGCGGCCTGCATCTACGACGGCAAGGAGTTCTACGTCTCCCGCAAGTACGAGATCACCGATATCGTTGACCGCGTCGGCGGCGGCGACTCCTTCTCCGGCGGCCTGATCTACGGCCTGCTGACCTTCGAGAAGCAGAGCGACGCGCTGGAGTTCGCTGTGGCGGCCTCCTGCCTGAAGCACACCATCTCCGGCGACTACAACCGCGTCACCGTGGCGGAAGTCACCTCCCTGATGAAGGGCTCCGGCTCCGGCCGTGTCGAGCGCTGATCGACAAGACAACCCAAAACCGGCCGAGAATGCTCGGCCGGTTCTTTTGTTATGCCAGTTCTTTTGCCGGGCTTCGGCCTTGGGCATAAGGAAGCATGGTTTTGGAGGGATTGCGGGAAGCGGTGCTGCGAGGCCGTCTATCTGGACAATGCGCCGGATCTGTTCTGATCGCGGATGGGCCTGCTGAAACGGGCGTTCGTGCAGCCTGCCGCGCTTGTCCGGTGATGTTGTCCTGCGGAGAATCTGAAGGCATCAATGGAGAGGGGAAATGAATGGTGAACTACATTGAAAGACGAGACAGGGGATTGGCGCATCGCTGCGGGCAATCCCTGCAGGGTTTTGCGGACGATCACCGAAGCAGACCGGCGCAAACTGTTCAGGGACGAAGACATTGACGATGAGGCATGGCAAAATATCGTGGAGAGAGGCTTTGCAGAGTGATCCTGTCCTGCTCATCGGAATTCGTGGAGGTTGATGATCATGGTGGTGTCCATAAGGAAATACGAGCCCGATGATGTGAAGGCTATGGTTCTCATTTGGAACGAGGTCGTTGAGGAGGGCATTGCTTTTCCGCAGGAGGAGCTTCTTGACGAGCATTCGGGCAAGCGCTTTTTTGATGCACAGACCTACTGCGGGGTGGCTGAGGATGCGTCCGGCAGGATACGCGGACTGTATATTCTCCATCCCAACAATGTCGGCAGATGCGGCCATATCTGCAATGCAAGCTATGCCGTCCGCTCAGATTCAAGAGGACTGCATATCGGAGAAAAGCTTGTCATGCATTGCTTGGCGCAGGGAAAGGCAGAGGGATTCAGGATTCTTCAGTTCAATGCGGTGGTCGCGACGAATGTTCACGCGCGTCATCTGTATGAGCGTCTGGGCTTTGCGCAGCTGGGCACCATCCCCAAGGGCTTCAGGATGAAGGACGGACATTACGAGGACATCTGCCCATATTACCATGAACTGTGATACTATTCTCAAATAGAAACGAGCTATAAGCGCGAAGCGAAGAAGGGGTCTGGGGACTGGTCCCCAGGCTAGGGGTTTGGGGGATGAAATCCCCCAACGTCTCCATATCGCGAAGCGATCAAAGAAAAGCAGTCAGGGAGCGAAGCGTTACCTGACGGCCGGTTATTGCATGGTCGATTTTATTTGAGAGTAGTATGACCTGCTGAAAATGATCAGACGGGAAGGAGACGCTGGCGGCCGGACGCATAGAAACCGGATACATAGCCATACACAAAAACCGGCGCGGGAGCTGCTTCCTGCGCCGGTCATGTTTCATTCATTGCGGATCGATGCGATTGTTTTCCGATGGGACGGGGGAGACATCGGGGCTGCCTGAAGCGCTGCCCCGGGCAAAGCGTTTATGCCCGCTCCGTCCGCTCCTCGGGCTGGGCGAAATAGGTCACGCCGCGCATGCCGGCGACGGTCACGGAGAACGCGCCTGCGCGAGCCTGGTGCACCTCGTCGCGGTCAGAGACGATCTCCTGCGCGCCCATCAGCTCCTGCGAGGTGAGGTAGACCGTCGCCGTGCGGGCGCTGCGGTTGATCAGCGTCACCGCGCAGGCGTCCTTCGCCTTGCGGCCCAGCGCGTCCGCGCCGCCCTCGATCGTGCGGATCACGCCCAGCACGTCGTCGCTCGGCGCGATGAACCGGCATTCGCCGGTGCGCAGCACCGGATTCTTCCGCCGCATGGCGATCATGCCGCGGTAATAGGCGAGCAGCTGCTTGTCCTCCGCGCCCCAGGGATAGGTGCGCCGACAGAACGGATCGGCGCAGCCCTCCATGCCCGCCTCGTCGGCGTAGTAGATGCAGGGCATGCCGGGCACGCTCATGAGCATGCGAAGCATCATGCGCTCGCGCAGCGTGCCGATCATGCGCTCCTCCTGGGAGAGGGCGTGCTCGGCGCGCTTGTCGCGCGGGATGTCGTTGCCGTCGTTACCGGCGAGCACGTTGAGGATACGCGGCCTGTCGTGGCTGCCCATCAGGTTCATCAGCGAATAGAGGAACGGCTTGGGGTAGTTCTGCATCAGCACCGTCAGGTCGCGGACCACCGCGCCGGCCGTCTTGTTTGACATCAGGAACGATACCAGCGTGTCGCGCAGCGGATAGTTCATCACGCTGTCCAGCGTGTCGCCAAGCACATAGGAGCGCATCACGCCGTAGGCAACCTTGTGGCTCGCGTCCTCCCAGACCTCGCCCAGCACCGCTGCGTCCTTGTCAACGGACTTGACTTCCCTGCGCAGCTCGCGCAGAAACTCCATCGGGAGCTCGTCCGCCACATCCAGCCGCCAGCCGCTGGTGCCCTGACGCACCCAGTGCTTGACGACGGCGTCCTCGCCGCTGAGGATGTATTTGCGGAAGTCCTCGTCCATCTCGTTGACGTTGGGCAGCGTGCGGAAGCCCCACCAGCAGTCGTAATCGTCCGGCCAGTTCTTGAAGGTGAACCACTTTCTGTACGGAGAATCCGGATCGCGGTACGCGCCGACCTTCTCGCCGTGCGTGCCGCGGCGGTTGAAGTATACGCTCTCGCTGCCCACATGGGAGAACACACCGTCGAGCATGATGCGGATGCCCATCGCCCGGGCTTCCTCGCAGAGCTGGTGCAGCTTGGCTTCGTCGCCGAACATCGGATCGACCTGCATGTAGCAGCTGGTGTCGTATTTGTGGTTGGTGCGCGCGGTGAAGATCGGGTTGAAGTAGATGACGCTGACGCCCAGCTCCTTGAGGTAGGGCAGCTTCTGGCGCACGCCCTCCAGGTTGCCGCCGAAGAAGTCGAGCGCGAAGTTGTCGCCGTTCTCGGAGACGTCCAGCCAGGGCATGTCGTTCCAGTTCTTGTGCAGATCCACCTTTGTGCCGGTGCCGTCCTTGGCATGCAGCAGCGCGTCCGTGCCCTCGCCGTGATAGAAGCGGTCCACCATGATCTGATACATGACGCCGTCGCACATCCATGCCGGGGTCGTGTAGCCGGGGTCGTAGACGGTGATCTGGAAATCCGTCCCGGTGCCGCCCATGCGGCCCTCGCCGCAGCCGGACTCGTCCGGCGCGCCCAGACGCAGACGGGTGCCGTCCGCGCAGTTGGCCTCAAAGCAGTACCAGTACAGGCACGGCGTCTCGCTGACCGTGACCTGCACCTCATAAAAGCGCTTCCCGTCCTTTGCGCCCAGCGGCCGCATCGGGAAGCGCTGCTCTTTTCCGTCCCATACGCGCAGGTTCAGGCTGTCCGGCTCGCCCGGGCCGCTCACGGCTACGCGGAGGCGAACCTGAGATCCTGCCGGCAACGCCCCCAGCGGGGAGCGATAAAACGCCTCAGTGGTGTTATGCTGAAGAATCATGGGGTTCACTCCATCCAATCATTTTCTTCTGCCGGGTGCTGCCTGGTATTCGTCCATCTCGTGACGGCGCGTGGACGCGTCCGCCGGACTGCATGCGAATTGTGTGGTTTTCCCTCGCGGGAGGCAGCTCTATTATTCTATCGTAATTCGCAAATCCTGACAATCCCCATTTTTGTCAGCCGCGCCCCAAACGTTCACAATTCTGCCCTATTGGGATTTTGTTTGTGCAACATACGGGCAGTATAATCACAGCATCAACCGGCAGGCGGCCGGCGGAGAATGTTCGTCAACCGCGCTGCTTTGCGCCTGGGGACGGTGCTAAAAAGGATTGACATAACCAAGAAAGGGGGGACTGCATATGGCGAAGGCGCTGAAGACCGCCGGCGCGATCTATGCCGTGGGGCTCATGATCTTTGCGCTGGTCTTCTGCCTGGCTGGCGGCAGGCTGCTTACCGGGACGGCGCGTGATGAGCGGAAGAGCGCCGAAGCTGAGCTGGCAGCTGCCCAGGCAGATGCCCAGGATGAGCAGCTTCTGCTCTTTCCGTCCCTGAACGCGGCGGCGATCACGGCGATTTCCGTGGGCACGCCGGATCGCAGCTTCGAGTTTGATGTGGACGACAGCGGCGCGGTGAGCGTCAACGGTCAGCAGGCCGACTTCGAGATCTACATGACGCTTGTCGATCAGATTTCCGAGATGCCGATTGTGGTGACCGGTGCCTTTGCCGCGGACAGCATGCAGCTGCTGCTCGAGCTCACCGTCTGCGCAGGCGAGGAAGAGCACACGGTCTGCTTTTATGAGGACGGCGGCTCAGGTGAGACGGCCCGGGTCGTCGCCGGCACGGCGGATGCGCCCGAGTACGGCCAGACGAGCGGCTGGCGCGTGGGCACGCTGATGATGACGTGCGAGGGCACGCGCATCCAGGACGAACGGGGCAACGAGCACCCGGCCAGCTTCAGCGCCGCAGCGCACGACCGGCCATGACGCCGGTCGTCTTTCCGTTTTGGGCGGCGACTTCTCCGCCGACGATCACATAAGCGATGCCCACCGGCACGGCGTTGGGGCGGCCCATGCCCGGGAAATCCGCCCGGTCAGCGATGGCTTCCGGGTCAAAGATGACGAGATCCGCATCGCAGCCGACCCGCATGCGCCCCTTGTGCGCAAAGCCCAGCACATCCGCAGGGAGGCACGTCGCGTGCGCAATGGCCTCCGCCCAGCCCATCTCCGCGCGCTCGCGCACCATCTCGCGCAGGAAACGCGGGAAGCTGCCCGCAATCTGCGGATGGCCCTCGCCCGGCAGGTATGCGCCCGTGTCGGTGGAGATCATGCACAGCGGGTGCCGCGCGATGGCGTACACCGCGCGCGCCTCGCCTGTGTTCACGCTGACCGCGTCGTGCGGATGGCACGCACGCAGATGCTCATAGAGCGCCTGATCCGGCATGGCGCCGATGTGCTCGCCGGTGATGACGCGCAGATGCGAAAGCTCGATGCCGTTGGCGCGCATGACGCCCGGATCGAACAGCGCCGCGCCGATGGAGGAGCACCAGTCCTTGTACATGCCGCTATCAAACACGATGTCCACGCCCATGCCGCGCGCGCGGTCGATCATGGCCAGGGCCTCATCCTCCACGCCCACGCCGTACTGATAGACGAAGTGCGAGACGATCATCCGGCAGCCGGTGTGCGACGCCAGGTCGATGGCCTCCTGCAGGGAGTCAAGGTCGGTCATGGAGTTCATGCGCGTGTCGATGGAGACGCTTCTGCCGTGCGATTTGGCGATGCGGCACAGTGTCTGCATCTCCAGGATCGAGGAGCCGGGCGTGTACGCCGGGCCGAGCGACACGCCGCACGCACCATTGCAGAGCGCCCGCTCGCACAGCTGCGCCATGCGGTCGATCTGGTCCTCGCCTGCGGGCCGGAAGGGATCCGTCACGCCCGCGGCCTCGCGCAGCGCGCACATGCCGATCATCTCCGCCTGATGGATCGGAAACGATTCCTGCGCATCCAAAAAAGCGGCGAGGTCCACCGGGGAAAAGCCGCAGTTGCCGCCGACGCTTGTGGTGATGCCCTGAAGAAGGGACAGTTCGCCCGTATACACATGCCCGTCGATGTGGCCATGCGGATCGATGAAGCCCGGACAGACATAGCAGCCCGAGGCGTCCAGCACCTGCGCGTCCGGCGGCGCGGTCAGGCTGCCGATGGCGGCGATGCGCCCGTTCTCCAGCAGCACCTGCGCGCGCAGGCTTGTGCGCGCCTCAGGGTCGATCACAACGCCCCCGGAAATGAACAGCTTCGACATGATGCACACCCCTCTTTGGGTTTATCCTACGTCAAAGAAAGCCCGCATGCGCACGCGGGCTTTCTTTGACGGGCGCTTTCGCGCCCGTCCGAGCGGCCTGATACTAATTCTTGTTAAAATGGCCTAATCCGCGCACCATCTTTTCCGCTCTGACTTTGCCTTGTTCCGTTCAACGTACCTCCAGTACGCCTCACTTCACTCGGCTTCGTCAGAGCGAAAAATCTGATGCACTCTATTAGGCATTTTAACTGCGAATTAGTATGATACGAATTCGTATTACAGGCTCAGCTTGAAGGTGGTCCAGATGTCCTGGAACTTCTGCTCGTCCGCGCTGGACAGGTTCTTGACGTACTCGGCGTCGCCGATGCGGTCGTAGATGCCGCTGAAGACCGGGTTCTCCTTGTACCAGTCGGAGATGACCTCCATCGCGGCGGCGTTCGGGCTGCAGTAGTACTGCCACTCGGCGCAGACCGCGGCGATCTCCGGGCGCAGCAGGAACTCGAGGAACTGGTTGGCGTTCTTCGCATGCGGCGCGTTCACCGGGATGAAGCAGCCGTCGATGCCGAAGCCCAGGCCCTCCTCCGGCCAGACGACCTTAAGGTCCGGGTTGGCGTCCAGCGCCAGCGCCACGAACGGGGTGAAGGTGTATGCCACGCTCACGTCGCCGGAGACGAGATAGTTGTGCAGGTTCTCATACTCGAGCACGTGGATGTTGTCCTTGAGCGCGGCCAGCTTCTCCGCGGCCTCGGCGAGCACGGCATCGTCGGTCGTGTTCATGCTCTGGCCCATGGACAGCAGCACCATGCCGATGGTCACGCGCGCGTCGTCGATCAGGCCGAGGGAATCCTTGAGCGCCGGGTTCCACAGGTCGTTAAAGCCCTTGATCTCGATGTCCACGGCGCTGGGATCATAGACGATCAGCGGAATGCCGCTGACGTAGGGCACCACATACTCGCTGTCCGGATCGAAGTACTGATGGGTGAAGCCCTCATCGAGGTTGCCCAGGTTGGTCACGATCCCGGTATCGAACTTCTGCATCAGGCCTGCCTCGCGGGTGGTGTTGAGGATGTAGTCGCTGGCCAGGATGATGTCGTAGTCGCCGCCGTTCACAGCGGAGAGCTTCTCGTACATCTCCTCGTTGCTGGCGAAGGTCGCGTAGTTGACCTTGATGCCGGTCTCCTCCTCAAAGGGCTTGATGACCGTCTCGTAGTCGATATAGCCCTCCCAGGTGAAGATGTTGAGCACCGGCTCTTCTGTTGCCTTCTTCGTGGTCAGTTTCGGAATCAGTACAATCGCTGCAAGGACTGCAACGATGAGCACCACTGCAACAGCAATCCATAAGCCCTTTTTCTTCATATTCGTGTTTCCTCCCAGAAAAATTATCTTCAGCGCGGTAGATTATTTCTATCGCGATGAATCCAGATTGGCTTTGCTGCGGGCGGTGAGCAACTGGCTTACCGCTACACAAGTGAAAATCGCGACGAGCATCAGCGTGGAGAGCGCATTGATTTCCGGCGTGCCGCCCGAGCGCAGGCCCGTGTAGACCTTCAGCGGAAGCGTCGTCGTCTCCGCGCTGGTGACAAAGAACGAGATGACCACGTCGTCCAGCGACATTGCCACCGCCAGCATCATGCCGGAAATCACCGAGGGCATGATCAGCGGCAGGGTAATATCGCGGAGCACGCGCATCGGGCTTGCGCCCAGGTCGCGCGCGGCCTCCTCAATCGCCGGGTCCATGCCCACCAGGCGGGACTTGACGTTGATGAACACGTACGGAACGCAGAACGTGGTGTGCGTGGCGATCAGCGCGCCCATGCCCAGCTTCACGCCCACGGCTGTGAACAGCGCCAGATACGCCATGCCCAGCACCAGCTCAGGGATCATCATCGGCAGGGTCGCCAGCGACTCGATGAAGCCGCTGCCCCGCATATGCCCGTGCGCCAGGCCGATCGCGCCCAGCGTGCCGATCACGCCGGCAAGGCCCGCGGACAGCAGCGCGAGGATCAGCGAGTTCTTGAGCGCGTCCGCCATCAGCGTGTTGCCAAACAGCCGCGTGTACCAGCCGGTGGTGAAGCCCTGCCATGCGCCGATGGTGCGCCCGGAATTGAACGAGTAGATGACCACCATCAGGATGGGAAGATACAGAACGATGAGCACGAGCGTCAGATAGATGGGGGAAAAGAGCCTGCGTTTTTTCTTTCCGGTCAATCAGAACACCCCCAGATCGTCGCCGCCGCTCCTGCGGTAGAGGAGATAGATGCCCGCCGTGATGAAGATGAGCACCATGGACATGGCCGAGCCGGTGTTCCAGTCGCGCACCTTGAGCAGCTGATCGCGGATCAGGTTGCCCACCAGCACCAGACCGCCGCCCATAATGTCCGCCAGGTAGAAGATGCCCACGCTCGGCACGAACACCAGAACGCAGCCCGCCAGGATGCCAGGCATCGTCAGCGGCAGGGTCACGTCCAGGAACGCGCGCCAGGGCTTGCTGCCCAGATCGCGCGCCGCCTCCACCAGCGTCACGTCGAGCTTGTCGATGGAGCTGTGGCATGGCAGGATCATGAAGGAGATCATGCAGTACACCATCGCCAGCAGCACGGAGCCGTAGGAGCCCAGGAACTTGATGTTCTTTTCAATCAGGCCGAGGCCGCGCAGCACCGCGTTGATCGGGCCGTTGGCCTGCAGCAGGATCTTCCAGCCGTATATACGCACCAGCGCGCTCGTCCAGAACGGGATGATGACCAGCATCATCAGCAGCGATTTCCATCTTTTGCCCGCGCGCGCCATGCAGTAGGCAAACGGATAGCCGATGACAAATGACAAGAGCGTCGTCAGGAACGCGAGCTTGAGGCTCTCCCAGAAGACCAGCAGATAGTCCGCGCGCAGCAGCCTTCTGTAATTGTCCAGCGTGAACGCCGCGCCGAAGGAAAAGCTCTGCCCGGTCTCCACCAGCGACGTGCCCAGCACGTAGATCAGCGGCAGCGCCACCAACGTCACGGCCAGCAGCGCCATCGGCAGGACGAACACCGCGCTGCGGCGGGATTCGCCTGCATGCATGCGGCTCTTATGCGCCATGAGACGTACCCCCAATGACCGCGGCCTGCGCGGGATTCCAGTGCATGTACACCCTGTCGCCCGCCTGCGGCGCGTCGCACATGCGAGTTGCGCCCTCGGCCACGACCTCCGTGCCGTCGGCAAGCACCGTGTAGATCAGCACGCTGCCGCCGGCATAGCGTGTCTCGCGCACCGTCGCCGGCAGGTCAAAGCCCTCGACCGGCGTGCAGCTGGCGCGCATGCGCTCCGTGCGCACGCAGACCTCGCAGCGCTCCCCGGCTGTGAGCGCTGCGTGCGCGCTGTCCACGGTGAAGCGGCCGTTCTCGTTCTTAATCACGGCAAGTGGCCCGTTCATGCTTTGCACCGTGCCTGTCAGGAGCGTCGAGCGGCCGATGAACTGCGCCACATAGCGCGTCGCCGGGTGATCGTAGATCTCCTCCGGCGTGCCCAGCTGCTCGAACCGGCCCCCGCGCATGACCGCGATGCGGTCGGACATGTTGATGGCCTCTTCCTGATCGTGCGTGATGTAGATGAAGGTGATGCCCAGCTTCTTCTGCAGGCGCTTGAGTTCAATCTGCATCTGGCGGCGCAGCTGCAGATCCAGCGCGCCCAGCGGCTCATCCAGCAGCAGCAGCTGCGGCTGCGGCGCGAGCGCGCGCGCGATGGCGATGCGCTGGCGCTGGCCGCCGGAAAGCTGCGCGGGCATGCGCTTGGCATATTCGCTCATCTGCACCAGCTCGAGCATCTCCTTCACGCGCGCGGCCTGAGTCTTTTTGTCAACGCCGCGCACCTTGAGGCCGTAGGCCACGTTCTTTTCCACGTTCATGTGCGGGAACAGCGCGTAGCTCTGGAACACCGTGTTCACCGGCCGCTTCTCCGGCGGCCAGTCGGTCATGCTCTGCCCATTCAGAATGACCTCGCCCGTGTCCGGCGTTTCCAGGCCCGACACGATGCGCAGCGTGGTCGTCTTGCCGCAGCCGGAGGCGCCCAGCAGCGTCACGAATTCGCCCTTATGAACATCGAGCGACACGTCCGAAAGGACGTCCCCCTCGCCGAAATTCTTGAAAATGTGCCGAAGGGAAAGGAGCACTTCCTCCATCTTTCATCCATCCAATCCTGTCAAGTAGCTCGATTATATGCTAGGCAACCCCGCATGTCAATAAAAAGTTTGATGGCTAAAAAATGCTGGTTTAGTGAAACTAAACACAGCCCGGACGTATGCAGCGTCCGGGCTCCCTGTTTCTCTGTTTTTCTCTGTTACAGCAGCGGCGCGATGACCTTGAGCATCGGTCCCATGATCCGCCGTTTGAGCGGCTCCTTTTTGAGCGTCTCCGGCGTCACACGCGCGCAGCGCGAAAGCGTCTGCTGGAAATCCGCCTCAATCTGTGCGATGCAGTCCGTCTTGTACAGATAGGTGGCGCACTCGAAGTGGTGGTACAGGCTGCGGTAATCCAGGTTGATCGTGCCGACCACTGCCGTGTCGTCGTCGCAGGTGAAGACCTTCGCGTGCACAAAGCCCGGCGTGTACTCGTAGATGCGCACGCCCGCGGCCAGCAGCGCGGGATAGTACGTCTTGGCCAGCGCGTAGGCCATCTCCTTGTCGGGGATGCCCGGCATGATGATGCGCACGTCCACGCCGCGCTCCGCCGCGTAGATCAGCGCGTTTTCCATCTCGCTGTCCAGAATCAGGTACGGCGTCATGATGTGCACATAGTGCCGGGCATGGTTGAGGATGTCCAGATACACGCGTTCGCCCAGCTTGTCCTCATCCAGCGGGCAGTCGCCGTAGGGGATGACAAAGCCGTTTGCATGCGCGGGCGCAAGCGTCGGCGCAGCAAGATAGCGGTCGTATTCCGCCTCCTTGTCCTGCAGGTGCCACATCTGCAGGAACATGAGCGTGAAGCTCCTGACGGCCTCGCCCTTGAGCATGACGGCGGTGTCCTTCCAGTGGCCGTATTTCTCCTTTCGGTTGATGTACTCATCCGCCAGGTTGACGCCGCCGTTAAAGGCTGTGTGGCCGTCGATCACCAGAATCTTGCGGTGATCGCGGTAGTTGTAGTGCGTGGAGAGGAACGGCGTGAGCGGCGCGAACATTTTGCACTGGATGCCCAGCTTGCGGAGCCGCTCGGGATAGTCGTGCGGCAGGGTGGAAAACTCGTTCGTGCCGTCATAGAGCAGGCGCACCTCCACGCCTTCCTTCGCCTTGCGCGCCAGAATCTCGAGCACACGGCCCCACATCAGGCCCTCGTCGATGATGAAGTACTCCAGAAAGATGAACCTTTCGGCCTTCTCAAGCTCCGTGAGCAGCCGCGCCCACTTGTCCTCGCCCAGCGGGAAGTAGGTCACGTCCGTGCGGTCGAACACCGGATGGCAGCCGCTGCGGCGCATGTAGCGCACCAGCGCCGCAGCATGGGCGTTCTCCTCCTCCAGACGCTGCATCACCGCCGGGTCCTGCTTGATCCTGCGCCGGTTCTGCTCTGTGCTCTCCCGGACAAGCCTGCTCATGGCGCGGTGCCCAAGGTTGCTGCACGTGTACAGGTACAGCAGCGCGCCGAACACGGGCATCACCATGATGACCATCAGCCAGGTGATCTGCGCCGTGGGGTCGGATCGGCTGCCCAGCAGGATGGGCACCATGATGATGTCCATCACGATCGAAAGGGCATACAGGTGCGGCAGGAGCCGCGAAAACCACCTGGCGGCGGCAAACAGCAGAAACAGCTGAAGCAGAAACAGCAGCACGATGATGCCCAGACGGCTGAAGATGACGGCAAACAGCCCCTTCTGGCCCCTTTTGAGCAGAGACAGGCCTCCGCTCTCCCAATCGTTCTTTTCTTCCATGTTGAATTCCCTCGATTTGATTCCCCCATAGTCCCTTTATTGTAGCGAAAAAAGGCCGCCGTGTCCATCTCTTCAGTTTGACTTTTCCAAATCTCCGGACGGAGCCAAAGAAAAAAGCCTTCCCGGCCCGGGAAGGCTTGGAGCGTTTTACAGCAGCGTGATGCCGGCTTCGCGGAACACGCGGTGCGTCGTCTCATCCCAGATGGAGGACTGCACCTCGCCGATGTGCGCCTTGCCCAGCAGCAGCATGCACAGGCGGCTCTGGCCGATGCCGCCGCCCATGGTGAAGGGCAGCTCGCCCGCCAGCAGACGGCGATGGAAGGGAAGCTCGCTGCGCTCCATGCAGCCGGCTATCTCCAGCTGGCGGCGCAAGGACGCAGGCGATACGCGCACGCCCATGCTGGAAATCTCCAGCGCGCAGTCCAGCGTCTGATCATAGAACATGATGTCGCCGTTCAGCTCCCAGTCGTCATAGTCCGGCGCGCGTCCGTCGTGGCGCTCGCCCGAGCGGAGTCTGCCGCCGATCTGCAGAATACCCGCCGTGCCATGCTCCTTCACATAGGCATATTCGCGCTGCTTGGCGGAAAGCCCCGG
>CAMFCQ010000071.1 GCA_945948915.1 uncultured Clostridia bacterium | reverse complement strand
GCTACCAGCACACCCGCCGCGTGGAGGGCAGCTATCAGCGCGCCAGCCAGTGCCACCTGGAGATGTACCGCGCCATCGCGGAGCACGACAGCGACCGCGCGCGCGCGGCGGCGCAGCGCCACATGGTGCAGACCATGCACGACTCGGGCGTCGAGGTGCCGGGGGTTCTGACCAAATGAAGATCATCGCGCGCATACAAAGCGATTTCAAGGAAAAGTTCGGCATCCCGCGCCAGAGCGGTCTCGTGCCACAGACGCGCGCAAAGATCATCTTCGAGCCGGCATACCGCAGCGCGGACGCGCTGCGCGGCATTGACGGCTATTCACACCTGTGGCTGATCTGGTCGTTTTCCAAGGCGGAGCGGGAGGGCTGGTCGCCCACGGTGCGCCCGCCGCGGCTGGGCGGCAACACGCGCATGGGTGTATTTGCCACGCGTTCGCCGTTCCGGCCCAATGCCATCGGGCTCTCCTGCGTGACGCTTGAAGACATCCAGCTGCACACGCCGGAGGGGCCGGTGCTCATCGTCGGCGGCGCGGATCTGCTGGACGGCACGCCCATCTACGACATCAAGCCCTATCTGCCGCACATCGACAGCCATCCCGAGGCGCGCGGCGGCTTTGCTTTGGAAAAGGCGGACTATGCGCTGCAGGTGGATTTTCCGGAAACGCTGCTTGAACGGATCGACGAAACGCACCATGAGGCGTTGCTGGGCGTGCTCGCCGGCGATCCGAGGCCGTCGTATCAGAGCGATCCCGCGCGCGTGTACGGCGTGCGCTACGCGCAGTATAACGTGAAGTTCACCGTGGCGGACGGCACGCTGACCGTCTGCGATGTGGCTGACTTAGAAGGCAGCATGCCGTAAACGCGAACAAATACACTTTTTACCCCAACCTACTTTGATAAAGTGGAGGTTGAATCGATGGGACTTCAAATCTACGCCGGCAAGGGCTTTGACACCCAGAAGGCCGAGCGATTTTTCAAGGAGCGCCGCATCGCCTATCAGCGCGTGGACGTGCTTAAGTACGGCATCGGCAAGCGCGAGCTGGAGAGCGTGGCGGCGGCGGTGGGCCTTGACGCGCTGTGCGACAGGGAGAGCAAGGCCTTCCGCGAGAGCGTCATCGCCTACACGCAGAGCCGGGAAACGATCCTCTCCGGCCTGATGGAAAAGCCCCAGCTGCTGCGCCTGCCCATCGTGCGCAGCGGACGGCTGGCCACCGTGGGCTACTGCCCGGAGGTGTGGGAAAAGTGGATCCAGAGCGGCATCAAATAAGTGATTTCTCATTGGACTTGCTTAAGGCGACACTGCCGGAATCGCAATTGTCGCCTTCGGCTCCGCTGCGATTCTTGTAAAGGCGCTTCGCGCACAGGGATACGTTGGGCTGCCGACCCGGGAAACTCTCATAGTCGCGCCATTGGCGCTCCTTGCGATTTCCAAGCTTCACTGCGCTGTATCGCCCACTGGGCGCGCACAGCTACGCTTCCAAACCTGCCTGAGGGACATCGTCCCTCAGACTCCCTTCTTCGCTTCGCGCGGTTAAGAGCAAGCCTTTATTTAAGCTCAGGAGGCCCTATGGCAAAGAGAATCGCGCTCGTGACGGGCGCTTCCGGCGGCATCGGCTCCGCGTGCGCGCGCGAGCTGGCAAAACGAGGATACACCGTGCTCCTGCACGCCAACCGCGGGCTTCATGCAGCCAAAGAATTGGCCGATGAGCTCTGCGCGGCGGGTATGGATGCGCACGCGTTTGGCTGCGATCTGGCGGACAGCGACGCCGTATCCGCCATGTGTGAAGAAATCCTGCGTCTGTATCACCACGTCGATGCGATGGTGCTGTGCGCGGGCGTGTCGCACACGGGCCTTCTGACCGACATGACGGACGAGCAATGGCGCCGCGTGATGGACGTGAACGTCTCCGGGTCGTTCTATCTCATCCGCGCGCTTGCGCCGGGCATGGTTTCCCGCAGGGACGGCAGCATCGTGACGATCTCCAGCATGTGGGGCAGGAGCGGCGCATCGTGCGAGGCGGCGTATTCCGCGAGCAAGGCGGCCCTCATCGGCCTGACGCAGGCGCTGGCCAAGGAACTCGGCCCCAGCGGCGTGCGGGTGAACTGCATCGCCCCGGGCGTGATCGATACGCGCATGATGGACGAGCACAGCGAGGAGACCAAGCAGCTGCTGGCTGAGGAGACGCCGCTGGGCCGTCTGGGCACAGGGGAGGACGTCGCCAGGGCGGCTGCGTTCCTGCTCTCCGATGACGCGTCCTTCATCACGGGTCAGGTGCTGGGCGTGGACGGAGGATATCTGTAAAAAAACTTTCTGCAAGCTTCTCACAGTTTCGAGCGAAAAATGAAGGAAACGCACCGAAAGCGTGTATAGATTGTGTACAGTCATGCACAGTGACCACAGGATATTGTGGATAAATGTCCGCATGTCGGCAGGAGATCTGTGGATAACCTTCATTTTCCGCAAAGAAGGGTTCGCCGAAAAAGCCTTGAAAGCAGGGCTTTTTTTTGATATGATAGGAACGCTGTTAAAAAAGTTATCCACAGATTGGCCTGTATTTTCCACATCCTGTGGAAACCCATGTGGATATCCACAGGTTATCCACATGAAACTGTGGTTTTCCTGTGCATAACGTTTTCATCCACAGCCTTCATCACAATCAACATGCTGTACCGGAAAGGTACGGCCATATACGGAGGATGCCGTCATGGATCATGTCGAGATTTGGGACAAAGCAAAGGCGCTGCTGCGCGAGGAGCTGGCCAATGTCTCCTATACCACCTGGATCGATCAGCCGCTCAAGCCGGTGTACGTCGTGGACGACAAGCTGGCGCTGGAGGTCATCAGCGAGTTTACGGAGAAGACCATCCGCGCGCGCTACCTGTCCATGATCACCGAGGCGGTCTCTCAGGTCGCCGGGCGCGAGATGTCCGTGGAGCTGATGAGCGTCAAGGAGCGCATCGCCTGGCAGGAAAGCCAGAAGAAGGAGGAACAGAAGCCCCTTCAGGGCGTGAACACGTTCAACCCGAAGTCAACGTTTGACACGTTTGTCGTCGGCTCGTCCAATCGCTTCGCGCACGCGGCCTCGCTGGCCGTCGCCGAGGCGCCGGGCATGGCCTACAACCCGCTGTTCCTCTACGGCGGCGTGGGCCTGGGCAAGACGCACCTGATGCATGCCATCGGCCACTTCATTCAGGATCACTTTCCGAACATGCGCATGCTCTACCTGCCCAGCGAGATGTTCACCAACGAGCTGGTCGCCGCCATCAAGAACAACAAGAACGTCGAATTCCGCAACCGCTTCCGCAACGTGGACGTGCTGATGCTCGACGATATCCAGTTCATCGCGGGCCGCGATTCCACACAGGAGGAGTTCTTCCACACGTTCAACGCGCTGCACTCCGCCGGCAAGCAGATCATCATCAGCTCCGATAAGCCGCCGCGCGAGATCGCCCGCCTGGAGGAGCGCCTGCGCTCCCGCTTTGAGTGGGGCCTGATCGCCGACATCCAGAAGCCGGACTTTGACACCCGTATCGCCATCCTGCGCAAGAAGGCGGAGAACGAGGGCATTGAAATCGGCGACGACATGCTCGAACTGATCGCCAGCCGCGTGGAGAGCAACATCCGTGAGCTCGAGGGCTCGCTCATCCGCGTAAACGCCTACGCCAAGCTCAACCGCTGCGAGATCAACGAGGAGGTCATTGCCCACGCGCTGCACGACATCGCCGTCGTGCGCGATCCCAAGCGCATCACGCCGGAGCTGATCATCGACTGCGTGGCCGACTACTACGGTCTGAGCAGCGCCCTGCTGAGCGGCAACTCCCGCAAGAAGGAAATCGCGCTGGCGCGCCATGTGGCGGTGTATCTCACCCGCGAGATGACCGGCCTGTCCCTGCCGCGCATCGGCGACGCGTTCGGCCGCGACCACTCCACGATCATCAACTCCTGCGAGAAGGTGGGCAAGATGCTCGAGGAGGGCGGCGAGATGAAGGCCGCCATCGCGGATCTCAAGAAGATCATCACAGAAAAATAAACCCATGATGCTCATACGGGAGCGGCGGACAAGGTTCGCCGCTTTTTTTATGCTTTTCTGATCTGATACTCTTTTCTGATAGAAACGAGCAATAAACGCGAAGCGAAGAAGGGGTCTGGGGACTGGTCCCCAGGCTAGGGGTTTGGGGGATGAAATCCCCCAACGTCTCCATATCGCGAAGCGATCAAAGAAAAGCAGTCAGGGAGCGAAGCGTTACCTGACGGCCGGTTATTGCATGGCCGATTTTATTTGAGAGTAGTATGATTCTTTTCGATTACAGCACAGATGATCTCTTTTTTTCAGCCCCCTCCCTTCGCTTCGCGCGGTGAAAAGCGTTTTCCGGGTGTCAAAACGCGCCGTTCGGGTCACACTAGCGCTAATTGAAGGAAAGGATCGGATGCAGCATGTCGCAAAGCAGGCAGGTTCGTCCCTTTGGAATCCGGGACAAGATCGGCTATCTCTTCGGTGATTTCGGCAACGACTTCACCTTTATTCTCTCCACGATGATCCTCATGAAATTCTACACGGACGTCATCGGTGTCTCCGCCGGCGTGGTCGGCACGGTCATGATGGCCGCGCGTTTCGTGGACGCGTTCACCGACGTGACCATGGGCCGCATCTGCGATCTCAGCCGCCCCGTGCCGGGCGTGGGCAAGTTCAGGCCGTGGATCAAGCGGATGTGCGTGCCGGTGGCGGCCGCTTCCTTTCTGATGTATCTGAGCAGTCCGGCCTCCTGGCCGTACGCGGCCAAGGTGATCTACCTGTTTGTTACCTATATTCTCTGGGGCTCGGTCTTCTATACGTCCATCAATATCCCGTACGGCTCGATGGCCTCCGCCGTCTCGCCGGATGCGGACGACCGGCAGAGCCTGTCCACCTTCCGCTCCGTCGGTGCGACGCTGGCAGGCCTGTTTGTGGGCGTGCTCCTGCCCGTGATCGCCTATCAGAAGATCGACGGCGCGGAGACGCTGGTGGGATCGCGCGTCACGCTGGCGGCGGGCGTGTTTTCGCTGCTGGCCATCGCCTGCTATCTGATCTGCTACGCGCTGACGCAGGAGCGCGTCGTCCCGGAGGCGGCGAACGGCGAGCGCAAGTCCACCCTTCAGGTGCTGAAAAGCGCGCTGCATAACCGCGCGCTGATCTCCGTCATCGCCGCGTCCATCGTCATGCTGCTGGCGCAGCTGACCATGCAGAACATGAGCGGCTACATCTACCCGGACTATTACAACAACTCGCGCGCGCAGTCCGTCTCCACGGTGCTCATGACGGTGGGCATGCTCGTCGCCGCGGCGCTGGCCAAGCCGCTTGCCGCGCGCTTTGGCAAGGCGGAGGTCAGCGCGGTCTCCAGCGCGTTCGCGGGCGTGATCAGCGTGATCACCTATTTCCTCAGGCCGCAGAGCGTGTGGGTATTCGTGGGCCTGCAGACGCTCGGCTGGCTGGGGCTGGGCATGTTCACCATGGTCTCCTGGGCGCTGATCACCGACGTCATCGACTACGCCGAGCTGCAAAACGGCGTGCGCGAGGATGGCTCCGTGTACGCGATGTATTCCTTTGCGCGCAAGCTGGGGCAGGCGGCCGCCGCCGGCCTGACCGGCTGGCTGCTGACGGCAATCGGCTACATGTCCGGCTCGGCCAGCGGCCAGACGCCCGAGGTGCAAGGCGGCATCTTCACCATCACCACACTTGTGCCGGCGCTGGGCTTCTTCCTGCTGGCGCTGGTGCTGGGGCTGTGGTATCCGCTGCACAAGCGGCAGGTGGATGAAAACATCGCGCGGCTCAAGGAAAAGCATGCTGCAAAAGACTGATCCGGCAAAATGAAGAACAGGCTTGCTTTTTAGCACGCGAAGCGAAAAAGGGGTCTGGGGATTTGTCCCCAGGCCAGGGGTTTGGGGGATGAAATCCCCCAACGTCCCCATATCGCGAAGCGATCAGAAAAGAAGCAGTCAGGGAGCGCAGCGTTACCTGACGGGGCTTATCAATTAGTAGTTTTGATTTAACAGTCTCATCACGGCTGCGCATCAGCCTGAGATGCAGACGAATTCATGATGAAAGGATGAAAACTCCATGAGACAGACCGTCAATCTCAACCGCAAATGGGCCTTTGTCATGGCGCCGCAGGGCGTGCCGTCTGCGATGCCCGCGCCGGCCTACTATGTCAATCTGCCGCACACCTACAACGCCATCGACGGCCAGGACGGCGGCGGAGACTACTTCCGCGGCACCTGCGCCTACATCAAAAGCCTCTCCTGCGAGGAGCTGCCCGAGGGCGAAAAGCTGTTTCTGGAAATCCGCGGCGCGAATTCCTCCGCAGACGTGTACGTCGGCGGCAGGCACCTCGCGCACCACGACGGCGGCTACTCCACCTGGCGCGTGGATGTGACCGACAGCGTCAGCCGGACCGGCCACACGCTGATCGTCGTGATGGTGGACAACGCGCCGAATGATGCCGTCTATCCGCAGATGGCGGACTTCACGTTCTACGGCGGCCTCTACCGCGATGTGAACCTGATCGGCGTGCCGGCCTCTCACTTCGACCTGATGCACTTCGGCGGCCCGGGCATCGCGGTCACACCGGTGGTGCAGGGTAGGGATGCGCATGTCAGCACGCAGGTGTACCTGACGGACGCCAAAGAAGGCCAGACGCTGCGCTATGTCCTCAGGGATGCGGACGGCCGCGTCGTGGCTGAGACCGAGTCGCCTGCCAGTCAGACCAGGTTTGATGCCGTCATCGCGGATGCGCACCTGTGGCATGGCCGCAGAGACCCGTATCTGTACACCGCAGAGGTCGAGCTGAGGGACGGCGAAGCCGTGCTGGACAGCGTACATGCGCGCTTCGGCTGCCGGACGTTCGCCATCGATCCCGACGAGGGCTTCATCCTCAACGGCGAAAGCTATCCGCTGCGCGGCGTGTCCCGTCATCAGGACCGCTGGGGCGTGGGCAACGCGCTGCTCCCGGAGCACCACAGGGAGGATATGAAGCTGATCGCCGAGATGGGCGCGAACACCATCCGTCTGGCGCACTACCAGCACGACCAAGTTTTCTACGACCTGTGCGATGCATACGGCATGGTCGTCTGGGCGGAGATCCCGTACATCTCCCAGCACATGCCGCTCGGACGCGAGAACACGATTGCGCAGATGAAGGAGCTCATCATCCAGAACTACAACCATCCGTCCATCGTCGTCTGGGGTCTGTCCAACGAGATTACCATGAAGGGCGCGGAGGATCCTGATTTGCTGAAGAACCACCGCATCCTGAACGACCTGTGCCACGAGATGGACAAGACCCGCCTGACGACCATCGCGGTGCTGTCCATGTGCGACATCCATGCGGACTATGTCAGGATTCCGGACGTGGTGTCCTACAACCACTACTTCGGCTGGTACGGCGGCGAAACGAGCATGAACGGCCCGTGGTTTGACAGATTCCATGCGGAGCTGCCGGACATTCCGGTGGGCGTGTCCGAATACGGCTGCGAGGCCCTGAACTGGCACACCTCCAATCCCATGCAGGGCGATTACACCGAGGAATACCAGGCGTACTACCACGAGGAACTCATCAAGCAGCTCTTCACGCGCAAGTACCTCTGGGCGACGCACGTCTGGAACATGTTTGACTTCGGCGCGGACAACCGCGCGGAGGGCGGCGAAAACGGCCAGAATCACAAGGGCCTGGTGACGTTTGACCGCAAATACAAGAAGGACGCGTTCTACGCCTACAAGGCCTGGCTGTCGGACGAGCCGTTCGTGCACATTGGCGGCAAGCGCTACGTGGATCGCGTGGAGGACATGACGAAGGTAACGGTCTATTCCAACCTGCCCGAGGTGGAGCTGTTCGCGAACGGCAATTCCCTGGGCAACAAGACGGCGGAGGATCACTTCTTCCGCTTCGACGTACCCAACGAAGGTACAACGCATCTGCGCGCCGTCGCGGGAAGCTGCACCGACGAGGGCGAGATCCGCAAGGTCGAAACCTTCAATGAAGCCTACCGCCTGCGGGAGAAGGGCGCGGTGCTCAACTGGTTTGACATCACCGAGGTTGAAGGGCATTACTCGCTGAACGACAAGCTGAGCGACATTCTCCAATCGAAGGAGGGCAGCGCGCTGTTCGGCAGCCTGATGCAGGCCATGAAGCACCAGAAAGCGATGGGCTTTGAGATGACCCCGGACATGATGAAGATGATGGGCGGCTTTACCGTCCTGCGCCTGACCAACCTGATGAGCTCGATGGATGTCAAGCTCACGAAGGAGCAGCTGCTTGAGCTCAATGAAAAGCTGAATCAGATCGAGAAGAAGTGATGGTTTCTTCACTTAAGGGAGCTAATGTTCATTAAGAAATATGAAGACTGCGGTCTTCAGGGGAAGCGCGCTGCGCTGGGCCCAGAGGGATGAGGGGGGATTTCGATTTCCCCCCTACATCCCTCTGGACTCCCATACCCCCTTGAAACGACCAGGACTGTGGTCCTGGACCTGGGGCTGTATGAAAAACTTTGCAAATCCCCATGGGTCCAGGGTCGCAACCCTGGTCGTCTGGGGAGGGGGATGGGAGGTCCAGGAGGGTCTGGGGAGGGCATCGAAACCCTCCCCGACCCTTCTGGCCCCAGCGGAGCGCGTCTCCCCTGAAGCAACGAATTCATTCAAAGCATCATCAAACACTGGATCCCCTTGATGAACATTAGCTCCCTTAAGCAAAACAATTTTCAAAACGAAAAGGCCGGGACAGCAATCCCGGTCTTTTTGAGTTGATAAAGCTCAGTCCTGATACAGCCTTGTGGACAGATACCTGTCGCCCGCGTCCGGCAGAAACGCCACGATGGTCTTGCCCGCGTTTTCCGCGCGCCGGGCCAGATTCAGCGCCGCGTGCAGGCAGGCGCCGGAGGAGATGCCGATGAGCACGCCCTCGCGCCTGCCCATGGCGCGGCCCGCGGCCATCGCGTCCTCGTCCGTGACCGGGATGATTTCGTCGATCACGCCGCGATCGAGCACGCCGGGCACAAAGTTCGCGCCGATGCCCTGAATACCGTGCGGGCCTGCGACGCCGCGCGACAGCAGCGGCGAGGACGCCGGCTCCACCGCGACAACCTTCACGTCCGGCTTCTTCTCCTTGAGATAACGGCCCACGCCCGTGATCGTGCCGCCGGTGCCCACGCCCGCCACGAAGATATCGACTTCGCCGCAGGTATCCTCATAGATCTCCGGGCCGGTCGTGTCATAGTGCGCCTGCGGATTGGCGGCATTGTCAAACTGGCCGGGGATGAAGCTGCCCGGAATCTCGCGCGCAAGCTGCTCGGCCTTTTCAATCGCGCCCTTCATGCCCTCGCTGCCCGGCGTGAGCACCAGCTCCGCGCCGTAGGCCTTCATCAACAGGCGGCGCTCCATGCTCATGCTGTCCGGCATGACGATGATCGCGCGGTAGCCCCGCGCCGCCGCGACGACGCACAATCCGATGCCCGTATTGCCGCTGGTCGGCTCGATGATGGTGCTGCCGGGATGGAGCACGCCGCGCTTTTCCGCATCCTCGATCATCGCCAGGCCCACGCGGTCCTTGGCCGAGCCGCCGGGATTGAAGCCCTCCAGCTTCACAAGCAGGCGCGCGTTGAGGCGCTCCTCCCGCTCAATATGCACGGCCTCCATCAGCGGCGTATGGCCAATGATCTGCTCAGCCGACGTATAAACCTTTGCCATGAAATCTTCCTTTCCGCAGTCGGTGATGCCGCCGGCCGCATGGCGTTTTCTGCATTATAAAGCCGCTGTGTTTCACTGTCAACTCGCTTGTCCTTTTTGCGCTCTGATGGTACAATAGGGGCCTACCGGCAAGATGCCGTAGCATCTGCGACGAATGCTGTGAATCCGGCTGCGCTGTGCCCGAGAAAAAGATTTACAGCAGAATCTGCATCGCAAAAAGAGAGGCGAATCGCTTGAACATCCTGCGTCAGTTTTCCATTATCCTGCTCATCTCGCTCGTGGGCGAGGCGCTCAGCGCTCTGATTCCGCTGCCCATTCCGGCAAGCATTTACGGCATTGCGCTGCTGTTCCTTCTGCTGTGCACGGGCGCGCTGCGCGTGGAATCGATCAGGGAGGTCTCCTCCTTCCTGATTGCCATCATGCCTGTCATGTTCATTCCCGCAGCCGTCGGGCTGACGGAGTCCTTCGGCCTGCTGCTGCCTGCGCTGCCCGCGTACACCGTCATTACGCTTGTCTCCACGATCGCCGTCATGGCCGTCGCCGGCCGCGCGGCGCAGGCCGTCATCCGCAGAGCATCCGGGGAGGAAAGCCGCCATGAATGAATTTGCCGCATCCTCCGTGTTCTTCGGCGTGTTTGTGACGCTGGCCGCCTACCTGATCGGCCTGAAGATCAGGAAGAAGACCGGACTCGTGCTCATGAATCCGCTGCTGATCGCCATCGTGCTGGTGATGCTCCTGCTCTGCACACTTGATATCGACTACGCCGCGTACAACCAGAGCGCCAGGCTCGTCAGCAGCCTGCTGACCCCTGCGACGATCTGTCTCGCCGTGCCGCTCTACGAGCAGCTTCATCTGCTCAGGCGCCACAAGGCGGCGATTCTCATCGGTGTGCTTTCCGGCGTGCTCACCAGCCTTGTCTGCGTGCTCGCGCTCGCCCTGCTCTTTGGGCTTGATCACGCCGCCTACGTCACGCTGCTGCCCAAGTCCATCACCACGGCCATCGGCATGGGCGTCAGCGAGGAGCTCGGCGGCCATGTGTCCATCACCGTGGCGGTCATCATCATCACCGGCATCCTGGGCAGCATGATCGCTGAATCCGTCTGCAGGGTTTTCCACATCACGGATCCGATCGCGCGAGGTCTGGCCATCGGCACGTCCTCGCATGCCATCGGCACCACCAAAGCCATGGAGATGGGCGAGGTGGAGGGCGCGATGAGCAGCCTGTCCATCGTCGTCGCGGGCATTCTGACGGTGGCAGGCGCATCGCTGTTTTCCCTGCTGCTGTGATCATGCGATTGACCCCAGCGCACATCTTCCTGAATTTTACGCGATCTTAACAGGCTTTTTTCCCTTTTGATCGAATAGAATAAGCAACATATCAATTCTTCCGGGAGGGCATCCTTTTCATGCTCAAGAAAAAGATCAACAAGGACATGCTGAAGGCGTTCATTCAGCGCAGGAAAATCAACGCCCTCGGCCTGATTGTCATCACCGCCGTCAGCGCAGCCTTCACGCTGCTGGGCGCACTCACCGGCTTTTCCCGCACGAATATTCTGGCCATTATCACGGTGCTGATGGTTCTGCTGTGCCTGGTTCAGATGCTGAAAAACGGCCGCGGCTTCCGCACGCTCCGCACCTCCAAGACCCTGCGCAAAAAGAAGCGCGAACCTGAAACCGAATGACCCATTGGGTAGAAGGGGCTGTCTCGTCTGAGGCAGCCCCTTTTTCGCGGAACTGCGGGATTGACAGAAGGATTTTACAGGAAAAAATCGAATACTGAATATGAACGAATTTGCCTTTTCATACGTCTTTGAAGGCCCGGGAGAAAACCGCTCCGGTTTATCCCCAAAGCTGTGGAAAAGCCGTGGATATATTTTGGGCCTTTTACAGGGTTTTCCACAGCCCAAAACCAAAACAGTTTTGGCTTTTTGGCAGTTATCCCGGTTTTCCACCGCACTACGGCTACTCCTGCTGAATCTTATATACTGCTACTACTCCATGGAGGTTGATGATATGCGTTTTTCCTGCGATACCAACGATCTGAACACAAGCCTCTCCATCGTCAGCCGCGCGCTGGCGGTGCGATCTCCGAAGCCGATTCTGGAAGGCATTCTCCTTGAATCCTGCGAGCAGGGCCTGCGCCTGATCTGCACGGATCTCGCCCTCGGCATTCAGACAGTCATTCCGGCGACCTTCACCGAGGAGGGCCGCGCCGTTCTGCCCGGCAAGCTGCTGTGCGAAATCGTGCGCAAGCTGCCCGGCGGAACCTGCGAATTCTCCATCTCCGAGCGCATGCAGGCGACCATCCGCTGCGCGAGCATCCGCACCACGATCACCGGCTTTGATCCGGTCGAGTATCCGGAGCTGCCGCAGGTATCGGGCGCTTCCTTCTCCATGCCGCAGAGCACGCTGCGCGACATGATCGGCCGCACGCTGTTCGCCATCGCGGTGGACGAGAGCCGCCCGATCCTCACCGGCTGCCTGATGGAGGTGGGCAAAAGCGAAATGCGCGTGGTCGCGCTGGACGGCTTCCGACTGGCGATGCGCAGGGAGAACATCGACGGCCCGGACAGCGACGTTTCGGCCGTCGTGGGCGGCAAGGTGCTGGGCGACATCGCGAAGATCCTCAGCGACAGCGACGATCCGGTCGCGCTCTGCTTCAGCCGCAGCCATGTGCAGATGAACGTGGGCGCGACGCACATCGTCGCCCGCCTGCTCGAGGGCGAGTTCATCCGCTACCGCCAGATTCTGCCGCAGGAGTGGCAGACCCGCGTGGCCGTGCGCAGCGGCGAATTGAGCAGCGCCATCGACCGCGCCAGCCTGATTGCGCGCGAGGGCAAGAGCAATCTGGTGTGCTTCAAGATCGACGGCGACACGCTGACCGTCACCTCCAACTCCGAGAACGGCGACATGGAGGAGAGGATCGGCGTGACGACCGAGGGCAAGGATCTGTCCATCGCCTTCAACGTCCGCTACATCACCGACGTGCTCAAGGCGATCTCCGACGACGAGGTCTTCATGCGCTTCAA